>NZ_CAXAOY010000019.1:0-135544 GCF_963970975.1 Pseudomonas sp. RA_15y_Pfl1_P11
TCGAGCTGGGTTTCAGAGATATCAAAAGCTCGATGCAGCAGAACGCAATGACCTTACGCAGCAAGAAGATCGACTTGGTGTATCAGGAGGTCTGGGGCTTGTTGCTTGCCTACAACGTGATTCGCCGAGAAGCGAGTCAAGCCGCAATGGCTTTTGGTCGAGCGCCGTCGGATATCCGGTTCAAGCCAGCCTGCCAATACATCGCCGTTCAGTTGATCGTGATGGCAGCGGCTAACCCAATTTCAGCAACGGGAAGACGATTGGCGGAGCTAAGGGCGGGTGTTGGAGGGATGTTTCTAAGCCACCGTCCAAGGCCTTCGAGACCCAGGACGGTGAAGATATCAAAGACCCGGTTTCCGGTGAATCGTAAGGCTGCTCCGCTTAAGTGAACAGCATTACCTACGAGAGGCGGCTTTTTCACACCGATCGAATCTTACAACTTAGGACCCGCAGCCTTGATCGCATCGCTCACTTCAAACTTCTTGAAGTTCTCGATGAACAACGCAGCCAGCGCCTTCGCCGCGTCATCATAAGCAGCCTTGTCAGCCCAGGTGTTACGTGGGTTCAACAGGCCAGTCTCAACGCCCGGTACGGCCAATGGCACGTCGAGGTTGATGGTGTCCAGGTGTTCGGTTTCAGCACCGATCAACGCGCCGCTCTGGATCGCTGCGATGACGCCGCGAGTAGTCGGGATGTTGAAGCGGTTGCCGACGCCGTAGCCGCCGCCGGTCCAGCCGGTGTTGACCAGGTAGACCTTGGAGCCGAAGCCGCGGATGCGTTTGATCAGCAACTCAGCATATTCGCCGGCCGGACGCGGGAAGAACGGCGCGCCGAAGCACGTGGAGAAGGTCGACTTGATGCCGCTGCCGGAACCCATTTCGGTCGAGCCCACCAGTGCGGTGTAGCCGGACAGGAAGTGGTAGGCCGCTTGTTCTTCGCTGAGGATCGACACGGGTGGCAGCACGCCAGTCAGGTCGCAGGTCAGGAAGATCACCGCGTTTGGCTCGCCGCCCAGGTTCTTCTCGGAACGCTTGGCAACGTGCTCCAGCGGGTAAGCGGCGCGGCTGTTCTGGGTCAGGCTGACGTTGGTGTAGTCGGCGTGCCTGGCATCGTCGATAACCACGTTTTCCAACACAGCGCCATGCTTGATGGCTTTCCAGATGACTGGCTCGTTCTTCTCGGAGAGGTCGATGCACTTGGCATAGCAACCGCCTTCGATGTTGAACACCACGCCTTCGCCCCAGCCGTGTTCGTCGTCACCGATCAGGTAACGGCTTTCGTCGGCCGACAGGGTGGTTTTACCGGTGCCCGACAGGCCGAAGAACAAGGTCACGTCGCCTGCTTCGCCAATGTTGGCGGCGCAGTGCATCGGCAGTACGTCGCAAGCCGGCAGCAGGAAGTTCTGTACCGAGAACATGGCTTTCTTCATTTCACCGGCGTAACGCATACCGGCGATCAGCACTTTCTTCTGGGCGAAGTTGAGGATCACGCAACCGTCGGAGTTAGTGCCGTCACGCTCAGGCACGCATTCAAAGTTGGCCACGTTGAGCACCTGCCACTCGTCACGACCGGCCGGGTTGTACTGGGCCGGGTTGATGAACAGGCAACGACCGAACAGGTTCTGCCAGGCAGTCTGGGTGGTCATCTTCACGGCCAGGTAGTGGTCTTCGGAAGCACCTACATGGACGTGGGAAACGAAATGTTCTTGCGCGTTGTTGAATGCCTCGACACGAGCCCACAGGGCATCGAACTTGTCGGCCGGGAACTTGCGGTTGATCGGGCCCCAGGCAATGGCGTCCTGGGTGGAAGGCTCTTCAACGATGAAACGGTCGACCGGCGAACGACCGGTACGGTGACCCGTTTCTACGACCAGTGCGCCAGTATCGGCAAGCACGCCTTCACCGCGCTGCAGGGCTTCTTTAACCAGATCATCAACACTCAGATCGGTGTATACGGCGTTGTTGGCTTGCGTCATGAGGTTCCCCGTCGGCCTATGGCCGAGTGCTCCAAACGTTTTGTAGTAGAAAGTTGCGCACTACTACCGCGAAAAAAGTGGGCCGGATTATGCCAGAAAAGCCCAAAAAAAGTAGGGCCCTCCCGTCAGAACAGCGCTAAACCGGCAATTGTCAGGTGATTCACCTGTGCTTAAACGTTTTAGTGGCGGGTGTTGGAAGGGGTATCGATGCCTGCGCCGGCGAACAATTGGGCGACATCGGCCGCATCGAACAGGTAGCGCTGGTTGCAGAACTGGCAGTCGATCTCGATGTTGCCACCGTGCTCGACCACCAGATCCTGGGCATCTTCCAGGCCCAGGCTGACCAAGGCATTGGCTGAGCGTTCACGGGAGCAGCTGCAACGGAAGCGCAGGCCCTGTGCGTCAAACAAGCGCACGGCCTCTTCGTGGTACAGGCGATGCAGGATGGTTTCGTTGTCCAAGCCCAGCAGCTCTTCAGCCGTCAGTGTACCGGCAAGGGCGGTCAGCTTGCGCCAGCTATCGGTGCGCTCATCGTCGTCCTTGATGCGGTCAGCCGGCAACTGTTGCAACAACAGGCCGCGAGCACGCTTGCCGTCGGCGTTGAGCCAGAACTTGGTGCCGACTTGCTGGGACATCACGAAGTAGTTGGTGAAGCAGTCCGACAGGGTTTCGCCGTCGAGGTCGACGATGCCTTGGTAGCGTTGGCCTTCGGTTGGGTCGACGGTGATCGCCAGCACGCCGTTGGCCATCAGGTCGGACAAAGTGGCGTCCGGGGCAATCTGGTCGGCGTCGTAACGGGCCAGGCCACGGATTTCGCGTTCGCTGGAACACTCGATCATCAGCATCGGGACCGGACCTTCAGACCGCGCCTGCAAAATAAGCAGACCGTCGAATTTCATCGTGCCCACCAGCAGCGAGGCGGCCGCCATCAGCTCGCCGAGCAGTTGCGCAACCGGCTCCGGATAAGGGTGCTTGGCAAGGACTTCAGCATAGCTGCGCTCCAGCGAGACCAGTTCGCCGCGGGCATCGTTCTCGTCGAAGATGAAGCGTTGGGTGAAGTCGGTATCCGGTAGATCAGTCATAGGTCTGGGTATCTGAATTGATGACAAATTGATTACAAAGTTTATAGAATTAAACGCTTTAGCACCGTTTTGGTGCTGTTTTCTAGAGCCGTGGGGGACAGTTTATGAACAATCCGAGTTTGTTCCAAGCCAAGTGGAGCCTCGGGGGGTGGGCCTGGTGCAATCTACTCGCGATCGGGCTGCTGTGTTTTTGGCTGTGGCCCACGGGCCAGATGCTGTGTGTGGTTTTCGACGAGTGGCTGTTTCATCTGCTCAATAAACCGCTCGCGAGCAACTCCACATGGCTGCACGTGTGGGCCGTGGCCAGTTTGCGACCGTTCGACGCAGTGGTCGGCGTGATTCTGCTGCTGTTGTTGATTCGCGGTGATTGGGTATTCAAGGCCGTGCAGGTGCGCCAGGCACTGTTCGGTTTTGTCGGAATTCTGCTGCTGTTGCTGTTTATTCGCATGCTGTTTTCCAAGTTCGCGGCACACATGGGCTGGCAACACAGTAGCCCGTCGATGGTCATCAGCGGGGCGATCCGGATGAGCGACTATTTCCCTGGGCTGGAAAAGACGTGGGAACTGAAGGACCGTTCGAGCCAGAGTTTCCCGGGGGATCACGCTTCGGTGCTGTTGATCTGGGGGATGTTCATGACGGTGTTCGCCAAGCGCACCGGCCAGGTGCTGGTGATTTGGGGCCTGGCACTGTTGTTCATGATGCCGCGCCTGGTGGCGGGGGCGCACTGGGGGCAGGACGACTACATCGGTGGTGTGTTGCTGGCACTGTTGGCGCTGGGGTGGGGGTATTACACACCGTTTGCGGCGAAGGTGTCGGGTGGGTTGTTGCGGGTGACGGCACCCGTCTTCCGGCTGTTTCAACGAGTGCCACTGATTAGTCGGCTAAGCGTCATACGCTTGTAGTGAGCAGGCTTGCCCCGCGCAGGGTCAGTCATCATTGCCACTGCCGCGAAACTTGAACAAGTCGCGGCGCTGCTTCTTGCTCGGCTTGCCATCGGTGGTCATGCCGATACCGCCGGCCTTTCGCATCGCCGCCGCATTTTCACGCTTAGCAATACTGGCTTCGGTCTCGGTGTACAGCGCCTGCGCTTCAGGCGCCCCACGGCGCACGATGGAAAGCGCCTGGACCACGACCGTTTTTTCATCAAACCCGGTACGAATCTGAAATTCATCCCCGACGCGCGGTTCCTTGCCTGGCTTGCAGCGCTCGCCACGATGATGCACCTTGCCACTCTCGATGGCAGCCTTCGCCAGGGCACGGGTTTTATAGAAGCGCGCAGCCCACAGCCACTTGTCCAGACGGACTTTTTCTTCCTCTTCCTGCTTTTGAGCCACTTGAATTCCTCGCTCTGAAAAATGTCGCAACTTTAACGTTGAAACCCTTCGACGCATAAACCCTAAGGCTCACCTAAGATACGCCAGGTAGCACTCTGTTTTCGCGAGGATACGCTGTGACCGACTTTCCCACTTCACTCACCTCGCCTGACCAGCGCTGCGTGGGCTGCCAGCAAAGCGAACCCTTGGGGTTCGATTTTGCGTTCGCCTATCAGCCTATCGTAGACCTTCGGGACCATTCGATCTTCGCCCACGAAGCCCTGGTCCGTGGTACGCAAGGCGAAGGGGCGCTGTCTGTGCTGGACCAGGTCGACGAAAGCAACCGCTACCGTTTCGACCAACGCTGCCGAACCCAAGCGATCGCCGGGGCGGCGGCCCTGGGTATGCAAACCCATCTCTCTATCAACTTTATGCCTAACGCCGTGTACCGCCCGGAGTTGTGTATCCGCAGCACCCTGGAGGCAGCCCGCGCGCATGATTTTCCGCTGGACCGGCTGATTTTCGAGACAATCGAAAGCGAGCACGTAGATAACAATCGCCATTTGACGAATATTCTGCGTGAATACCGCGAATTCGGCTTCAAGACCGCCATCGACGATTTCGGTGCGGGTTATTCAGGGCTGAGTTTGCTGGCCGATTTTCAACCTGACTTGATCAAACTCGACATGTCGCTGATTCGCGATGTCGATCAGGATCGTGTCCGACAGATCATCGTCCGGGGGATTGTCACAATCTGTGAGCAGTTAGGGGTTAGTGTCATCGCCGAAGGCATCGAAAGTGCTGGTGAGCGTAACTTCCTTTCCGACTGCGGAATATTCCTGATGCAGGGTTATTGGTTCGCCAAGCCTGCATTCAAAGCCCTGGCTGAGATTTCACCCCAGGCCTGGGCAAATCGATCGGTTACCCATATTGAAGACATTTGACCATTTGACCGTTGTGGGTCTGCGTGAGTGGGTGGCACTTCCCGACCTGGGAGTGGCAGGCCTGCGCGCGAAGATCGACACCGGTGCCAGTACCTCCAGCCTGCACGCCACCGATATCGAGCCTTTTGAGCGCGACGGCGAGAAATGGGTGCGCTTCACCGCGCATCTGGGCAGCATTGTGCAACTGCGCCACCGCCGCTGCGAGGCGCTGCTGGTGACGATGAAAACCATCAAAAGCTCCAACGGCCACGCGCAGGTGCGCTACGTAATCAGCACAACCCTCGCGCTGGGTGATCGGGTATGGCGGGTGGAATTCACCCTCGCGTGCCGCAAGGCCATGCGTTATCGCCTGTTACTGGGTTCCAAGGCGCTGATTGACGGCCAATTGGTGGTCAATCCAGGCGTCAAGTACGTTCAAGACAAGCCGGCGTTCCCGGTCTCTACTATTTCTGCCCCAGGTGCTGCATGAAGATTGCTGTGCTGTCGCGAAACCCGCGTCTGTATTCCACCCGCCGCCTGGTTGAGGCCGGCACTGAACGTGGCCACGAAATGGTGGTGATCGACACGTTGCGTGCCTATATGAACATTGCCAGCCATAAGCCGCAGATCCATTACCGGGGTAAACCGCTGGAGGGGTTTGATGCAGTGATCCCTCGCATCGGAGCTTCGGTGACGTTTTATGGCTGCGCGGTATTGCGCCAGTTTGAAATGATGGGGGTATCGCCCCTCAACGAATCGGTCGCCATTGCCCGCTCTCGGGACAAGTTGCGCTCGCTGCAGCTGCTTTCACGCCGGGGCATCGGCCTGCCAGTGACCGGTTTTGCCCACTCTCCCGACGACATTCCCGACCTGATCGAGATGGTCAATGGCGCGCCGCTGGTGATCAAGGTACTGGAAGGCACCCAGGGCATAGGTGTGGTGCTGTGTGAAACCGCGACGGCAGCGGAATCCGTGATCGAGGCATTCATGGGCCTCAAGCAGAACATCATGGTGCAGGAATACATCAAGGAAGCCGGCGGCGCCGATATCCGCTGCTTCGTGGTGGGCGACAAGGTGATTGCGGCGATGAAGCGTCAGGCCAAGCCGGGAGAGTTCCGCTCCAATTTGCACCGCGGTGGTAGTGCCAGCCTGATCAAGATCACCCCCGAGGAACGCATGACCGCGCTGCGGGCGGCGAAGGTGATGGGTTTGAGCGTGGCGGGTGTAGATATCTTGCGCTCCAACCATGGACCACTGGTGATGGAGGTGAATTCATCGCCGGGGCTGGAAGGGATCGAGACCACCACGGGCAAGGATGTGGCAGGGATCATCATTCAGCATTTGGAGAAGAGTGGCGGGGCGAATATGACTCGGACCAAGGGTAAAGGGTAAGAGCAGCGACAAGCTTCAAGCTAAAAGCTGCAAGAGAAGACAGATGCTTTTGCTCTTTCTTGCAGCTGATAGCTTGAAGCTTGTCGCTGCTCCTATACCGCATCTCTGGGCAACATCAAGCCCAGCGGCAAACGCACTCGCGCCTCTAACCCTCCCTCTTCGCGGTTACGCAACTCAACATTGCCGCCATGCATCGAGGCAATCCGCCGCACAATTGCCAACCCCAGACCAGTACCCTTACCACCCCGAGCACGGTCGCCGCGGGTGAAAGGGTTGAAGATACCCTCCAGCTCGTCCGGGTCGATGCCCGCGCCCCGGTCCATGACGCTCAGCACCACATAAGGCGCAGCACTGTCGCCGGATACATACGCAGCCACTTCCACATCGGAACCGGCGTGATGCAAAGCGTTACCGATCAGGTTGTTCAACAGGCGCTTCATCGAGACCCGCCGTAACGCAAAAGGCTGGATCGGCTCAAGGCGCATGCGCACTTGCTCACCGTTCTGGTTGTAGGGCGCGACCACCTCACGCACCAGGTCAGTCAGGTCGACCTCTTCCACCACCTCATCCCGGCCATCGCGGATGAACGCGAGGAACTGGTCGAGAATAGCGTCCATGTCCTCAATGTCACGGACCATGTCATCGGTCAGATCGCTATGGTTGCCCATCAACTCCAGAGACAGGCGCAGCCGCGTCAAGGGTGTGCGCAAGTCGTGGGAAACTCCCGCCAGCATCAACTCGCGTTCGCGCCCGGCCTGCTCGACGTCTTCCGCCATCTGGTTGAACGCGCCGTACACCTCAGTCATCTCGCTGGGCGTATCGCTGACCGGCAGGCGCACGCTGCGCCCCTGGCCCAATTGACGGGCAGCAAACACCAGACGTTTGAGTGGTTGGTTGAGCTGCCGGACAAAGATCCACGCCGAAGCCGTTGAAAGCAGCCCGATCGCCAGGAACCAGCCCAGCACGTTCCAGATCTTCTGCCCACGCAGCGGATGCGGGTACAGCGGCACTTTCAGCCAATCCTCACCCAGGCTTGGCGCGCGCACCCACAACGCCGGCGATACATGCATGCGCAGCCGCACCTCAGTGTCTTCACCGAGTTCAGCCTGCATCTGGCGCTGGTAAATTTCACTGTAGGGCCAATGTTGCTCACCCTCAGGCACCCCCGCGCCCGCGACACGGACCAGCGTGGCGGCCTTGGCAATTTTCTCGCGGTTCTCGGGGTCAGCCGCCCAATAGGCGCGCAGCGTCAAGGCGACACCGTGGCTGTATTGTCGATCCACCAGCACGTCCTCGTTCATCAACAGATAAACCAGCGTGAGTGCTTTGGAAAACAGAACGACGATCAGCACCAGCCAAAGGGTGCGAGAGAAGAAGCTTTGGGGGAACCACAGCGGGGTTTTCATAGAAGACAGCTAGATACCTTGCAGAAACGAGCGGCGCTCGCAGAATTGCAGACGCCGGACCTCCCGTCGACCCTCATGGAATCAAACGCCGGGAGGCCCGCCCTGCAAATCATCGGTCAACTGGTTTTATTGCCATCCGGCACAAACACATAACCCACACCCCACACCGTCTGGATATACCTAGGCTTGGAGGGGTCCGGCTCGATCATCCGGCGCAGACGGGAAATCTGCACGTCAATGGAGCGCTCCAGGGCGTCCCATTCCCGGCCACGGGCCAGGTTCATCAGTTTGTCGCGGGTCAGCGGCTGGCGAGCGTTCATCACCAGGGCCTTGAGCACGGCGAATTCGCCAGTGGTCAGCATGTGCACTTCATCGCCACGCTTGAGCTCACGGGTCGCCAGCGATAGTTCGTAGTCGCCAAAAGTGACGCTTTCGTCTTCGCTGCCGGGGGCGCCCGGTACCGGGGCTGCCTGGCGACGCAACACGGCCTTGACTCGAGCCATCAGCTCATCCGGGTTGAACGGCTTGGCCAAATAGTCATCCGCGCCCAGCTCCAGGCCCTTGATGCGGCTCAGCTCATCGCCCTTGGCGGTAAGCATGATGATTGGAATCTGGTTGTTCGCGCCGCGCAGGCGTTTGCAGGCGGTGAGGCCATCTTCGCCGGGCAGCATCAGGTCGAGCACGACCAAGTTGAACACTTCACGCCCCAACAGGCGGTCCATCTGCTCAGTGTTCGGCACCGCGCGGGCGCGGTAGCCCTTGGAGTTGAAGAAACGCTCCAGCAGGCTGCTCAGCCCCGGATCGTCGTCAACGATGAGAATTTTCTCGCCTTCAGCAGTTTGTGCAGTGCTGCTCATTAGATGCTCCTCTTATCTCGGCGCGCATTATGGCCTAGCTGCCGTTATACGCACCGTGTGCATTGTTAGCAGATTTTTCCTCTACTGCCAGCGAACCCGCGCCCTACAACCGTTGGCGCAATCCCCCCCAAGGGCAGAACGCTGGTTATAATGCGGCGCCGTCGTGCAGGGCAACGTCAGATAGTTACCGTTTGATGCCGAGGCTTTTTTCACCGCTTGTCGTGATTTTTTCGATTTCGAGGGTCAATAGGCTGCCTCTTGACCCAGGCAGCGGCGCCAGTCGGGCCGCTCAACCAGCCTCCCAACGCCTTGTTTTCCGGGCTTGCGAGCTGCTTTTAAGAATTTCAGGTGGTTTTATGGACAGCATCAACAGCCGCATCGCCGAGGAACTCGGTGTACGCCCACAACAGGTCGAAGCGGCCGTCGCTCTACTGGATGAAGGCTCCACGGTGCCCTTCATCGCCCGTTACCGTAAAGAAGTGACCGGCAGCCTCGACGACATCCAACTGCGTCACCTGGAAGAGCGCCTGCGCTACCTGCGAGAACTCGACGAACGGCGCATCAGCATCCTCGCCAGCATCGAGGAACAAGGCAAGTTGACCCCGCAACTTGAGCGAGACATCAAGCTCGCCGACACCAAGACCCGCCTCGAAGACCTTTACCTGCCCTACAAGCAAAAGCGCCGCACCAAGGGCCAGATCGCCCTGGAAGCGGGCCTGGGCGAGCTGGCCGACGGGTTGTTCAACGACCCGTCGCTGCCCCCGGAAACCGAAGCCGTACGCTTCATCGACGCCGAAAAGGGCGTCGCCGATGTCAAGGCCGCCCTCGAAGGCGCCAAGTACATCCTCATGGAGCGCTTCGCCGAAGACGCCAGCCTGCTGGAAAAACTGCGTACCTACCTTAAGCAGGAAGCCATCCTCAGTGCCCGCGTCATCGCCGGCAAGGAGGAAGAAGGCGCCAAGTTCCGCGATTACTTCGAACACGACGAGCCGCTCAAGAGCATGCCGTCCCACCGTGCACTCGCCATTTTCCGTGGCCGCAACGAAGGCATTCTCAGCTCCGCACTGAAGGTCGGCGACGAGTTGCCGGGCACCATGCACCCGTGCGAAGGCATGATCGGTCAACAATTCGGCATCCAGAATCAGAACCGTCCTGCGGACAAGTGGCTCGGTGAAGTGGTGCGCTGGACCTGGAAGGTCAAGCTCTACACCCACCTGGAAACCGACCTGCTGGGCGAACTGCGCGACGGCGCCGAAACCGAGGCGATCAACGTGTTCGCCCACAACCTGCACGACCTGCTACTGGCTGCCCCGGCCGGGCCACGTGCCACTTTGGGCCTCGACCCAGGCCTGCGCACTGGCTGCAAAGTGGCCGTGGTCGATTCCACCGGCAAGCTGCTGGACCACGCGACTGTGTATCCGCATGTACCGCACAACAAATGGGACCAGACCCTCGCGATCCTGGCCGCCTTGTGCGCCAAACACTCGGTCGACCTGATCGCCATCGGCAACGGCACTGCCAGCCGCGAGACCGACAAGCTGGCCGCCGAACTGATCAAGAAATACCCAGCCATGAAGATGACCAAAGTCATGGTCTCCGAGGCTGGCGCCTCGGTGTATTCGGCGTCGGAGTTGGCATCCAAGGAATTCCCGGACCTCGACGTGTCGATCCGTGGCGCGGTGTCGATTGCTCGTCGCCTGCAGGATCCACTGGCCGAACTGGTGAAAATCGACCCTAAATCCATCGGCGTGGGCCAGTATCAGCATGACGTGTCGCAGCTGAAACTGGCGCGTGGCCTGGATGCAGTGGTGGAAGATTGCGTAAACGCCGTTGGCGTAGACGTGAACACCGCTTCCGTCGCGCTGCTTGCACGTATTTCCGGCCTCAACGCCACGTTGGCGCAAAACATCGTGACTCACCGTGACGAAAACGGCGCGTTCAAAACCCGTGCAGCGCTGAAAAAAGTCGCACGCCTGGGTGAAAAAACCTTCGAACAGGCCGCCGGCTTCCTACGCGTAATGAACGGCGATAACCCGTTGGATTCTTCCGCGGTTCACCCGGAAGCCTACCCGCTGGTGCAACGCATCGCCGCCGAAACCGACCGCGACATCCGTTCGCTGATCGGTGACGCTGCATTCCTCAAGCGTCTGGATCCAAAGAAGTACACCGACGAAACATTCGGTGTGCCGACCATCACCGACATCCTGCAAGAGCTGGAAAAGCCGGGCCGCGACCCCCGCCCCGAGTTCAAGACCGCCGAGTTCCAGGACGGTGTCGAAGACCTCAAGGACCTGCAACTGGGCATGATCCTCGAAGGCGTCGTCACCAACGTGACCAACTTCGGTGCCTTTGTGGATATCGGCGTGCATCAGGACGGTTTGGTACATATCTCTGCGCTTTCGGAGAAATTCATCAAGGATCCACGCGAAGCGGTGAAAGCCGGTGACGTGGTCAAGGTCAAGGTCATGGAAATTGACATCCCGCGCAAACGTGTCGGCCTGTCGATGCGCATGAGCGACACCCCCGGTGAGAAAATCGACGGTGCCCGTGGCGCACGTCCAGGCTCCGCACCGCGCCAGTCGCAAAACAGCGCTCCGCGCAAGGACACCGCCACCGCAGCGCCGAGCAACAACGCCATGGCCTCGCTGTTCGCCAACGCTAAACAGTTGAAGAAGCGTTGATGGAAATTCCGGCCGGCTTGACCCAGAGCGCGTTCAGCGAACTGATCGGCTGCCGTCTGCAACGCCTTGAGGAAGGCGTTGCCGAGGTGGCCCTGACCCTGGAGCCGCACTTGCGCAACCGCGCGGGCAAGCTCCATGGCGGGGCGATTTTCAGCCTGGTGGACATTACGATGGGGCTGGCCTGTTCCAGCTCACATGGTTTCGACCAGCAGAGCGCGACCATCGAGTGCAAAATCAACTATATCCGTGCGGTGGAAGGCGGTGACGTGCTGTGCACCAGCCGGGTGATTCATGCCGGGCGCCGCACGCTGGTGGTCGAGGCGGATGTGTACCAAGACGAAAGACTTATCGCAAAAGCGCAGGGTACCTTCGCTGTCCTATAGCTCCCTACCCCCGATTTGAGTTAATTTCGGCGCTGCAATCACAGCGTCGGAATTTTCTTGCCGTGCTGTAGCCAAATTCATGGAGTGAAGTAGGCTTTTTCACAGCGGGTCAAATCGACTCTGAACCAGGCGATCACGCCAGTTTTAACTTCACCCTTGTAGACCGTCCTGCCCACCCCCATATTGGGGCGACTGACGCGTGAAGGAATCCAACTTGAGCGAACTTCTCAACCGCCGCCTGGCTTTGCTCGGCAAGCGCGAACACCTCTCCCTGCTAGAGCAGTGCTTGCACGGCATCGAGCGCGAATGCCTGCGCGTTACGGGTGATGGCCGCCTGGCACAAACGCCGCACCCCGAAGCCCTGGGCGCCGCGTTGACCAACGAACTGATCACCACTGACTACTCGGAATCGCTGCTTGAGTTCATCACTCCCGCCCTGCCCAACCCGGCCGATACCCTGAGCAGCCTGGACAAGATCCACCGGTTTGCCTACACCAAGCTCGGCAGCGAATACCTGTGGAGCCCCTCGATGCCGTGCCCGTTGCCGGCCGAGGAAGACATTCCGATTGCCTACTACGGCACGTCCAATATCGGACAGCTCAAGTACGTGTACCGCAAGGGGCTGGCCCTGCGTTACGGCAAGACCATGCAATGCATCGCGGGCATCCACTACAACTTTTCCCTGCCGGAACAGCTATGGCCGCTGCTCAAGGAAACTGAAGGATTTGTCGGCACTGACCGCGACTATCAGTCCAACGCCTATATCGCGCTGATCCGCAATTTCCGTCGCTACAGCTGGCTGCTGATGTACCTGTTCGGGGCTTCGCCGGCGCTGGACGCGGGCTTCCTGCGCGGTCGCTCGCACCAGTTGGAAGTGCTCGACGCTGACACCCTGTACCTGCCCTACGCCACCAGCCTGCGCATGAGCGACCTGGGTTACCAGAGCAACGCCCAGGCCGGCCTCACGCCGTGCTACAACGACCTGGTCAGCTACACCGACAGCCTGCGTGAAGCGGTGGCAACGCCCTACGCGCCGTACGTAGAAGTCGGCACGCACAAGGACGGTGAATGGGTACAGCTCAACACCAACATCCTGCAAATCGAAAACGAGTACTACTCCAACATCCGCCCCAAGCGTGTGACCTACACCGGCGAGCGGCCGATCCAGGCGCTGATGGCACGTGGCATCCAATACATCGAAGTGCGCTGCCTGGACATCAACCCGTTCCTGCCGATGGGCATCGACCTGCCGGAGTCGCGTTTCCTCGACGCATTCCTGCTGTATTGCGCGCTGAACGACAGCCCGCTGTTCGCCAACAACGAATGTGGCAACGCAACCTCCAACTTCCTCAGCGTGGTCAAGGAAGGTCGCCGTCCGGGCCTGCAATTACAACGTCAGGGGCAACCGGTGGACATGAAGGAATGGGCTGCCGAGCTGCTGGAGCAGATTGCACCGTTGGCCGCGTTGCTGGATGAGAGCCACGGCATCACCGAGCACAGCCAGGCGCTGGATGCTCAGTTGGCCAAGGTCAAGGACCCGTCCCTGACGCCGTCGGCCCAGGTGCTGGCGGCGATGGCCGAGCGTAAAGAGAGTTTTGCGCAGTTCTCCCTGCACCAGAGCCAGTTGCACGCTGAGCACTTTCGCAAGGAGCCGTTGCCGGCGGACGAGCAGGCGCGCTTTGAACAGCTGGCACGTACATCGCTGGCGCAACAGGCAGAGCTGGAGCAGAACGAAGTGGGCGACTTTGATGTGTTTGTCGGGTCGTACCAGGCGAGCATTCTGGCCATCAGCAACTAAATCCTTACGCGGCCCCCTGTGGAAGCGGGCTTGCTCGCGAAGGCGGAGTGTCAGTCGATACATGTTTGACTGATACACCGCCTTCGCGAGCAAGCCCGCTCCCACAATTTTACCGAGGCGTGTCCGGTTACTCAGCAGTAGATGGCTTTTCCCACAGGTTAATCCCACCTTCCTGCGCAAAACGATCGATCTCCGCCAGCTCCTGCGCACTGAAGCTCAAGTTCTTCAACGCACCGACGTTTTCAATGATCTGCTCCGGCCGGCTCGCACCGATCAGCGCGCTAGTCACCCGTGGATCACGCAACGTCCAAGCCAACGCCAATTGCGCAAGGCTCTGACCACGACGCTGGGCGATTTCATCAAGCGCCCGCACATGAGCGATGTTTTCTTCGGACAGGTGCTTGGCCTGCAACGAACCACCGCCCGGGCGATTGACCCGCGCATCGGCCGGCACGCCGTTGAGGTACTTGTCAGTCAGCAAACCCTGGGCCAACGGCGTGAACGCGATCACCCCGGCGCCGAGTTCTTCGGTGGTGTCCAGCAGGTCTTTTTCGACCCAGCGGTTAAGCAGGTTGTAGGCTGGCTGGTGGATCAGCAGCGGCACTTTCCACTCTTTGAGCAGGGCCGCCATTTCGCGGGTTTTTACCCCGGAGTAGGAGGAAATACCGATGTACAACGCCTTGCCTTGTTGCACGGCGGTGGCGAGGGCGCTGGCGGTTTCTTCCAATGGGGTGTCGGCGTCAAAACGGTGGGAGTAGAAGATATCCACGTAGTCGACGCCCAGACGTTGCAGGCTCTGGTCGAGGCTGGCCAGCACGTATTTGCGCGAACCGCCGCCCTGGCCGTAGGGGCCAGGCCACATGTCCCAGCCGGCTTTGCTGGAAATGATCAGTTCATCACGGTAGTGCTTAAAGTCTTCGCGCAGCAGACGGCCGAAGTTGATCTCGGCGCTGCCGTAGGGCGGGCCATAGTTGTTGGCCAGGTCGAAGTGGTTGATCCCCAGGTCGAACGCGGTGCGCAGCAGGGCGCGCTGGGTGTCGATCGGGGTGCTGTCGCCAAAGTTGTGCCACAGCCCCAGGGACAGTGCAGGCAGCACCAATCCACTGCGGCCTACGCGGCGGTACGGAATAGATTCATAGCGGTTTTCGGCAGCAATGTAAGTCATCGAATCCTCTCTTGGACGTAGGCAAATAAGGCCTGGGAATAACGATATTCCCAGGTCTTTTAACCAGCTGAATCGCTTAAGTCTGCCCTTTCGTTTTACAGCAAAGTCCTGTGAGAGGGGTACGTTCCAATGGCGTAAATGCGCGGTTTGTCGCCTCAGCGCACCAAATGCAGGAACTGCAGGTGCCGCTCGTACTGGTCAAGAATGTCGTTGATGATCTGCTCCTTGGTGTAGCCGACCAGATCGTAGTCCTGGCTGCCCTCGCTCAAGTGCACTTCCGCCCGGTAGTAGCGACGGTTGTTGAGCTGCTTGGAACCCATTCCACCGCGTGCAAATGACGGCGTGAAATAGCCACGCATCTGCACCTGATAAACGAACGGATGCTCATCGCCGTGGCCGATTTCCAGGCTGACGCTGTCGTTGGATGGATCAGGCTGGGTGACGATCCTGAGGCCTTTTTCGACGAACACCGCCGTCACCTCTTCAATCGCCGGGCGCACCGTGGTCTCAAGGAACCGGTACACCTCATCCCTTGACGGGAAATGCACGGCCTGACTCAAGCGCTGGCGCCAGCCGCCTGTGCCCTTGCGTGAACCCGACACCGGCGCCAACGAATGCAATTGGGCGATCTGCTTTTGCGACTCCAGGTAGAACGCCTTGTGCAGCCCCCACATCATCAGCAGCAGAATCATCGAGAACGGTAACGAGGTCAGCACCACCGCGGATTTAAGCGAGTCGATGCTGCCGGCAAACAGCAAGGCACTGGTGACCAGCCCGGTCATCACGCCCCAGAACACCCGCAGCCATTTCGGTCCGTCTTCGTCAGCGTTGCCGCCCTTGGACGACAGTGTGGACAGCACCACAGTGCCGGAGTCGGCCGAGGTGACGAAGAACACAAAGCTGATAAACACCGTGACCGCAATAACCGTTTTGCTCCACGGGTAGGTTTCCAGCAGCAGGTAGAGGCTCATCGACGGATCATCGATGGCCGACTGACCGAGCGCGGCCATGCCGTGGTTGAGCACCTGGTCAATGGCGCTGTTGCCAAAGATCGACATCCACGCCAGGGTGAACCCCAGCGGGATCAGCAGCACGCCGAATACGAACTCACGAATGGTCCGGCCACGGGAAATCCGCGCGATAAACAGGCCCACGAACGGCGACCATGCAATCCACCAAGCCCAGTAGAACACCGTCCAACCGCCCAGCCAGTCGCTGGGTTTGTCGTAGGCATACACGTCGAAACTCTTGCTCGGCAAGGCGCTCAAATAGTCACCGATGTTCTGGATCAAGGTATTGAGCAAATGCTGGGTGGGCCCGGCGAACAACACGAACAGCAGCAGCGCACAGGCCAGCAGCATGTTGATGTCGGACATCACTCGCACGCCCTTGTCGACGCCGGCTACGGCGACCAAGATCGCGGCACCCATCATCAGGGTGATCAAACCAACCTGGATCCACTGGGTATGGGCAAGGCCAAACAAGTAATCGAGCCCGGAATTGAGGTGCAACACCCCAAAGCCCATGTCAGCACCGAGACCAAACACCGTGGCGATGATGCCAAAACCATCCACCGCGTAACCGATAGGGCCGTTGATGCGCTTGCCTATCAGCGGATACAACGCCGAACGCAACGCCAGCGGCAAGTTATGCCGGTAGGCGAAATACGCCAAGGCCATACCAACAAAGGCGAACACGCCCCAGCCGTGCAGGCCCCAGTGCAGAAACAGCACCTGCATGGCCTGGCGCGCGGCATCGGCGCTCATCGGCTCGCCCTGGGGCGGTTGCACCAAGTGCGTCAGCGGCTCGGACACGCAGAAGAAAAACAACGTGATGCTGATCCCGGCGGCGAACAGCATGCCGGCCCAGGACAGGTAACTGAATTCGGGCTCGTCGTGGTCGGCACCGAGTTTTATCTTGCCGTAGCCCGATAATGCGGTGACCACCACGAATAGCAGATACAGGGTCATCGCCAGCATGTAGTACCAGCCGACCGTGTTGGCCGCCCAGTTTTGCGCGGCCAGCAGCCAAGCGCCGGCCTGTTGCGGGATAGCAATGACCGTGATGCCAAACAGCAGGATGAAGCTGGCGGCAAAGTAGAAGACCGGCGCATTCATGCGCACCAGGCCGCTTGCGGGGGTGGACGATGCACTCATGAACGATGCACCCCGACGATGAGCGATGTGGCTGTAAATAACGGACTCAGCAAAGGTAAGCCTCCTGTTGTGAGCGGGCAGCGAACCACCGGGTTTAACTTGAACGAGCATTCAAGTTAAACATGGATAGGCGGTCTGGGACTAATTGCAGGGCCGAGCGGCAGACAACTCCTACACTAGCTCAGGGAAAGGTATGACGGGCTGAGATGACAAAACGTTCAGCACATAGCCCGAGGAAAAAACAGAAAACTCCAAGCAATATGTGCCGCCTGTCAGCGCGCAAGCTCAACACAATCGAATGATTCCTGACGCCCCCGAAAGGTCATTCAACTATGCCTGCAACGCCGACAAGCCGATTACTGGCGATCACCGAACACACGCCGACCCATTTTGACCTCGTCAAACACCAACTGCCTGGTTGCGGTACAGGTGGTGGGCCAGACGATGGTGAATCACCGCCAGGATGCCGGGGTAGCACAGCAGCACTTCATCGACGCTGCGGGCGGCCGGGTAGACGTGGTAGGCGGCGAGCACATTAGTGTCCAACAGGCTGCGCAGGGACGGCAATTCGCCCCGCCATGTTTGCCACTCAAGCGGCCATTGCGGGTTCGCCACTGGTCACGGGCGCCGCGCAGTTGACTGACGATGGTCTGTAATTGCCAATGACTGGCGCGCTCGCTCAACGTCGTCACTCCTGAAAATGGGGAGGCGCAGTAACAAGCTTCAAGCGACAAGCTGCAAGTTGAGCGCGATCAACTTGCGGCTTGTCGCTGATGACTTGCCGCTCAAGGGGCCACCACGCTACGTCATGCGGAGCAGCCGCCTTAATAACCAATTATGCCGAGCAAATAACCAAACCGGTTGCCCGATGAAAAGTGCCTGCCTATAGTCGCCCCATACTCATCAACCGTGCGTAGCCATGATCAAACAACAGCTCGACCGTTTTAACCGCCTGGAATTGCTGGGCGGCGCCACTGCCCTGGAAAAACTCGAGCGGCTGTCGGCCTGGCTGGGCAGGGATGTGTACGTCAAGCGCGACGACACCACGCCGCTGGCCATGGGCGGCAACAAGCTGCGCAAACTTGAATACCTGGCCGCCGATGCCATCGCCCAAGGCGCCGATACCCTGGTGACCGCCGGCGCTATCCAGTCCAACCACGTACGCCAGACCGCTGCGCTGGCCGCCAAGCTGGGCCTGGGCTGCGTGGCCTTGCTGGAAAACCCTACCGGTACCGACGACCCCAACTACCTGGGCAACGGCAACCGCCTGCTGCTGGACCTGTTCGACACCAAAGTAGAGTTGGTGGAAAACCTCGACAACGTCGACGACCAGCTCAATGCCCTCGCCGACCGCCTGCGCAGCAGCGGCAAGAAGCCGTACCTGGTGCCTATCGGCGGCTCCAATGCCCTGGGCGCCCTGGGTTATGTACGCGCCGGGCTTGAGCTGGCCGCGCAGATCGAAGACAGCGGCATCGAATTTGCCGCCGTGGTGCTGGCCTCCGGCAGTGCGGGGACCCACAGCGGCCTCGCCCTGGCCTTGAGCGAAGTGCTGCCAGACCTGCCCGTAATTGGCGTCACCGTGTCGCGTACCGACGAAGCCCAGCGCCCGAAAGTGCAGGGCCTGGCCGAACGTACCGCGCAGTTGCTGGGTGTGGATATCCCGCAAGCGTTCAAGGTGATCCTGTGGGACGAATACTTCGGGCCGCGCTATGGCGAACCGAACGCCGGCACCCTTTCTGCGGTCAAGCTATTGGCGAGTCAGGAAGGCCTGTTGCTGGACCCGGTCTACACTGGCAAGGCCATGGCCGGTTTGCTGGATGGCATCGGGCGTCAGCGCTTTGAGGACGGGCCGATCATTTTCCTGCATACCGGCGGGGCACCGGCATTGTTCGCCTATGGTGGCGCATTTAATTGAATGCACACGGATCAAAATAGGGGAGCGGGCTTGCTCGCGAAAGCGGTGTGTCAGTCACCGGATTGGTGAAAGATAGGCCGCATTCGCGAACAAGCCCGCTCCCACATTGGATCTACGGCGTATTCGAAAAACGCATATAAAATTTAATTAATATTATTTTCAAGTCTTAAAAACCCGCTTTATAGTCGCGCCGTAGGCGAAGACGCGCTACGCGCTTTAAGGCAGGATACGACTACCGCGTCACCTGCTTCGCTCAACATAAAAACACAGGGGCTCTTCATGACTATTTCTGTATTCCGTCGCACGTTGCTGGTCGGCACTTTGGGCCTGGCACTCGGGGCTGGCCTGATGGGCCAGGCAATTGCCGGCGAGCAGTTGGACAACATCAAGAAAGCCGGCGTCATCAACGTCGGTCTGGAAGGCACTTACCCACCCTTCAGCTTTGTCGGGGAAGACGGCAAGCTCGCGGGTTTTGAAGTCGAGTTTTCCGAAGCGCTGGCCAAGGAGCTGGGCGTGAAGGTCAAACTGCAGGCCACCAAGTGGGACGGTATCCTGGCCGCACTGGAATCCAAGCGGCTGGACGCGGTGATCAACCAAGTCACCATTTCCGAAGAGCGCAAAAAGAAGTACGACTTTTCTGAGCCCTACACCGTTTCCGGGATTCAGGCGTTGGTACTGAAGAAGAACGAAGACAAACTCAATATCAAATCTGCTGCCGACCTGGCCGGTAAAAAGGTCGGGGTGGGCCTGGGCACCAACTACGAGGAGTGGGTGAAAGCCAACGTCAAGAACGCTGATATCCGCACCTACGAAGATGACCCAACCAAGTTCCAGGACCTGCGCATCGGCCGTATCGACGCCATCCTGATCGACCGCCTGGCGGCACTGGAATACGCCAAAAAAGCCCCGGACACCGCCGCTGCCGGTGACGCGTTTTCTCGTCAAGAAGCAGGCGTAGCCCTACGTAAAGGCGAGCCTGAGTTGCTGGCTGCGGTCAACAAGGCCATCGAAAAACTGCGCGCAGACGGCACGTTGAAAAAACTCTCCGAGAAGTACTTCAACGCTGACGTTACCCAATAATGGAAGAAAAGTTTCAATTGATCCTGAATTCCACGCCCTTCTTGATGCAGGGCGTGTACTTCACCGTGATCTTGAGCCTGGGCGGTTTGTTTTTCGGCTTTGTGCTGGGCTTCGGCCTGGCCTTGATGCGTTTGTCGCGCTTCAAGACGCTGAGTTGGATCGCCCGCATCTACGTGTCGTTCTTTCGCGGTACGCCGTTGCTGGTGCAGCTGTTCATGATGTATTACGGCTTGCCGCAAGTGGGTATCGAACTCGACCCGATTCCCGCCGCGCTGATCGGCCTCTCATTGAACATGGCAGCGTATATCTGTGAAACCTTGCGCGCCGCCATCAGCTCTATCGAGCGTGGCCAGTGGGAAGCCGCTGCCAGTATCGGCATGACCCGTGTGCAAACCCTGCGTCGGGCGATCCTGCCGCAGGCGATGCGTACGGCATTGCCACCGCTGGGTAACAGCTTTACATCGCTGGTGAAGGACACCTCGCTGGCAGCGACCATCCAAGTGCCCGAGCTGCTGCGCCAGGCGCAGTTGGTGTCCGCGCGCACGTTCGAGATTTTCGCGATGTACCTGTCGGCCGCCCTGATCTACTGGGTGCTGGTCAGCATCCTGGCGTATTTCCAAAATCGTCTGGAAGCCCGGGTCAACCGGCATGACCTGGAGTCCTGAAGCATGATCGTGGTTGAAAAACTGACCAAACAATTCAACAGTCAGGTGGTGCTCAACGGCATCGACCTTGAGGTCAAGGAAGGCGAAGTCATCGCCATTATCGGCCCCAGCGGTTCCGGCAAGACCACCTTCCTGCGCTGCCTGAACTTCCTCGAGCAGCCCACCAGTGGCCGCATCAAGGTAGGCGACATCGAAATCGACACCAGCAGGCCGATCAACCAGCAACAAAGCCTGGTGCGGCGCCTGCGCCAGCACGTGGGGTTTGTATTCCAGAGCTTCAACCTCTTCCCGCACCGCACTGCGCTGGAAAACGTCATCGAAGGCCCCACCGTGGTCAAGAAGATGCCGCGCGAAGCCGCTGACGCCCTGGGACGCAAACTGCTGGCCAAGGTGGGCCTGGCAGGTAAGGAAGATGTCTACCCACGGCGCTTGTCCGGTGGCCAGCAACAGCGCGTGGCGATTGCCCGTGCACTGGCCATGGAGCCGGAGGTGATTCTGTTTGACGAACCCACCTCGGCGCTGGACCCGGAGCTGGTGGGCGAAGTGCTGGCGACCATTCGCAGCCTTGCCGAAGAAAACCGCACCATGGTTATCGTCACCCACGAGATGAGCTTTGCCCGTGACGTGGCCAACCGGGTGATCTTCTTCGACAAGGGCGTGATCGTGGAACAAGGCGAATCCAAGGCACTGTTTGCCAACCCCAAGGAAGAACGCACCCGGCAGTTTTTGAGCAAATTCCTGGCTCACTGACCCACTTATGTGGGTGCTGGCTTGCCAGCTCCCACATAAGCGCGCTCCTACAGGAAATCGCCATTCCACGCCGTAAAACACCCCGCCACACGGGACTATAAATCCCCCTCCCAGTCAGACCCTTCTGAATATCACAAAACCCACCGTTTAGCCTTTTGCCGCCATTGACGCCCCTTGGCCAACCCTCTTATCTAGCGCTCAGAGGATTGGATCCTATCCCGGCTGTTTTCTGAATCGTTCATTTCGGTCATCCCGCGCACCCGCGCCAAAGGTCCGGAACGATTGCTGCTGGCTGTATCAAGGAGATTATTTATGACGCCCCCACTGCTCACTGCACCGACACTGCCCCAGGCCATCGGCAATGGCATCAATGCCCTCGCCGCCACACACCTGCAGGTCGACATTGCGCCGTATCCCGGCATGGATGAAGGCGACCTGATCGAGCTGTTCTGGAACAACTGCTTTGCCGCGTCACGGCGGGTGACCGCGTGCAAGGTCGGCGCATTCACCCACCTGCGGGTGCCGGAAAGTTTCGTGCTGGATGGACCGGCTCAGGTCCATTACCAGGTCATGCAGATCGGCCATGGCCCTGCGCGCTCCGCCGAAACGCGGGTGCGCGTAAAGACCCACTACCCTGGCGGCCAACCCTCGCCCCTGTACCACGACGAAAACCACAACCTCGCCCCCGTGGGCCTGCCCGAGACCATCCGCCGCTGCGGCGTCAACGCCAGCCAGGTGCGGCGCGGTATCCCCCTGACCATCGAGCCGTACCTGAACATGACCACCGGCGATGCCATCACCCTGCGCTGGGGCGATGTCCGCCTGGACCTGCCGAAGATCCAGGCCAGGGAAATCGGCCAGGCGGTGCAGGTGTGGGTGCCTTCGACGGTGATTGTCGAAGCCGGCGACGACTGCCGGCTGGAGGTGACCTATTGCATTCTGGATCGCGTCGGCAACAACTCACGCTGGGCACCCGCCCGCACTTTACGCATTGCCGCCGAGGCGCCAACCCACCCGGTCGGGACTGCGCTGATCTATCGTCCCCGCCCTCTCGGGTCGCCCTGCGAACCAGGGTGACAGACCTTCTATACATATTCCCAAACGTTAGTTTATTTAAATATTTAATGCGCTTAGGGTATATGCACCGGACCACCGGACATCTCTGAATTTTCTGTTTTTATTTCATTGAATGCGAGGTCGGTATGGTCAGGTTTACCCCGGTGCGCAACGTCAGGGCATTACGTGCAGCCAAGGAGCGGCGCTGATGTCTAACTTGGCTCTAACAACTCCCCAGAGTGATCTGGACGTAGCTCCCCTGCTGTTGCCGGCCGCTGTGCTGCGCAACGATGCAGAGGCGTTGAACGCTGCACAGGAGCTGGCTCAGGCTGCGCGCCCGCAAGCCGCCAAGCGCGACAGGCAACGCCAGCTGCCGTGGGCGCAGATTGAGCAGTTCACCCGCAGTGGGCTGGGCAGTATTTCCATTCCCCGTGAATACGGCGGCCCGCAGGTGTCTTTTGTCACCCTGGCCGACGTGTTCGCGATCATCAGCGCGGCAGACCCGGCCCTCGGGCAGATCCCGCAGAACCATTTCGGCATCCTGCACCTGTTACAGGGTGCGGCCACCGAGCGCCAGAAAAAGCAGCTGTTCCAAAGCGTTCTCGACGGTTGGCGCATCGGCAATGGCGGCCCGGAACGCGGGACCAAGAACACCCTGGAGCTCAAGACGCGCATCACCGCCAAGGGTGACGGTTACGTGATCAGCGGCCAGAAGTTCTATTCCACCGGCGCGCTGTTTGCGCATTGGGTTGCGGTCAAAGCGCTGAACGATGACGGCAAGCAGGTCATGGCGTTCGTGCGCCGTGGCACTGAAGGGCTGCGCATTGTCGATGACTGGTCGGGCTTCGGCCAACGCACTACCGCCAGTGGCACGGTGCTGCTGGACCAAGTGCCGGTGGACGCCGAACGGGTCGTGGAAAACTGGCGCATCGGCGAAACCCCGAATATCCAGGGCGCCGTCTCCCAACTGATTCAGGCCGCCATCGACGCCGGCATTGCGCGCGGCGCGCTTGAGGACACCATCGCCTTCGTTCGTGAACGCTCGCGTCCCTGGATCGATGCCAAGGTCGAACGCGCCAGTGATGACCTGTATGTGATCGCCGAGATCGGCAAGCTCAAGATCGAACTGCACGCCGCCGAAGCCCTGCTGCGCAAGGCCGGTCAGGTGCTGGACCAGGTCAGCGCGGCGCCGATCAATGCACAGTCTGCCGCGCGTGCGTCGATTGCCGTGGCCGAGGCGAAAGTGCTGACCACCGAAGTGTCGTTGCTGGTCAGCGAAAAGCTCTTCGAACTGGGCGGCAGCCGCGCCACCCTTGCCGAGTTCAATCTCGACCGCCACTGGCGCAACGCGCGGGTGCACACCCTGCACGACCCGGTGCGCTGGAAGTACCACGCGGTGGGCGCTTATCGACTGAACGGCACGTTGCCGGCTCGACATTCCTGGATCTGACTGACCAGAACACTTTTTTACGAGCGTCTGGAGAAACCCATGACTTTTCCCCCTAACGTCGCGGTCATTACCAGCGACGAACACGCCCTGATTGTCGCCAGCGACCTGGCTGAAGACTTGCGCCGCGACAGCGCCCAGCGCGACCGCGAGCGTCGCCTGCCCCTGCCCGAGCTGGACGTGTTTTCCCGCTCTGGCCTGTGGGGCATCAGCGTGCCGAAGGCATACGGCGGCGCAGGCGTGTCCAACGTCACCCTGGCCAAGGTCATTGCGCTGATCGCCCAGGCTGACGCCTCGCTGGGCCAGATCCCGCAGAACCATTTCTACGCACTGGAAGTGCTGCGCGTAAACGGCAGCCCTGCGCAGCAAAAGCGTCTGTACGCCGAAGTCCTTTCCGGTCAGCGCTTCGGCAACGCCCTGGCGGAACTGGGCACCAAGACCGCCCATGACCGCGTCACGGCCATCACCCGCGACGGCGACGGCTTGCGTATCAGCGGCCGCAAGTTCTATTCCACCGGTGCGATCTACGCCCAGCGCATCCCCACGTCAGTGGTGGATGAACAGGGCGTGCAGCAACTCGCCTTTGTCCCGCACGACAGCGACGGCCTGACGGTCACCGACGACTGGAGCGGCTTCGGCCAACGCACCACCGGCAGCGGTTCGGTGGTGTTCGACAAGGTGTGGGTTGCCGCGCATGACGTGATCCCGTTTCAAAGCGCCTTCGAACGCCCGACCACCGTCGGCCCGCTGGCGCAGATCCTCCATGCGGCCATCGACACCGGCATTGCCCGCGCAGCCTTTGAAGATGCGCTGCACTTCGTGCGCACCAAGACCCGCCCGTGGATCGACTCCGGCAGCGACAAGGCCACTGAAGACCCGCTGACCCTGAAAAGCTTCGGCCACCTGAGCATCCGCCTGCACGCCACCGAGGCGCTGTTGGAACGCGCAGGGGAATTTCTCGACCGCGCCCAGGCCGACGGCAACGCCGAGACCGTTGCTGCCGCCTCGATTGCCATCGCCGAAGTGCGTGCCTTGAGCACCGAAATTGCACTCGCCGCCGGCAGCACCCTGTTTGAACTGGCCGGCAGCCAGGCCACCCTGGCCGAGCACGGCCTTGACCGCCACTGGCGCAACGCCCGCGTGCACACCCTGCACGACCCGGTGCGCTGGAAGTACCACGCGGTGGGCAATTACTACCTCAACAATGAAAACCCGCCACTGCGGGGGACCCTTTGATGGCGAAGAAGAAAATCCTGCTCAATGCCTTCAACATGAACTGCATCGGGCACATCAACCACGGCCTGTGGACCCATCCACGGGACACGTCCACCCAATACAAAACCATCGAGTACTGGACCGACCTGGCGCAAACCCTGGAGCGTGGGCTGTTCGACGGCCTGTTCATTGCCGATATCGTCGGCGTGTACGACGTGTACCAGCACTCGATTGACGTGCCGCTCAAGGAGTCGATCCAACTGCCGGTGAATGACCCGTTGCTGCTGGTCTCGGCCATGGCCGCCGTCACAAAAAACCTCGGCTTCGGCCTCACCGCCAATCTCACCTATGAGCCGCCGTATCTGTTTGCGCGGCGCATGTCCACGCTCGACCACCTGAGCCGTGGCCGGGTCGGTTGGAACATCGTCACCGGCTACCTCGACAGCGCCGCCAAGGCCATGGGGCTTACCGAGCAGGTCGAGCATGACCGCCGTTATGACCAAGCCGATGAATACCTGGAGGTGCTCTACAAACTCTGGGAAGGCAGCTGGGAAGACGACGCAGTGATCAACGATCCACAAGCGCGGGTTTATGCGCAGCCGGGCAAGGTGCACAAGGTCGAGCATCACGGTGAGTTCTATCAGGTGGAGGGTTATCACCTGTGCGAACCGTCGCCGCAACGTACGCCGGTGCTGTTTCAGGCGGGCAGTTCGGAGCAGGGGCTGCTGTTCGCCGGGCGTCATGCCGAATGCGTGTTCATCAGCGGGCAGAACAAGACCGCGACCAAAATCCAGGTGGACAAGGTGCGCGCCAGCGCCGTGGAAGCCGGGCGCAACCCGGATGACATCAAGGTGTTCATGGGCCTCAACGTGATCGTTGGCGCCACTGAAGCGCTGGCCTGGGCCAAGCACGCCGAATACCTGAGCTACGCCAGCGCGGAGGCCGGCGTGGCGCATTTCTCGGCGTCCACCGCGATCGACTTCGCTCAGTACGAACTGGACGAGCCTATCCAGTACGTGAAGAGCAACGCGATCCAATCGGCCACCAAGAACCTGCAGAACAACGACTGGACCCGGCGCAAATTGCTCGAGCAACACGCCCTGGGCGGGCGCTATATCACGTTGGTGGGCTCGTCTGAGCAAGTTGCTGATGAGCTGGAGTCGTGGATCAGCGAGACCGGCCTGGATGGCTTCAACCTGACGCGCATTGTTACGCCGGAAAGCTATGTGGATTTCATTGATCTGGTGGTGCCGCAGTTGCAACGCCGTGGCTCGTACAAGACTGCTTATGACACCGGAACGCTGCGTGAAAAAGTCTTCCATGGCAGCGCCCGGTTACCCGAACAGCACACCGGCTCCACCTACCGACACTGAACCAAAACTGTGGGAGCTGGCTTGCCTGCGATAGCGGTAGGTCAGCGAATACAAATGTGGCTGAAAGACCGCCATCGCAGGCAAGCCAGCTCCCACAGTTGACCGAGTTGTTAATGAATACACCTGATGACTGGAAATCGACCATGAAAAAAATACTGCTCTCCCACCCAGTCAAAGCACTGGCCCTGGCCTTCGGTTTGTTCAGCTCTGCAGTGTTCGCTGCCGATGCGCCGTTGAAAATCGGCACCACCGCCGCCTTCGCCATTCCCCTGGAAGCCGCGGTCGCCGAAGCCGACAAGCAAGGCCTGAAGGTCAAGCTGGTGGAGTTCACCGACTGGATCGCGCCCAACGTCAGCCTGGCCGCCGGTGATATCGACGTGAACTACTTCCAGCACATCCCGTTCCTGGAAAACGCCAAGGCCGCCGCCGGCTTTGACCTCGCGCCGTACGCGCCGGGCATTATCAACAACGTCGGGCTGTATTCGAAAAAATACAAAAGCATCAACGACTTGCCCCAGGGCGCCAGCGTGGCGATTGCCAACGACCCGATCAACAGCGGTCGCGGCCTGCAATTGCTGGCCAAGGCTGGCCTGATCACCCTCAAGCCGGGCGTGGGCTACAAGGCCACCGAAGAAGACATTGTGACCAACCCAAAAAAGATCAAGATCCTGCAAGTCGAGGCCGTACAACTGGTGCGCGCTTATGACGACGCAGACTTGGTGCAGGGCTACCCGGCCTATATCCGCCTGTCCAAAACCTTCGATGCTGAGTCGGCGCTGCTGTTCGACGGCCTCGACCACCCGGAATACGTGATCCAGTTCGTGATCCAGCCGAAAAGCAAAGCCGACCCACGGGTGATCAAGTTCGTCGATATCTACCAGCACTCGCCCGTGGTGCGCGCTGCGTTGGATAAATCCCTCGGCAAGCTCTACCAAGTCGGCTGGGAAGATAAAAAATGACCGCCGCCGATGCGCAACTGCGCGACCTCAGCTCAGCGCCCAGGGACGCCGAACAGACAGAACTGCATCCGGACCTGAACCGCGCTCATGTGCGTTTTATCAACCTGGGCAAGACCTATGACGGCACTGTGCACGCCTTGCAAGGCATCGACCTGGCGATACAGCGTGGTGAAGTGTTCGGCATTATCGGCCGCAGCGGCGCCGGCAAGTCGTCGCTGATCCGCACTATCAACCGCCTGGAGCAACCGAGCAGCGGACGGGTGCTGATCGATCAGGTGGACATTGGCGAATTTGACGAAGACCGCCTGGTGGCGCTGCGTCGGCGTATTGGCATGATCTTCCAGCACTTCAATTTGATGTCGGCCAAGACCGTGTGGCAAAACGTCGAATTGCCACTGAAAGTCGCCGGAGTGCCCAAGCCCCAGCGTGAGCAGAAGGTGTGCGAGCTGTTGGAATTGGTCGGCTTGCAGGACAAGCACAAAGCCTACCCGGCGCAGCTTTCCGGCGGGCAAAAACAGCGCGTGGGCATCGCTCGTTCGCTGGTACACGACCCAGAGATTTTGCTCTGCGACGAAGCCACCTCGGCCCTCGACCCGGAGACCACCCAGTCGATCCTCGGCCTGCTGCGCGAGATCAATCGGCGCCTGGGCCTGACCATTGTGTTGATTACCCACGAGATGGCAGTGATCCGCGAAATCTGCGACCGCGTGGTGGTGCTGGAACACGGGCGCATCGTCGAACAAGGCCCGGTGTGGCAAGTGTTTGGCAACCCGCAACATGACGTCAGCACAACCCTGCTGGCACCGCTGCAACATGGGCTGCCGGACGAGTTGCAAAGCCGTTTGCAGGCCACACCGCAATCCACCGATGCCGCTGTGGTGCTGCGCTTGCAGTTTACCGGCAGCGATAGCGACGCGCCGGACCTAGCCGCGTTGTTCAGCGCGCTTGGCGCGCGTGTACGCCTGCTACAAGGCGGCGTGGAACGTATCCAGGGCCACGCCCTGGGGCAACTGCTGCTGGCGGTGAGTGGCTCGGCCCACAGTGCCGAAGAGCTGCGTAAACGCGCCGGGAATTGGGCACAACAGGTGGAGGTGCTGGGCTATGTGGTTTGAACGTTTAGTACAGGGTGCCATCGACACCTTGTTGATGGTCGGCGTGTCGTCGCTGATCGCGTTGCTGGTGGGAATTCCACTGGCGGTGTTCCTGGTCACCAGCGACAAAGGCGGCATTTACCAGGCGCCTGCGCTCAACCGCATGCTGGGGGCGTTCGTCAATCTGTTCCGCTCCATACCCTTTCTAATCCTGATGGTGGCGCTGATCCCATTCACCCGGCTGATCGTCGGCACCACCTATGGCGTCTGGGCGGCGGTCGTGCCATTGACCATCGCCGCCACGCCGTTTTTTGCACGGATTGCCGAGGTGAGCTTGCGCGAAGTCGACCACGGCTTGGTCGAAGCCGCGCAAGCCATGGGCTGCCGACGCTGGCACATCATCTGGCACGTGCTGTTGCCGGAAGCGTTGCCGGGGATTGTCGGCGGGTTCACCATCACCTTGGTGACCATGATCAACTCGTCCGCCATGGCCGGGGCGATTGGCGCCGGCGGTTTGGGTGACATCGCCTACCGCTACGGTTATCAGCGCTTTGATACGCAGATCATGCTGACGGTGATCGTGCTGCTGGTGATTCTGGTGGCAGTGATCCAGTTGGGTGGGGATCGGTTGGCGCGGGTGTTGAACAAGCGGTGAGGTATAGTCGGGCCCTCTCAGTACCCGGTATTCCCCGTCATGACCCTCAAGCCCGACGACCTCGACCAGATCACCGCCACCACCCTCGGCCACTACAACACAGTGGCCGAGGACTTCCGCGAAGGCACCCGCGATCACGATGTGAGCCAGAACATCGACGCGCTGCTGCGGCATATCCAGGGCTGCGCGCCGTTTACCGTGCTGGATTTCGGCTGTGGGCCGGGGCGCGATTTGCAGACGTTTACGCGCATGGGGCATATCGCCGTGGGGCTCGATGGTTCGGAGCGGTTTGCGCAGATGGCGCGCGAAGACAGTGGTTGTGAAGTGTTGCAGCAGGACTTCCTGAAACTGGACCTACCTGCCGAGCGCTTTGACGGGATTTTTGCCAATGCCGTGCTGTTTCATATTCCCAAGCAGGAATTGCCGCGTGTGCTGGAGCAGCTGCATGGGACGTTGAAACCAGGTGGCGTCTTGTTCAGCTCCAATCCACGCGGTGAGAACCTGGAAGGCTGGAATGGGCCGCGGTATGGGTCTTATCACGACCTGGCGGCGTGGCAGGCGCTGTTGGCGGGGGCGGGGTTTGTGGAGCTGGAGCATTACTACCGGCCTGCTGGTTTACCGAGGGAGCAGCAGCCTTGGTTGGCGAGTGTGTGGAGAAAGAACTAGGTCTGTGTTGCCTGCGCTGGCCTCATCGCAGGCAAGCCACACAGTTGGAATGCATTCCCCTGTGGGAGCCGGGCTTGCCCGCGATAGCGGTTTGGCAGGGTGAGCTAATCGACCTGATACACCACCGATTTCTCACCCACTACTCGCGCCGTCACGCTACGCCCCGGATATCCCTCTCTCGGTTCAGCAGCAAAATTCGCCACCAACCGCGTCCCATCGGCAAACGTGGTCTCCTGCACCAAACGATCCGCTGTCAGCCACCGAAACCCGGTCATTGCCTGGGTCGCCAGGCGCTGATGCAGCGGCCGGAAAAAACGATCCTGGCGCTGGATCAACGGCAATCGCTGGCTGACCGTCGAAGCGCTCAAGTGATACAGCGGCGGCACGTTGTAGAGCAGTTGGGTCAACTCATTCTCGGCCCGCACATTGCTCAGCTTCAGGCTGTCAAACAGCCAATGATGGGTGGTGATCACCGAGCCGTGGAACACCGCCTGGTACAGCGGCAGGCGCATGTCCGGCTCGAAATACACCGTGCGAAAGGGTTCTTTCAACGGCACCGATTTGAAAAACACTGTCGGTTGTTCCGGCGGGTACCAGTTGCCCACGTAGTAGGGCGATTGCTTGTCTTTGGTCATGGCCTGGTCGCCCCAACCGATCACAGGCGTCTGCATGCCATGGGCGAACAGGATGCCCTGGGCGGTGATGGCATTGCCGTCTTCAGAACCGGCGGGCAACTTGAGTGCAGTATTCAGCCAACGGGAGGCGTCGATGTTGCCTTGCGCGTTTTGCGCCTGGGTCATTGGAGCGCCGTCACGGTAGCTGTCGAAGACCATGCTGGTAGCGTAGGCATCGAGGAACCATGCGTTGAAGCCCGCCTTGGTTTGAACGGCCTTTACTCGTGCTTCCAATAAGGACCGCACGCAGCGCGGGTCGGTGTAGTGACCGGATTGCTGGAAGCCGGTCTTGAGCTTGCCGCCCTTCAACACAATTGCGCAGTCGCGATAGGCCTTGCTGCCCAGGTGGGCGGTGGTCCAATCGGGGTTTTCCGTGGCGGCCAGGGCCGTTTCATAGGAGTCATAGGGCGCCATCAGGTAGCCGGCGTCGACACCGGCGCGGATCGACTCAGGGTGCCACAGGCCGCCTTCCCAGCCTTCGCCCAGGGTCAGCAGCAAGCGTGGGAGCCCTGAGTCGCGCAGCGACTGGATCGCTGTGCTGCCCCAGGTTGCAGGGGTATCACTCAAGGCCCCGGCAAAGTCCACCGCCAACTCGCTGCGCAGCTCGCCGTAGCGCGCCGCGAGCCGTGTCATATCGGGCTCTGCAATCTGCCAACTCTGTCAGGCCTTTTTGTTGATCGCCGCGTTCAGCCCCCGAAGCAGCACTGTCTGCTCGTAACGATTCAACGCCGTGCCCTGGGCCAGGACCTTCGTGGCTTCCTTGTCCAACAAGCCCTTGAGTTCATGACCGCGCAAGCGCTTGAGCAACAAAGGCCAGTGGCGTACATCCTCCGGGGCCAGCAGATCGTTGCCCCACAGGTAGACGTGGCTGGCGCCCAGCAACTTGTCGGCCTCAGGCGTCTGCCGCAGTTTGTCCGCCAACGGCTCATACCGGCCCTGCTCCACCAGCCATTGGCGATAACGCTTGGCCCCGGCCAATGGGTCGTCAGCGCCTAGGTGCAACAGCAGGGTCATCGGCTTAGACGGCTCGAGCGAAGTGAATTCATGGGCCAATGAGAGGGCCATGCCTTCCTGCCAGCGCAGGCGGTTGTTATAGGGGTTGGTCAGCAACCAGTTGAGGGTAAACGTGCCGTGATCGACACCCCACAACGGCAGGCTCAGATCCTGGGTGGTGTTGATGACGCCCTGCTCGAGTAGAAAGGCCTTCCAAACGGCGTTGCCGGCAGGCACGTAATGCCCTTCGGCCAAGGGCCAGATCAGGCCTTGGCCAATCGCTTCGGCGGGTTGGTTCAGCAGCGCCAGCTCACCTGGTTCGCGAGCGGTGACGGTCAGGGTCAGGTCACGCTGTTCAAGGCGCGCAACCAGGCGATACGCACCGCCGTCCCATTGCCAGCTGGCTTGCTCAGCATTGCCCTGCACATCGCTGACGGTGTGCGCGGGAATGCCGCTGGAGCCCTGCACCGAGGTTTCACCCACCGGGGTGACGCGCAACGCCAGCGTGGCGGGGTCGATTTCGACCCGCCACAGGCTATTTTCCAGTACGGTGCCCGCAAGCGTCAGGGGCGAAAGCAGGAGGGTACAAACCAGCAGAAAACAGCGCATGACACAGACCGTCCAATCGAAACCAGGCCCGGAGAGTAATGCAATTACCGCCAGGCAAATGTCTCGAAAGTGTTTCCAGGAACCTTCCCACACCTATGCAGGAAGGCAACGAAAGTCAGCCGTTCTCCTGTTTCGGCTCGCGAATCTTGTACCAGGCCACATACAGCGCCGGCAGGAACAACAGCGTCAGCAACGTGGCGATGATAATCCCACCAATCATCGCGTACGCCATCGGCCCCCAGAATACTTCCCGCGCAATCGGGATCATGCCCAGGCTCGCCGCCGCCGCCGTGAGCAGGATCGGCCGACGCCGGTGCTCGGTGGCTTCCACTACCGCATCCCACGGCGTATAGCCGGCCACCTCGTATTCATGGATTTGCGTCACCAGGATCACCGAGTTGCGGATGATGATGCCGATCAGCGCCAAAATACCCAGGATTGCCACAAACCCCATGGGCGTGCCTGTGGGAATCAGCGCCAGCACCACGCCGATCAGCCCCAGCGGCGCAACACTCGCCACCAGAAACATCTTCTGCACACTGTGCAGCTGGATCATCAGGAAGGTCGCCATAAGGAACAACATCAGCGGCACCACGCTGGCAATCGGGCCCTGGGCCTTGCCGCTTTCCTCCACGGTGCCGCCGGTGGCGACCTTGTAACCCGCCGGCAAACCGGCGCTGAACGTGTCGATTTCCGGCTTGAGCTGCTTCACCAGGTCCGTCGGCTGCATCTCATCGCGCACCGAGGCCTTGATGGTGATGGTCGGCTTGCGGTCGCGACGCCACACCAGCGGCTGCTCCAACTCATAGCGCACGGTGGCAAAGGCGAGCAGCGGAATCGAGGTGCCGTTGGGCGTGACGATCTGCAGGTTCTGCAAGGTTTCCGGCGTGCCGCGCTCGGCGTCTTCGGCGCGGCCAACCACGTTGATCAGGTAGATATCATCGTGCACCTGGGTCACCGAGGCGCCGCTGACCACGCTGTTCATCAATTGCGCCACGTCTTCCGACGACAGCCCCAGTTGCCGCGCCTTGTCCTGGGCAATGTCGATGCGCAGCACTTTGCCCGGCTCGTTCCAGTCGTAGATGATCTCGCCCAGATGGGTGTTCTTATCCAACAACGTCGCCAGTTCGATGGCGTGTTTGCGCACTTGGTCGGTGTCTTTGCCCGACACACGATACTGAATCGGGCGCCCCACCGGCGGGCCCATTTCCAGCGGCTGCACATAGCTGCCAATGCCGACAAAGTCATCGCGCAGGCGCTTTTGCAGACGCTGGATCAACTCGCCGCGCTCCTCCAGGCCCTTACTCACGATGACCAATTGCGCGTAGTAGGGGTTCTCCAACTGCTGGTCGAGCGGCAGGTAGAACCGGATCGCGCCTTGGCCGATGTAGGTGCTCCAGCGCGAAATGTCCGGATCGTCCTTGATGATCGCTTCCAGACGGTCGACGGTTTTACGCGTCTCGTTGATCGAGGCGTTCTGCGGCAGGTTGAGGTCGACGAGGATTTCCGGGCGGTCCGACGAGGGGAAGAACTGGTTCTGCACAAACTGCATGGAGAACACCGACGCTACAAACAGCGCCACGGTGATGCCGATCGCCCACCAGCGGTTACGCATGGCCCACAGCATGCCGCCATTGAAAGCGCGGCCAATCCGCCCCGGCTCGCCGTTGTGCGGCTTCACGTTGGCGCTGAGGATATGCACGCCGATCACCGGCGCAAACAGCACCGCCACCACCCACGACACCAGCATCGCCACGGCAATGACCGCGAACAGGGTGAAGGTGTACTCGCCCGCCGAGCTGGCGTTAAGGCCAATTGGCACGAAGCCGGCGACCGTCACCAAAGTACCGGTGAGCATCGGAAACGCCGTCGAGGTGTAGGCGTAGGTCGCCGCCTGCTCCTTGGTTTCGCCTTTTTCCAGGCGCGTGATCATCATCTCGACGGTGATCATCGCGTCATCCACCAACAGGCCTAAGGCGATAATCAACGCGCCCAGCGAGACCCGCTGCATGGTGATGCCGCTGTACTCCATGAACACGAACACCAGCGCCAGCACTAACGGAATCGAGCACGCCACCACCAGCCCGGCGCGCATGCCCAGGCTGATAAAACTCACCACCAGCACGATGATCACCGCTTCAAACAGGGCGCTGGTAAAGCCGCCGACGGCTTCCTCCACCACTTCCGCCTGGTCGGAGACCTTGTGCACGCCGACGCCCACCGGCAGGTCGGCGGTCAATTCGTCCATGCGTTCATGCAAGGCCTTGCCGAACGACTGGATATTGCCGCCCTTCTGCATGGCGATGGCCAAGCCAATCGCCGCCCTCCCGTTGAAACGGAACATCGGCCGCGCCGGGTCGACGTAGCCACGCGTGATTTCTGCGATATCTGCCAGGCGGTAGAAGCGGTCATTGAGCCGCAGGTTGACGTTGGCCAGGTCTTTCTCCGAGGAAAATTGCCCCGACGTGCGCACGGAAATCCGCTCTGGCCCGGCCTCGATCACCCCGGCCGGCGTCACCGCATTTTGCGATTGCAGGCTCTGCACGACCTGGCGCTGATCAATCCCCAGGGCCGCCAGCTTGCGCGTGGAAAAATTCAGGTAAATCACTTCGTCCTGCTGGCCGATCATCTCGACCTTGCCCAACCCCGGCACCGAACGAATCTCAGCGCGCACCTGTTCCACGTAGTCGCGCAACTGGCGCATCGAAAGGCCATCGCCGGTAAAGGCGTACACCGAGCCGAACACATCACCGAACTCATCGTTGAATGACGGCCCCTGCAAACCTTGAGGGAAGTTGCCGCGAATATCGTCGATCTTCTTGCGGACCTGGTACCAGATGCCCGGGATGTCCTTGGCGCTGGTGGTGTCCTTGAGGAACACGAACACCGTGGACTCGCCCGGCCGCGTGTAGCTTTTCACGTAGTCGAGTGAGTCCAGTTCTTCGAGTTTTTTCTCGATGCGGTCAGTGACCTGCTTAAGGGTTTCTTCCTGGGTCGCGCCCGGCCAGCGGGTCTGGATCACCATGGTCTTGATGGTGAACGAGGGGTCTTCCTCGCGGCCCAGGTTCATGTAGGAGAACACACCCATCAGCAGCGCGACGAACATCAAGTACCAGACGAAAGACTGATGCTTAAGGGCCCAGTCGGATAAGTTGAAACTCCCTTTCATCGCGGGCTGTCCTCGTCGATTTTGACCTTCTGCCCAGGCTTCAGGCTGTTCACGCCAGCGGTGACAATGCGCTCGCCGGGTTTGACGCCGCCATTGAGCAAGGCGCTGTTGGCATCACGGCTGATCACGTTGATGTCGCGCGGTTGCACGGTCTGGCTTTGGGTGTCGAGCAGCCAGATGCGGGTCTTGCCGTCGACATCCTGCAGGGCGCTCAGGGGCACTTCGATGCGCGGCTCGATGGCGGTGCTCAGCGTCACGCTGATCGCCGTGCCGAGGCGGAATGCCGGTGGTGTTTCGGCCAGCGTCAGCCGCGCGCGACGGGTGCGTGTGGCGCTTTGCGCCTGGGGCTCAACCTGGCGCACGATGGCCGTGGTGTTGACGCTCGGGTCGAGTTGCCCGGCGACCAGGAACACCACGTCCTGCGGCAGGCGCTCGGCCAGGCCGGCGGGCAGGTCGATCACTGCTTCCTTGATATCCGGACGGGCCAGGGTCACCACTTGCTGGCCAGCGCTGACCACCTGGCCGGCCTCGGCATTCCAGGCGGTGACGATGCCGGCGTGGTCAGTGCGCAGTTCGGCGTAGTTAAGTTGGTCTTTGGCTTGATTGACTGAGGCCTGCGCTTGGTCGAGGGAAGCCTGGGTGGTTTTCAGGTCGGTCTGGGCGATATCCAGTTGCGCCTGGGCACCGACGCCACGGTTGAACAACGCCTGCTGACGGCGGGCGTTGGCCTGGGCGTTGATGAATTGCGCCTGTACGCGCGCCAGATCGCCCTGGGCAGAACGCAATTGGTTCTGTTGGTCAGTGGGGTCGAGTACGGCGAGCAAGGCGCCCTTCTCCACTTCGGCCCCCACATCCACGGCGCGCCGGGCAATACGGCCAGGCACGCGGAAGCCCAGGTTAGTTTCGTAACGGGCCTGGATGGTGCCGGCGAAACGACCGAGGTTTTCCTGATCTTCCGATTTTACTTCCATGGACAGCACCGGCCGCAGGGGCTCCGGCGGCGGCTCTTCTTTCGAACAGGCAACCAGCAACAGGCTGGCGGCGAGTATCCCCGTCAGGCGCTTCATGGCTGCACTCCTTGCTGGGCGATCTCGACCAGCATGCCGGGGTGCAGCAATTGCCCACCGGCCACCACCACTTTTTCGCCGCCTTTGAGGCCGTCGCCAATGATGACTTTGCCAGTGAGGTAACGCGCCACGGTGACTTTATGCAATTGCGCCTTGCCGTCGCCGTCGATCAACCAAACGGCGGGTTCGCTGAGATCTTTGGTCAGCGCGGACCAGGGTAGTTCGATACTGGCCTTGGCCGGGCCATTGGTGGTAGCGCTCACCACCGAGCCCAGTTGCATGCCTTTGGGCAGGGCTTGCAAGGCGATTTTCACCTGCACGGTGCCGGTATTGGCCGCCACGGCGGGTGTGACTTCACGGACCTTGCCCACGGCCTTGATGCTCGGGTTATCCAACAGGCTGACGGTGATCGGCGCATCTGGCGGCGGCTCTACCAGCAGCGACTCGTACACATTGAATACGGCATCACGCTCGCCATCGCGGGCCAGGCTGAAAATCGGCACAGTGGCCTGTACCACCTGGCCGACCTCGGCCTGACGCGCCGTAATCACACCCGGCGCTTCGGCGATCAGCGCGGTATAACTGAGTTGTTCGCGGGCATTGGCCAACTGGGCTTGGGCGGCCGCCAGTGCGCTTTGGCTGCTGCGCAGCGCGGCCTGGGCGGAATCGTATTCGCTGCGGCTGGTGTAACCCTTGGGCAAGAGTTTTTCCTGGCGGACAAAGGCGGCGGCGGTTTGCTTGACCCGCGCCTGCTCGGCCACGACTTGGGCCTGGGCGGAATCGACGTTGGTCTGCAAATCCTTCGGGTCGAGCTTGGCCAGCACTTGCTTGGCGGTTACGCGGTCACCCACATCCACCATGCGCTGGATGATCTTGCCGCCGACGCGGAACGACAGGTCGGTTTGCACACGGGCCTGAATGTCGCCGGTCAGCGTGACAGCCGCGGCGAAGCCCGCCGACTGTACGGTCTGCACAAACACCCGTGAATGCGGCTTGGGTTCAGCCTTATCCTCGCCACAGCCGCTCAACAGCGTCAGTAGGCAGAGACCAAAAATACAGGTGGAAACGCGAGCGCCCATGCAGGCTCCTTTTGCGTGATGCCGACTTGCCAGTGTGTATGCGACTGTGAGCTTAGATCAGGGTTCCTTATCTGCATGGAGGCTCTCATACTCCGAGGGTTCCCAAGCCGACTGAATGCCCATGCTCAAGACCCTCGCGGTGGCCAATTACCGCTCGATCAACACATTGGTGGTGCCCCTGGACCGCCTGAACCTGGTCACCGGGCCCAATGGCAGCGGCAAGTCCAACTTGTACCGCGCCCTGCGCCTGCTGGCGGAAACCGCCCAAGGCGGGGTGATCAATGCGCTGGCCCGTGAAGGCGGTTTGGACTCCACATTCTGGGCCGGGCCGGAAACCATCAGCCGGCGCATGCGCAACGGTGAGGTGCCGATTGAGTCCACCGTGCGCCAGGGCGTCAAACGCTTGCGCCTGGGCTTTGCCGGGGACGACTTCAGCTACGCGATTTCCCTGGGGCTGCCGGAAAAGACTCTGTCGTACTTCTCCCTGGACCCGGAAGTAAAGAAGGAATGCATCTGGGCCGGCCACCTCTACCGCCCGGCCAGCCTGCTGGTGCAACGGTCCGGGCCCATGGTGCGCGCACGCGACGGTCGAAACTGGGATGTCCTCGCCCAGCACACACCCAACTACCACAGTTTGTTTGACCAGGTCGGCAGCCTGCGCGGCTCGCCGGAGGTGTTGTTGCTAAGGGAAAACATCCGTGGCTGGCGCTTTTATGATCACTTTCGCAGCGATGTGGATGCACCGGTACGCCAACCGCAACTGGGTACGCGCACACCGGTTTTGCACCACGATGGGCGCGATCTGGCGGCGGCGTTGCAGACGATTCGCGAGATCGGTGACCCCGAGGCTTTGCAGCGGGCGGTAAGCGATGCGTTCCCCGGTGCGCGCTTGAATATCGAGCCGCTGCAGGGCGGGCGTTTTGCGATTGAGTTTTATCAGGAAGGGTTGCTGCGGCCACTGTCGGCGGCAGAGTTATCCGACGGCACCTTGCGATACTTGCTGCTGATCGCGGCGCTGCTGACACCTAGGCCACCGACCATGATGGTGCTGAACGAGCCGGAGACCAGCCTGCACCCGGATTTGTTACCGGCGTTGGCGCGCTTGATTATCCAGGCTTCGCAGCATTGCCAGGTGTGGGTGGTGTCCCATGCCAGCCGCTTGATTGCGGCGTTGCAGCAGGATGAGGGGTGTAATTCGATTGTGCTGGAGAAGGTGTTGGGGGAGACGCGGATAGTTGGGCAGGGGATCCTGGATGCGCCGGCTTGGCATTGGCCGGAATAGGGGGTGTCTGTACTGGCCTCATCGCGGGCAAGCCCGCTCACACATTTTGATTTGTGAATACCTTCAAATGTGGGAGCTGGCTGCCGGTGGTCACGATGGTGGTGCGGGTGGCCAGGTCATCCAGGCTTTTCACGGCGCTGTTGTTCGGCACCAGGGCCTGTACCGCGACTTTCAGGTTGGGGTTGGTGAAGTCCACCGCCTCCTTGCGCTCCGGGGTCACCGTCATGTTGGCAGGATCAGATCGACCTTGTCGCTTTGCACGCTCAGGCCAAAGAAAATCGGCAGGCCGAAAAACAGCAGGTACAACCACACCAGCACCGGGATCGCACGGAACAGCCCCAGGTAAACCCGCAGCACGCCATGCAGCACGCCTCCGACGGTGCTGAAGGCGATGCTCAAGAATGAAATCGACAGGGTTTGCGCAGCGCCCTTGCTCAGTTGCGGCAACGCCCCGCACAACAACTCAAGCCCCTAACTGGCCATGCTGGAGCCTCCTTTCCAGACGGCTGAGCAGCAGCGACAGCACGGCGAGCATCTCGTAAGTCTTGTAGTACAGGACGATGTAGCTCTTGGGGGTGTAGAGAATCTCCGGCACCGCCACGGCGGAGACCACCGGGGTTTCCTTGAGCAGGAAGATGAAATTGGCGAACAGCGCCGGCAGGGTGCTGAGGATAAAAGCGGAACCGAAGGTCATTTTCAGTCCATGACTGCAGCGAGCGCCATACGATCCTTCGTGGGTAACGCCGGGTAGCGCGAACTTTAAAGGTATAAAAGCAAAAATTTAAATACCCGGACGGCACATTGATATCGATCAAGAAGATAACTGACGGATTCGCGGGTTTGCCGGGTGACGGCTATGGTTGGGGGGTCTGAGACTCGAGGGACTGAACAATGAACGAAGGGAAACCGATTGACCCGCAGGAGTTGGTGAAATGGTTGATGGCGTTGCGCAGGGCGATCAATAGCCAGGCACTGTGACAAAAAACAGCCTCACCATGGTGAGGCTGTTTTTCAGACTTTTAACCTTGCGTCGACGGCCGCCAATCAGCCCCCCCTGCCATGGCTTTGGTGGCACTTTTTTGCTGCTCTTCCGTTTCAAAATTGACGTAGTTGTCCGGGAACTTGAAGTGCGAATCCACCAGGTTCCAATATTCCTTATTCTGTGGTTTTGCCATGTCCCATATACGTTCAGCTGAGGATGCGGCGTCGTTGCGTATCAGGTCCGGTCGCCCCTTGGCCTCTTGTATCACCCTGTCGACATGCCCGCGTAATGCGTTGGGCCCGGTGGTTTCGATCGTGCTTTTGTTCGGGCGGCTGAAATAACGGTCGCCGGCGTACTCATTACCTTTCATCGAGCGGTATTTATCCCCGATGTCATCAATCATGGTCGTCAGCATCGCGCTCTGGGGATGGCTGGCGAACAACGCGTTGGCAAAATAAGGTGTGGCGTTGCCACTCGCTTCACTCTTGCCTGCCGCCATGCCGACCAGCATCAGGTCCGGATGGGCATTCAATGCGCCATCAAGCGGGCGTACGCTTTCCAGATCGATGTCTGTGTAGGTGCCGCCATGTCGATTGACGATTTCATAACGGGCGACGTCAGAGGCTGCGGCATAACCGCCATTGCGCCCGATGATTTCATGTTGATAAACGTCCTGGTTTTTCAAACGTATATCGGCCGGATTGCTCAAATCACGTATCTGTACGTTTTTCAGGTCTGCGAATCGCTCTTGCAAAGCAGCTAGCGCAGTCGTATCACGGGGCGGGTTGCTGACATAGCGGTCCCACGACTTGGTGGTCTGGTCGAGAATGGTGGCTTCTGCTTGATTAAACTTATCATCGGTACGTGAAGCATGACGCGCAAATGCACTTAGCACTTGCGAAGCATTCTCCGGCGTCACTTTCCCACCCTCAGGCAGCAGAGAAGCCCTCAATGCTTTGTTACCTGAGGACGACAGTTCTTTATTAAGTTCTGAGATCACCTGTTTTTGCTCAACCTTATTACGCTGCTCGTTCCCTGGGCTGCTCATCACCGCTTTAAGTTGACTGAACACGCCACGAACAGGCCTTTCCGACTGATAGTTTGGATAGATACTTTCAGCTTTAGCCTGTGCAGTTTTATTCGTTGTATAAGCATCGAATTGAGTAGCGTCCACCCACAACATAATTTTATGGTTGGGGTTCATCTTGGCCCACTGGCGTAAGTAGGCGTCCTGGTTTGAGCCGGGCTTGGAGCCGACCCAGACCATGTGGATATTATTGGGCACCGGCTTGCACTGGTCTTTGGGGTATTGGGTTTCGAAGCTGGCAGCACTTTCTGGCGGGTGAACTCCAATGGCAGGAGCTGCCATAAAGGTCGGCACATGATTGGGGGAAATGGCTTTCAACATAATAATAACGGCTCCAAAAAATTATATAACTCACTGGCGCCTCCATGCGATGACTCCTACAACCTGTGCAAGGTTGCTCTCACACATTCAATCGGGCAAAACTAAAACTGTAAGATAATTTATAAACACACGCAGAATTAATTATTCAAATTAATAAATGAACCAAACAATTCGGTTAAGCCAATAAAGTAGTTGATACGCCTATATTTTCTAACCCTGTTTTCTCAAAAAGACCGCATAAAAAAACGCCGACGCTGTACAAGCCGTCGGCGTTGAAACCTTGAAGGGGGTTTTGGCTTACATCAGAACGCGGGCACGACCGCGCCGTTGTACTTCTTCTCAATGAAGGCTTTGACTTCCGGGCTGGTCAGGGCCTTGGACAGTTTCTGGATAGCGTCGCTGTCCTTGTTGTCCGGGCGCGCCACCAGGAAGTTCACGTAGGGCGACTTGGCGTCTTCGATGATCAGCGCGTCTTTCGCTGGGTTGAGGCCAGCTTCCAGGGCGTAGTTGGTGTTGATGACGTCGAGGTCAACCTGATCCAGCACGCGTGGCAGCAGGGCCGATTCCAGCTCCTTGAATTTCAGGTGCTTGGGGTTGTCCTTGATGTCTTTCGGCGTGGACAGGGCATTGGTCGGGTCTTTCAGCGTGATCAGACCGTTCTTTTGCAGCAGCAACAGGGCACGGCCGCTGTTGGAGCCTTCGTTCGGGATGGCAACGGTCGCGCCATCTTTGAGTTCAGAAATGTTCTTGATCTTTTTCGAGTAACCGCCGATCGGTTCAACGTGTACACCGACGACGGTGACGAGGTTGGTGCCCTTGCCCTTGTTGAAGTTTTCCAGGTACGGCAGGGTCTGGAAGTAGTTGGCATCCAAGCGTTTCTCGGCAACCTGCGTGTTGGGTTGCACGTAGTCGGTGAAGACTTTGATTTCCAGGTCCACGCCTTCTTTGGCCAGGGTCGGCTTGATCAGCTCGAGGATCTCAGCGTGCGGGATCGGAGTGGCAGCAACCACCAGCTTCTCGTTGGCCTGGGCCAAGCTTGCAGTCAGGGCAGCCGCCAGTGCGGTAAACAACAGAACCTTTTTCATGCAGTGTCCTTATCGAAATTCCGGGGCGTCTCTGACGACCGTTCTTATATGGGGTGCCGGCGACGTGCTATCGAGGCATGGGATGGACAATACCTAGATTTTTTATTCCCGAACAATATCTTTTATTCACGTTGATATTCCATTTTGTTCATACAGGAATTTGCGCAGCGTTTCCTGCTCGGCAAGGCTGGCACTGTTGAAAATTCGCTGTACTTGCTCCAGCGGCGAGCCCGCCACTGGCAGGTTCAAATGCTCGGGCAAAATCTCGTCGCCGCTGCTGACCAGCAACGCAAAGTGAATAACGTTTTCCAGCTCACGGGTGTTTCCAGGCCAGCTGTGGTGTTCCAGCACACGCTGGGCGGCATCACTGATCAGCGGCGCCGGCAGGTCCAGGCGCTGACTGTAGATCCCGAGGAAGTACTCGGCCAGGGACAGGATATCGCCGACGCGCTCGCGCAACGCCGGCAAGTCCAACCGGCCTTCGCTCAAGTAATGGAACAAGCGCTCATGGAACTTGCCGGCAGCCACGGCCTGGGCCAGGTCGATGCTGGTGGCGGCGACCAGGCGCACATCCACCGGGCTAGGCTGATGGGCACCGACGCGGGTGACTTCGTGGTTTTCCAGGGCGGCCAGCAGTTTCACCTGGATCGGCAGCGGCAAGTCGCCGATCTCATCCAAATACAACGTGCCGCCATTCGCCGATCCAAACCAACCGGCACGGCTGCTGGCCGCGCCACTGTGGGCTCCAGCGGCATAGCCGAACAATTCGGCATCGGCGTAAGTCGGGCTGATGGCGCCGCAGTTGACGCAGACAAACAAGCCGGTGCGGTCGCTGCCACGGTGGATATGCCGCGCCAGCAGCTCTTTACCGCTACCGGTCTCGCCGCGGATCAACACGGGCAAGGCGCGGGGTGCGAGGCTTTCCAGCGCTTCGCGCAGTTGCCGCGAACGGGGATCAACAAACACCAACGCCTTGGCGCGGATACTCAGCGGGCTTTTCTCGGCATCGGGAAAGGTCAGCAAAGGCTGGCCGTAGGTTTCATGCAGACTCATGGCAGGCTCCCGCCACCAATCCACTCAGGGACGGGACGTTGAAATATGTTCAGGCGGTACGCCGGGCGTGTTGCTCTAGGCGGCTCTGCAGGCGATAGAGGTAAGCGAAACCCTGCTCCCAGCGTTGGTGGCCGGATTTCACATTGATATGCCCGGCACCGGACAAGATCCCGGCTTCGGCCCCCCAGTTACGCGCGAGCGCCAAGGCTCGTGGAGCACTGACGGCACTGTCGTTATCGGAACTGACCACCTGGCTGGGAAACGGCAGCAGGTGGGTGGGGATCGGCGCAAAGTTGCGCAAGGCAGGCGAGCAGGCAGGACGTTCGACATCGGCCGGGGCCACCAGCAAGGCGCCGCGCACGTGCCGTAGAAACTGCACAGGGGCCGTGGCCGCCCAATGCGCTACGGTGATGCAGCCCAGGCTATGCGCGATCAGGATCACCGGCGTGCTGTCGGCGGCGATGGCTTCGGCCAGCGCGGCTACCCAGTCTTCGCGACGCGGGGTGAGCCAATCGGCCTGTTCCACCCGTGCACTGTTGGGCAGGTGGGTCTGCCAGTGACTTTGCCAATGATCTACTGGCGATCCTTGCCAGCCCGGCACGATCAGATAACGAGTCGACTCGCTGTGCATGGGTGTGCCCTCCTGCGGCGTTTAACGTTGCTGAACAGTATAGGGACGGTGGTTATATCCGTTAAGGAATAAGAAGCTATTTATTAATAACCAAAATCTCAAACCCACAAATCAAAATGTGGGAGCTTGCTCGCGAAGGCGGTGGGTCAGTGTCGTGGCCGGCCCCAGGTGGCGACCGAAAAGACCACCAGCGGCCAGATCACCACGCTTTCAATGGATTCAAGTGACGGCTGGAGAAACGCTTTGGCGTTTTCTGCGTTCGCAGGTGCCCAACGGCGCGCGGTGCGGCCGGCCAAGGGCGACCAAATCGCCAGCCGGTGCCTGGCGCCCTTGCGCCTCGTGTGCACTGGCGGCGGTCTGGACATTGCCCATTGATTCACTCCCTACGGTCTTGAACAAAAACCGACGGGCCTGCATGGAAGGCCGTCGATGGCTGAATCATCGGGGCCAGACGCTTATCTCTTAACGTTATAAATAGATCAAAAAATGAATAAGCGAAGCACCCAGAAACTGGATATCCACGTCCTGCGCGGGCTGGCGTCGAGTCGCTGCTTTTCAATGCATTTGAGGCATAAAAATATTCAGCAAAGGCATCGGTCAGGCAGGGTTGTTCATGCACAAATCAAGCAATTGGCGCTGCAAGCTCTGCCCTGCCGCACCCAGGCCAGCGCGCCCATACAGCGCAAGCCGAACGCCCTGCACCCTGGGCAAACCGCTGTCTGCGCCCAGTACGACATGCCCGGCCTCCACCACTCGACGGGGCAACAAACTGATCCCCAACCCCGCCACGACCGCAGAACACACGCTGGCCAGGCTCGCGCTGGAATAGCCAATACGCCAGCGCCAGCCGCCCACTTCCAGGTGTTGCAGCATTTCATTGCGGTACAGGCCGCCCACCGGGAATGCCACCAACGGCAGGGGATCGCGACCCAGTGACGGAGTGTGACGACTGTCCACCCAGCACAAAGGCTCTGGCCATGAGGCCAGGCAGTCGTCGCTGTCGCCCATCTGCTTGACCAACAACACATCGAACTCACCGCCGCGGTACTGACGCTGCAATTCGGGGCCGAGGCCACTGGTGACCTCCAGACGCACTCGAGGATAGGCCTGCACAAAGGCCGAGAGCAGAGGCATAAGGCGTTCGGCGGCAAAGTCTTCAGGTACACCGAGGCGGAGCACGCCGTCGCTTTGCTGGCTGATCAATACGTCAGCGGCTTCCTCATTCAGCGCGAGGATGCGCCGCGCATAAGCGAGCAGGCGTTCCCCCTCCGCCGTCGCCACCACACGGCGTTGGTCACGATCCAGCAACTGGCACGCCACCCCCTCTTCCAGGCGGCGGATCTGCTGGCTCACGGTGGATTGGGTCAGGTGCAGGCGCTCGGCGGCGCGGGTGAAATTGCCGCAATCCACCACGGCGACAAAGCTGCGCAATAACACGGGATCAAACATGGCGCTCACCATTCCATTTGCCACTGGTTGGCATGGTTATATTTAATTTCAGAATACCCGTGGTGCTGCCCATACTCACGCTTCATTTTTGACCCTTCGGACGCCTGCTGCATGACGCTCAACCCTTCACCTGCCGGCAAATTCGCCGGCTGGGGCCTATTGGTCGTCCTGGGTCTCAATCTGCGACCCATCCTCAGTTCCATCAGCCCTTTGCTCGGCGAAATACGCCTGGCCACCGGCTTGAGTTTCCAGAGCAGCGCCTTGCTCACCAGCCTACCGGTGGTGTGCATGGGCCTGGTGGCGCTGGTGGGCGTGCGCGTTGAAGCGCAGTTGGGTGAGCGGCGCGGCATTGCCCTGGGCCTGATGATGATCCTGCTGGCGTGCCTGGCCCGTTGGCTGATGGGCCAGGGTTCGGCGCTGCTGGTCACGGCCTTGCTCGGCGGTGCCGGTGTGGCGCTGATCCAGGCGTTGGTGCCGGCGATGATCAAGCGTGAATTTCATCACCGTGTGCCGGTGGCGATGGGCGTGTATTCGGCGTCGCTGATGGCCGGTGGCGGCCTGGCAGCGCTGCTTAGCCCGGTGGTGGCCAGCTACTTCCAGCACTGGCAGGCCGGGCTTGGCGTGTGGCTGTTGCCCGCATTGGCGGCGCTGCTGCTGTGGGCCTGGTTGCCGCTCGGCACAGCCAAAAACCCACAGGCAACGCCTGCATTCCAGGGCCTGCGCAACCGTCGCGCGTGGCTGCTGGCGCTGTATTTCGGCTTGGTGAACTGCGGTTACATGAGCATGGTGGCTTGGCTGCCCGCCTATTATCAGCAACTGGGCTGGGGCGTGTTGCCCAGTGGTTCGCTGCTGGCATTCATGACCATCTTCCAGGTGATCGCCGCGCTGTTGATGCCGGTGCTGGCGCAACGCGGGATAGACCGTCGGCCACTGCTGTGGGTCAGCCTGCTGGCCCAGACCATCGGCTACCTCGGCCTGTTGCTCGCGCCGCTGCAATGTCCCCACCTGTGGGTTGCCTTGTGCGGTTTCGGCCTGGGCGCGTGTTTTGCCCTGAGCCTGTTGCTGACCCTCGACCACCACCGCGACCCGCGACAGGCCGGTCAACTGGCTGCCTTCGTGCAGGGCGTGGGCTTTTTGATCAATGCGATTTCGCCATGGCTGACCGGCTGGCTGCGCGAACTCACCGGCAGCTTTGTCAGCGCCTGGGCGGTGCTGACCGTAACGGCCGTGGCAATGCTGGTGGTGACCCGCGTGTTCAGCCCCGCCACCTACCGAACGGCACCCGCTCTATAGCTATGCCTTTAAGGTCTATATAAAAAAAACATGCTTCATTGACGGAATAATCAGCCCCATGCCCTGGACAGCCTGAACAACCGTAGCGGGGTGATCAGCCGCGCTGGGGTTCGCTTGTCGCCTGTGGCGAAGGTGCTGATCGAAACCCTGCAGGCGGTGGAAAACCAAGCCGATTGGCCCGCGCAAACGTCCCGAAATCATTGAAGCGCACACCCATTTGAGCCATGACCTCGTGCGCCACCTTCGCGGTCATCTGGCGGATGTAAAACGGCTCTTTCACCACAAAATGGTGGATGCCGTGGGTGCTGCCGAAGTTGAAGCAGAACGCCTGCAACGGCCACATCCACCAAGGGTTCAACACCTGGGTTTGCTGGATCACATTGCCCAGTTCCACATCACCGTAGTAGTGCATGTTGGAGCTGACAAAGTGCAGGCAAAAGGTACGCAGTACGTTGGGGCCAATGATCACCACGGCGGCGATGTCGATCACCTGCATCACCTGCAAGGTGCCGGCAGACCATTCGATGGGTGCGCCCACCAGGCTGGCGAGGCCGTTGGCGGCATGGAAACCCAGGAACACGTACCACGCGCCCCAATGCAGCAGCGCCAGCGGTGCGTACACCAGCAGCGAGCGCTTTAGGATCGACAGTTTGTGCTTCCAGGTCTTGGCCCGCAGCATGCGGATAAACGCCGACATGACGTTATCACCGACCATCAGCAACCGCGCAAAACCCCAAGGCTCGCCGTTGGTGATGGCGCGCTCTTCCATATCGGTCTCAGTACCGGAGACCTTGTGATGGTTGAGGTGCAAGTGGCGGCGTATCCACGGGTTGATCGTGCTCGGACGCGCCAGCCACACCAGGCCCATCATCAGGTTGTGGGGCAGGCGCTGCTTGCGAAAATACATGCTGTGGATCAGGTCGTGTTCCAGCTCATGGGTCAATGAAGCGAGGAAGGCGTTGAGCAGCAGGCACACCCACCAGGCTATATACCCGGCGACGTAGAGCGCTGCCGAGCCAAGCATGCCGACCAGCGCAAACGCCAGAATGCCCGCGCCCAATGCGTCTTGATGCAGCAACCAGGGGTGCTGCCGGCGCAAGCGCACGCCTGCGGCCAGCACCACGTCACGGATATGCGCCGCGCGCTGTTGTGCATTCATCTGCTGGGGGCTTGCAGAAGTACCGTCCATGATCACATCCTCTGGTTATCGATGCGTTCATCCTGCCCCACGCGATCTGGCAGGACGCTAGCCCTGGACGCCAACCTGTTGACCGCAAGCGCCAATCGTCATGACCGAGCCCACCTCCCTCGCCAGTTGGACCCGCGCCCTGCGCAAGCAGCTCGATGCCTTGGGCCTGGACAGCGCCACGCTTTGCCTGAAGGCCGGGCTCGACCCGCAGCAGATGGACGATCCCAATGCGCGTTATCCGCTGTCAGCCACGACGCGGTTATGGGAGTTGGCGGTGCAAGCCAGCGGTGATCCGGCGATTGGCTTGCGGGTGTCGCGGTTTGTCAGCCCCACTACCTTCCATGCGCTGGGGTATGCGCTGGTGGCCAGCGGCAGCCTGCGGGAGGTGTTCGAGCGCATCGTGCGTTATCACCAGGTGGTCAGTGATGCGCTGACGCTGGCGCTTAGCAGAGACGGCGAGCGCTACCGCTTTCGCCTGCTGCAACCCCCGGGCAGCCCGGCGCCGGCATTCGAGGCCATTGATGCGTTTGCGGCGATTTATGTGCGCACCTGCCGCAATCGCCTGGGCCGTGCGTATGCACCGCTGGCGGTGCACCTGCGACGGCCAGAGCCTGCCGATCCCAATCCGTGGCACACCGTGTTTCGTGCGCCCGTGTTCTTCGGCGCCGAAGAAGACTGCCTGGAGTTTGCCGCCCACGACTTCGACAGCCACTTGGACGACGCCAACCCTGAACTGGCCGAGCACAACGAAACCGTGCTCAAGCGCACTCTCGCCCAGCTGCAACCGCTGACCTGGGAACGTAAGGTGCGTGCGGCTATTGAAGCGCAATTGCCGGACGGCGAGCCAAGTGCTGAGCGCATTGCCCAGGCCCTGCACCTGAGCTTGCGCAGTTTGCAGCGGCACCTGGCGGATGAAGGGTGTCGGTTTGATGCGTTGCTCAATGAATGCCGGGAGAATTTGGCGTTGCTGCATCTACGGGATCCGCAGTGCTCATTGGCAGAGATCAGCCATTTGCTGGGGTTTGCCGATACCAGCAGCTTCAACCGGGCGTTCAAGCGCTGGACGGGGATGACGCCGGGGCAGTTCAGGGACGGCTTGCAGTAGGTGAGTGTGTTATGTTTTTGAAGGCCTCTTCGCGATGGCTCAGGCGCTAGACATGCCGGATCAATCAACGCCCGCGATCACGCCGCAACAGCTTCTTCACCCGCGCCACCAAAGCCTTGGCCTCAAACGGCTTGAGCAAGTAATCATCCTCATGCAGCTCCAACCCGCGCAGGCGGTCCTCAATCCCTTCCGGGGTCGTCAAGAACAACACCGGCGTCTCGCCCTTCTTGCGAATCGCCTGCTGCAACTTCCAGGCATTCAAACCCGGCAACATCACATCCAGGATCACCAAGTCATATTCAGCGCTTTCCACGAACCGCTGAGCCGCCATGCCATTGGCGGCGACTTCCACTGCGAAGCCGGCCTCACTCAAGCCCTGGGCCATGAGTTGGGCTAATTTCGGCTGGTCTTCCACTAACAATACCTGCATGCCTACCTCTTGGTTCATTACAAACCTGTAATCGAATTGTTCGGCTTTTGACCGAGATCACTGGCTAAGGTAGCGGCCTGCTTTCTGGAGCCGTTCCCATGTATCGCAATGCCTTGTTCTTGAGCTTCGCCATCAGCGCCACCGCCCTGGCAGCACCACCGCTGCCGCGCCACGCCGACCTGGATTTGCACACCGCACGCCAACTGGCAGACGCCGGCCTGGCGCAGTGCACGGCGGCACTTACCGTACTCGACCGGGGCGGCAATCCATTGCTCAGCCTGCGGGCCGACGGCGTAGGTCCGCACAACAGCATCGCCAGCCAACGCAAAGCGTACACGGCGCTGTCGACGAAAACCCCCACCCGCCTGTTTGCCGAGCGTGCGCGCAACAACCCCGAGGCCGCCAACCTTAACAGCTTGCCCGAATTGCTGTTGCTCGGGGGCGGCATCCCGCTGTTTGCCGACGCTGAACTGGTGGGCGCGTTGGGCATTGCCGGTGCCGGCGGTGCCGAGCAGGACGAAGCGTGCGCGGTAAAGGCAGCCACTCAACTTGGCCTGACAATCACCCCTTGAGGAAACCTCGATGAAAACCCTGACTAAGACCCTCGCCGCCCTCAGCCTGAGCGGCCTGAGCAGCCTGGCCCTGGCGGCCGGCAACCCCCTGAGCGTGCATGTCCTGAACCTGGAAAACGGCCTGCCGTCTGCCGGTGTCAGCGTCACCCTGGAGCAGCACGTAGGCGATCACTGGCAATCGCTGTCCGAAGGTGTCACCAACCAGCAGGGGCGCATCGCCGAACTGTTCCCGGCCAACCAAGCCATGAAACCGGGCGAGTATCGCGTGGTATTCAAGACCGGCGACTACTACAAGAAAGCCAATCGCGAGACGTTTTTCCCGCAAGTCCCGGTGATATTCGAGGTCAAGCAGGCCGACCAGCACTACCACATCCCGCTGCTGCTGAGCCCTTACGGCTTTTCGACGTATCGCGGTTCCTAGTCGGCCCCAGCGGCCTGCCGCAAGCGCGGCAGGTCGAGGACTTCAATCGCGCCGTAACTCAGCTTGATGATCCCTTGCTGCTCTAAGGCCTTGAGCAAACTGTTGGTGGTCTGGCGCGACAGGCTCAACATCGCGGCCAAATCTTCCTGAGGCAGCTGCAAGACGCGACGGGAGTGCTCTATCTCGCCGTACCCGCCGGCAATCATCAGCAGCCGGTGAGCGATCCGCGTCGACGCCGGCATCAGGCTCATCTGTTCGATATTGATCAGCGACAGGCGCAACTTCTGGCTCATCAACAACGCCATGTCGCGCCAGTACGTCGGGTTTTGGTCAAGCATCTCGAGCATCGCCGATTGCGGCACCTGCAACAGCGTGCACGGCCCAACCGACAAGGCGTCGTGGGTACGCGGCAAACCGTCGAACAGGCAGATCTCGCCAAACCAGAAAGGTGTTTCAATCAGGCTCAACACCGCTTCCTTGCCCTGTGCATTGACCGCACTGACACGCACGGCCCCCTCCAATACCGCATACACCCCACAGGGCGGATCACCGCGCCTGAACAGGTATTGCCCCGCCGTCAGCTGACGCAGCCGAGCCGCCGCCAGCACACTATCCTGTAGCTGCACAGGCAGGTGGCTGAACCACTGACCGGTGGCCAATCGGGCATGCCAGGTTGCCGCAATCATGAGAACTCCAGAGATTGTCGCCCAGTTGACAGTCAGTCGCCGGCTGACGGGAGATGATCAAACATCCTACAGGAGGAATAACAATGAAAAGCCTCGTCGACCACCTCAGTCAATACGCTGCCTACCACCGCGACCCGCGCAATATCGCCAGCCACTTTATCGGCATTCCACTGATTGTCGTCGCGGTGGCCGTGCTGCTGTCACGCCCGGAATGGGCGATCGGTGGGGTGTGGATTTCGCCGGCAGTGATCGTCGCACTGCTGTCAGCGTGGTTTTACCTGCGCCTGGAACTGGCGCTGGGTGTGTTGATGACGCTGCTGATGGGCCTGTCGGTGTGGGCCGGGCATGTGCTGGCGGCACAGAGCACGATGGTGTGGCTCAGCGGCGGCATCGGGATGTTTGTGGTGGGCTGGGTGATTCAGTTCGTCGGGCATTACTACGAAGGCAAGAAGCCGGCGTTTGTGGATGATGTGTCGGGGCTGATCGTGGGGCCGTTGTTTGTGGTGGCGGAGTTGGCGTTTTTGCTGGGGTTGCGAGATGACCTCAAGCAACAGATAGAGCAGCGCTCGGGGCCGGTCCTGCTGCGCACGGTCTAAATGTGTGAGCGGGCTTGCTCGCGAAGGCGCAGTGTCAGTCAATACATCATCAACTGACAGACTGCATTCGCGAGCAAGCCCGCTCACACATTGGTATTGCGGTGTTGTCAGGCTTTTTGCCAGACCTTGGGTTTGAAGAAAAGCGTCTCACCCCGCGCCAGCCCGGTCAGGCTGTCGTGGTCTTTCACCACTTCTGCCTCAATCAGTTCGCTCTGGCCTTCGACCTTCAGGGTTACCCGCGTGGTGGCGCCCAATGGACGAATGTCGCGCACTTGAGCCGCATGGTGATCTTCCAGCTCATGCCGCGACAGCGACACTTCGTGAGGGCGGAACAGCACGTGCTTGTCTTCACCCAGGTGCAGACGGTTGGAATCCCCGAGGAAGTGATAGACGAAATCGCTGGCCGGGTTTTCGTAGACTTCCCCCGGTGAACCGATCTGCTCGATCACACCCTTGTTCATCACTACGATGCGGTCGGCGACTTCCATGGCCTCCTCCTGGTCGTGGGTCACAAACACGGACGTCAAGTTGATGTCTTCGTGCAGGCGCGCCAGCCAGCGGCGCAGCTCTTTACGCACTTTGGCGTCGAGGGCGCCGAAGGGTTCGTCGAGCAACAGCACTTTGGGTTCGACCGCCAGGGCGCGGGCCAGGGCGATACGCTGGCGTTGGCCGCCGGAGAGCTGTTCCGGGTAGCGATCCGATAGCCAGTCCAGCTGCACCATGTTCAGCAGTTCATGCACCTTGACCGCGATCTGGCTTTCATTCGGGCGCTGGTTCTTTGGCTTCATGCGCAGGCCGAAAGCCACGTTGTCGAACACGGTCATGTGGCGGAACAGCGCGTAGTGCTGGAACACAAAGCCGACGTTGCGATCGCGTACGTCGTGGCCGGACACGTCTTCACCGTGGAACACAATGCTGCCGTCATCCGGTGTTTCGAGCCCTGCGATGATGCGCAGCAAGGTGGTCTTGCCGCAGCCGGACGGGCCGAGCAACGCCACCAGCTCGCCACTCTGGATGTCCAGATTGATGCGGCTCAGGGCCTTGAAGGCGTTGAAGTTCTTGCTGACATTACGGACTTCGATCGACATGACTTATTCCTCACCGGCGCTGTTGCGCAGGCGGTTGATACGGTTCTCGCTCCACTGCTTGAGCAGCAGGATGAAGAGCGCCAGGATCAGCAACAGGCTCGCGACGGCAAACGCGGCGACATGGTTGTATTCGTTGTAGAGGATCTCGACATGCAATGGCAGGGTGCTGGTAACGCCGCGAATGTGGCCGGACACCACCGACACCGCGCCGAACTCACCCATGGCCCGCGCAGTACACAGCACCACGCCGTAGATCAGGCCCCATTTGATGTTTGGCACGGTCACATGCCAGAACATCTGCCAGCCATTGGCGCCCAGCAGGCGCGCGGCCTCTTCTTCCTGGGTGCCCTGCTCCTGCATCAGCGGGATCAGTTCACGGGCCACGAAGGGTACGGTGACAAAGATGGTTGCCAGCACGATGCCGGGCAAGGCGAACACGATCTGGATGTCATGCTCTTGCAGCCACGGGCCAAAGAAACCCTGCGCGCCGAACATCAGCACGTAGACCAGACCCGCGATCACTGGCGACACCGAGAACGGTAAGTCGATCAGCGTGACCAGGATGCTCTTGCCACGGAACGAGTATTTGCTCACGCACCACGCCGCGCTGACGCCGAACACCAGGTTGAGCGGCACCGAGATCGCCACGGCGATCACCGTGAGCTTCAGTGCCGACAGCGCGTCTGGCTCAAGGATCGCGGTGAAAAACGCACCGAGGCCGTTCTTCAAACCCTGGGTCACCACGATCAACAGCGGCAACAACAGGAACAACACGAATACCAGCCAGCCAAGGCCGATCAAGATACGTCGCGACGTTGCGCTGCCACGGCGGGCTGCATTGGCCGAGGACGCCGCGGAAATAGACGATTGGGACATGTTCGGCGCCTCCTTATGGACGTTCGATGCGCCGCTGCAACAAGTTGATCAGCAGCAGCAATACAAAGGAAACCACCAGCATCAGCACGCCGATGGACGTGGCGCCGCGGTAGTCATATTGGTCGAGCTTGACCATGATCAGCAGCGGCAGGATCTCGGTTTTCATCGGCATGTTGCCAGCGATGAAAATCACCGAACCGTACTCACCCACGCCACGCGCGAACGCCAGGGCAAAACCGGTCAGCCAGGCCGGCAGCAATGCCGGCACGAGGATGTAGCGGAACACCTGCAACGGTTTGGCGCCCAGGCAGGCGGCGGCCTCTTCGATTTCCCGGGGGATATCGGCGAGCACCGGCTGCACCGTGCGTACTACGAACGGCAAGGTGACAAAGGTCAGCGCCAGGGTGATGCCCAACGGGGTATAGGCGATCTTGAAGCCCAGGTCGGCGGCGAACTGGCCGACGAAGCCGTTCGGCGTGTACAACGCGGTCAGCGCGATACCGGCTACAGCGGTGGGCAAGGCGAACGGCAGGTCGATCATCGCATCGATGATCTTGCGGCCCGGGAAGGTGTAGCGCACCAGCACCCAGGCCAGCAGCGTGCCGATCACGCCATTGATCAGCGCAGCGTAGAGCGCGGTGCTGAAGCTCAGCTGCAACGCCGCCAGCACGCGCGGTGCGGAGATGATGGCCCAGAACTGATCCCAGGTGAGTTGTGCAGCGTGTACAAACATCGCCCCGAGGGGAATGAGTACGATCAGGCTGAGGTACACCACGGTGTAGCCCAGCGTCAGCCCGAAGCCGGGTATGACGGGGGAGATACGACGCGACATAAGAGTCCTTGGTTAACGAGTAGTATCGAGCAGAAAGCGAGCTTATGTGGGAGCCGGGCTTGCCCGCGATGCAGGCACCTCGGTGTGTCAGTGACGCCGCAGTGACGCTATCGCAGCGGTCCTACAAGCCAGCGCCCACACAAGATCGCTTCTACATGACTTGTTTACTGCGCCGTGTAGATCTGGTCGAACACGCCACCGTCGTTAAAGAATTTCGGTTGGGCAGTTTTCCAGCCACCGAAGTCTTTGTCGATCGTCACCAGGTCCAGTTTCGGGAACTGCTGGGCGTATTTGGCGGCCACTTTTGCATCGCGTGGGCGGTAGAAGTTCTTGGCTGCAATCTCCTGGCCAGCCGGGCTGTACAGGTGTTTGAGGTATTCAGTGGCGATTTCGGTGTTGCCCTTTTTCTCGGTGTTCTTGTCAACCACGGCCACTGGCGGCTCCGCGAGAATCGACAGCGAAGGCACGACGATATCGAACGTGTCAGCGCCGCCGGTTTCTTTAAGGGCCAGGAACGCCTCGTTTTCCCAGGCCAGCAACACGTCACCCTGACCGTTGTTGACGAAGGTGATGGTCGAACCACGCGCGCCGGTGTCCAGCACAGGCACGTGTTTGAACAGCTCTTTCACGTACTCCTGGGCCTTGGCTTCGCTGCCGCCGGTTTTCAGACCGTAGGCCCAGGCGGCGAGGAAGTTCCAGCGTGCGCCGCCGGAGGTTTTCGGGTTTGGGGTGATCACGGACACCTCTTTCTTGATCAGGTCGCCCCAATCCTTGATGCCTTTAGGGTTGCCCTTGCGCACCAGGAACACGATGGTCGAGGTGTACGGGGTGCTGGCGTCCGGCAGGCGGGTCTGCCAGTTTTCCGGGAGGCTCTTGCCCAGTTTTGCGATTTCGTCGATGTCACCGGCCAGGGCCAGGGTCACTACGTCGGCGCGCAGGCCGTCGATCACGGCACGCCCTTGTTTGCCCGAACCACCGTGGGATTGCTGGATCTTGACGTTGTCGCCGGGGTGGGACTGTTTCCAGAAACGGGTGAACTCAGCGTTGTAGTCCTGGTACAGCTCACGGGTAGGGTCGTACGAGACGTTGAGCAACTCGTAGTCCTTGGCAACCGCGGAACCTGCAAACACGGCACTGGCCAGGGCGGCCAGGACATGACGGCGAATCGACGACATAGAAGCTCCTGAAATTCTGGGGTGTTGGCTTTTTCTTATAATTGCGGGTCTATCGCCGTTCTTGCTTAGCTCGGTTTGTTACCCGGATTCTGCAGACGGAATTTTTCTTTGCGTTCGATCTGTACCACTTGCGCGTTGTGCACAGTGATTTCCACCGCGCCAAACCGCAGATCGCGCAGGGCGCTCTGGATCTCACGCAAAATGGCTGCTTCGTCCTGGCCGTCGACGCTACGTAGAGATGCGCTCATGGTCTCGCTCCTGAAATGAATAGTGCCTCGCAGTGGCGGCACTGCTTGCGGCATGAGGGCGATAGTAGATAAGCGCGGATATTCTTAAAAATACTATTTGAGAATGTTTATATAACCAGAAATAATTTTCTGGTGGGGCGTGGGGTTGCGCGTTGATTTCATTGATCAACGCCGAAATCAAGTCGCAAGCAGAGTCAAATATGGGAGCGAGCAAGTCGAATCGTCGCACCGCCGCTCCCACCTTTTGACCGTACTTCAAGCACGGATGGTGGGTGCTTTCGACCAATCAATTTCCTGCGCCGGCATCGGCCTGCCAAACCAATACCCCTGCCCCAGATCGCATTCCTGCTCCAACAAAAACCGCGCCTGCTCCACCTGCTCGATCCCTTCGGCCTGCACCTGCATGCCCATGCTTTTCGCCAGCGCAATCACCACCCGCACAATCGCTGCATCGTCCTCATCCCACGGCAACCCAGCGACAAACCCTTGGTCGATCTTGAGCTTCTGCACAGGCAGGCGCTTGAGCCGCAGAAGCGACGAGTAACCGGTACCAAAATCATCGATGGCCAGGCGCAAGCCCAGTTCGCGCAGGCGGTGTAGTTGTTCCAGGGCGACTTCGGGGTCGTCCATCACTGCGCTTTCGGTCACTTCAAGCTCAAGGAAACCGGGGTCGAGGCCCGTGTCGTGCAGCACTTGGGCGACCTGCTCGTACAGTTCGCGCCGCGCAAACAACCGGCTGGAAACGTTGACGGCGATAAAGCTCAACGGCACCCCATCGGCCAGCCATTGGCACATCTGCCGGCAAGCCTGGTCCATGACCCAAGCGTCGATATCGGCAATCAACCCGGTGCGCTCGGCAATCGGGATAAATTCCCCCGGCGGCACCAGGCCACGCTCCGGGTGCTGCCAGCGCACCAGTGCCTCGACGCCTATCAGGCGACTACCGTGCAGCTCATGCACCGGCTGGTAATAAACGCGCAACTCTTGCTGCTCGAGGGCACGACGCAGCTCATTGGCAATTTCCACGCGGTTCTGCGCAAGGGCGGTGAGTTCTTCGGTGTACAACGCGTAGCCTTCGCGGCCGGCGCTCTTGGCCTTGAACAGCGCAGAGTCGGCGTTGCGCAACAGCTGTTCGGCGCTCAGGGCATCGCTGGGAAAGAGGCTGATGCCAACGCTGGCGCTGATAAACAGCTGATGGCCGTCGAAGATGAACGGCTGCTTCATCGCATCGAGGATGCGTTGCGCCAAGGCGGCAGCCTGAACCACCTGTGGACAACTTTCCGCGAGCACCGCGAACTCATCTCCACCCAGGCGCGCCAGGGTCATGCCGGGGCCGAACAACCCCTGCAGCCGTTCGCCCACCTGCTTGAGCAACTGGTCTCCAACATTGTGGCCCAGGCTGTCGTTGATGATTTTGAAGTGATCCAGGTCCAGCAACAGCAGGCCGCAACCGCGCTTGTGGACTTGCGCCGAGGCCAGCGCCTGCTCGGCGCGGTCGGTGAACAGCAGGCGGTTGGGCAGATCAGTCAGGGGGTCGTGGTGCGCGAGGTGGGCCAGTTCGTGCTCGGAATCCTTGATGGCGCTGATATCGGAGAACACTGCGACGTAATGACTGGCGTGGCCTTGGTCATCGTGAATCACACGAATGGTTTGCCACTGTGGATAAATTTCACCGCTCTTGCGCCGGTTCCAGATTTCTCCGCTCCATTCGCCGGTGCTCTCCAGGCTCTGGAACATCTGCTGGTAGAAATTCGACGAATGGCGACCGGACTTGAACAGGCTGGGACGCTGGCCCATGACGTCTTCGCCTTGATAACCAGTGATCGCCATAAAGGCGCGATTGACGTGGACGATCAGCCCCTGGGCGTCGGTGACCAGCACGCCCTCACGGGTACAATCGAACACGGCGGCGGCTTGGCGCAGGCGCTCGCGGTTTTCCTTCAGGGGTTGTTGCAATTCGTGGGCACGGGCAAACCGGGCGTAGATCAGGTAAATCGCCAAGGCGCTGAAGGCCACCCACACATAGCCACTTACTTGCAACCAGTGGTTCAGCTCGCTGGGGTCATCGAGAAACTCGATCAATACCTGCCGAGTGAGGCCTATCCACAGAGTGGAAACCAGCAGGTAAAACAGCCCCGCACGCAGGGCACCTCGGCATGAAAACAGCATACGTTCATCAATCCTTACCCAAAAAAACAGAATCGTCCTACAAAGGCTGGGGATTATAGAATAAGAAACATCCAGTCACTCCTATCTGAAAGAGCGGCTGGTTTTCTGTGTAGGCTTAGTGATAATGCGTAAGCTGTTCTTTTCTTTATCTGAGGGCCATACAGCCTATGTGGTACAACGGTTTTCTTGACTTGTCAGCCTGGCAACTGGTTGCAGTCACCCTGTTGATGACCCACGTGACCATCGTTGGGGTCACGGTCTATCTGCACCGCTATTCAGCCCATCGCTCCCTGGAGCTCAATGCCGGCCTGAAACACTTCTTCCGCTTCTGGCTGTGGCTCACCACGGCGCAGAACACCCGCGAGTGGACTGCCATCCACCGCAAACACCACGCCAAGTGCGAAACCGTCGATGACCCGCACAGCCCGGTCATCAAGGGTTTGTCCACCGTTATGCGCAAAGGTGCCGAGCTGTACCGCGCCGAGGCCGAAAACCCTGAGACCCTGCGCATCTACGGCAAGAACTGCCCGGACGACTGGATCGAACGCAAGGTCTACACCCCTTACCCATTGTTGGGCGTGGCGATCATGGGCGTGATCGACCTGCTGTTGTTTGGCACGATCGGTATCACCATCTGGGCGATCCAGATGATGTGGATTCCGTTCTGGGCCGCCGGGGTGATCAACGGCCTGGGCCATGCCGTGGGCTATCGCAATTTCGAATGCCGTGACGCGGCGACCAACCTGGTGCCGTGGGGCATCATCGTCGGTGGTGAAGAGCTGCATAACAACCACCACACCTACCCCAACTCCGCCAAGTTGTCGGTGAAGAAGTGGGAATTCGACATGGGCTGGGCCTGGATCAAAGTGTTCAGTTTCCTGCGCCTGGCGAAGGTGCAACGCGTTGCGCCAATCGCCCACCGCGTCGAAGGCAAGGGCCACCTGGACATGGACACCGCCATGGCGATCCTCAACAACCGTTTCCAGATCATGGCCCAGTACCGCAAGTTGGTGATCGCCCCGCTCGTCAAGCAGGAGCTGGAAAAAGTCGATCACTCGGTTCGCCACCAATTCCACCGCGCCAAGCGTCTGCTGTCGCGAGAAACCAGCTTGTTGGATGACCGCCACCACCTGCGTATCCAGAGCATGCTGGAACACAGCCAGGCACTTAAAGTGATCTACGAAAAGCGCCTGGCACTGCAGCAGATCTGGCTGAAGACCAGTTCAAATGGCCACGATATGCTGGCAGCTATAAAGGAATGGGTGCATGAAGCTGAGGCCAGCGGCATCCAGTCCCTGCGGGATTTCGCCCACCAATTGAAGACCTATTCGCTGCGTCCTGCGGCGGTCTGACCGTAAGGTGGGAGGGCTTCCCCTCCCACCTTACGGCTTTTTGGCGTCATTTCTCGGACACCGGCAATCGATCCTGTTGACGGAACTTCACTGCAATTCGCCTCTCTCAATGAACACTTCGCCATCATGGTGGCCCTTGTAGTGACCGCTGTTTCAATGTGCGGCGCGCCCAGAGAGAGTTGTGCCGATGGTTCACGAAAAACCCTACTTGTCCGATCCGCCCACCGCTGAACATCCGCGTCCGGCTGCGGCGGCGACCCTCTTGGCGCTGGTGCACGCCCAGGGTGAAGTCGAACGGCTGAGTGAGCGCGAGCAGTTGCTCAGCTCAATGCTGGTGAGCGTGAACGCCGTGCTGTGGGCCATGGACTGGGAAACGCGCCGTGTACTTTATGTGAGCCCGGCCTATGAGCGGGTGTTCGGGCGCTCCGCCGGCCTGCTGCTGGCAGACCATAGGGAGTGGCGCAACAGCATTCACCCCGAAGACCTCGACTACGCCGAACACAGCCTGGCCCGCGTGCTGGGACAAGGCGCCGTGGAAGACCGCGAGTACCGCATCATCACCGCCGACGGGCAAATCCGCTGGTTGAGCGACAAGTGTTACATCAACCAGCAAATCGAACCTGGTGAGCCCTTGATCGTGGTAGGCATAGCCGAAGACATCACCGAAAAGAAACAGATGGCGCTGGAGCTGCACCGTCTCGCCACCACCGACGTGCTGACTCAAAGCAGCAACCGTCGGCACTTCTTCGAATGCGCCAATCAAGCCTTCGACAGTGCCTGCGCGCAAGGCGCGCCGCTGGCGTTCCTGCTGCTGGACATCGATGACTTCAAGGACGTTAACGACACCTACGGGCATCTGGAGGGCGACCAGGTACTGCGGCGCATCGCCGAGAGCGGTCGAGGGGTATTGCGCCGTGGCGATCTGTTCGGACGCATTGGTGGTGAAGAGTTCGCCGCCGTGCTGCCGGGCTGCGCGCCGGAGATGGCGCTGCAAGTGGCCGAACGCCTGGGCAAGGAGATTCAAGCGCTGAGTTTCAGCTACGAAGGCCAGGCGTTCAAGGTAACCATCAGCCAGGGCCTGGCCAGCCTCACCGAGGCAGACTCGACCCTGGACAGCCTGTTCGCCCGCGCCGACGCCGCCATGTACGAGGCCAAGCGCCTGGGCAAGAACCGCGTAATAGCGGGTTAAGCAATCGCATCCCCCTGTGGGAGCTGGCTTACCTGCGATAGCATCACTTCGAACTGCCTGAAGCACCACGCCACCTGCATCGCAGGCAAGCCAGCTGCCACATTGATATGTGTCGCCCGCTAGGCCTTGCGCACCCGCATCAGCTCAGACAAGCCAACTTTGAGCAGCCACGCCGCCTTGCCCTTGGCAAGCGCTTCCAACCCTTCATGCTCGGTCAATCGCGCCATCTGCGCGGCCACATTCATCCAGCACGCTCACTCGGTAATGCTGCGACCTTAGACAATGCCGCGGCCCACTGACAATGAACACGGCCTGAATGCGCTGGAGTGTGCATAAAAAAACCCGCCGAAGCGGGTTTTTTTCTGTCGATCAGGTCAGCGTCCGCTTACAGCTCGGAGAAGCACTCTTCAATGATCGCCAGGCCTTTGTCCAACTGCTCGTCCGGCGAGGTCAGCGGGACCAGTACGCGCAACACGTTGCCATAGGTGCCGCAAGACAGCAGGATCAGGCCCTTGTCACGCGCCTTGGCTACCACGGAAGCAACGGCAGCGGCGTTTGGTTTGTGGCTATCGCCACCTTCAAACAGCTCGACCGCGATCATCGCGCCCAAGGCCCGCACTTCACCGATCACCGGGTACTTGGCCTGGATGGCCTTGAGGCCCGTGACCAAGCGCTCGCCAACCGCTTTGCAGCGGTCCAGCAGGTGCTCTTCTTCAAACACTTCCATCACCGCCAGCGCCGCAGCGCACGCGATCGGGCTACCGGCGTAAGTACCGCCCAGGCCGCCTGGCGCGATGGCGTCCATGTACTCGGCCTTGCCGCACACACCCGCCAGCGGGAAGCCGCCGGCGATGGATTTGGCGAAGGTGGTCAGGTCGGCAGCAACGCCCATCTGTTCCATGGCGAAGAAGGTACCGGTACGACCGGCGCCGGTCTGCACTTCGTCGGCGATCAGCAGGATGCCGTGCTTGTCGCACAGTTCGCGCAGGCGCTTCATGAAGGATTTTGGCGCGACGTAGAAACCGCCTTCGCCCTGCACCGGCTCGATGATGATTGCAGCGATATCACGCGGCTCGGCATCGTTCTTGAAAATGCGCTCGATGCTGGCGATCGAATCGTCGTCGCTCACACCGTGCAGTTCATTCGGGAACAGCGCACGGAACACACCGCCTGGCATCAGGCCCATGCCGGCCGAATAAGGCACGACTTTACCGGTGAGGCCCAGGGTCATCATGGTGCGACCGTGGTAAGCGCCAGTAAAAGCAATCACACCAGCACGGCCAGTGGCGGCGCGGGCGATTTTCACGGCGTTTTCGACGGCTTCGGAACCGGTGGTGACCAGCAGGGTTTTCTTGGCGAAATCACCTGGGACCTTGGCGTTGATTTTTTCGCACAGTTCCACGTAAGGCTCGTAGGCCAGCACCTGGAAACAGGTGTGCGTCAGCTTGTTCAGTTGCGCGGTCACAGCGGCGATGATTTTCGGGTGCACATGGCCGGTGTTCAGCACGGCGATGCCGCCGGCGAAGTCAATGAACTCGCGACCTTCAACGTCGGTTACGGTGGCGTTCTTCGCGGATTCAGCGAAGATCGGGTGAATCTGGCCCACACCGCGGGGTACAGCGGCTTCGCGACGTTTCATCAGGGATGCGTTGGTCTTGCTCATAAAGTCCTCATTCGCCACTCATCGGGTGGCGTGGTCCAAGGAATACGTGGCGGGGAGGCAACTACGGCAGCATGCGATGATCGACTGCCACAGCTTTCCCGGCCACTACGAAGTACGGTATGAAACACGCAAAGGGTCAGCGCTCTCGTGCCCTCTGCGTTTACAGCAATGCCATGCCGGGCTCGTTAGATGCCCAGGCAGAGGTATTTGATTTCCAGGTAATCCTCGATCCCGTACTTGGAACCTTCACGGCCCAGGCCCGAAGCCTTGATGCCGCCGAACGGCGCCACTTCATTGGAGATCAGCCCAGTGTTGACGCCGACCATGCCATATTCCAGAGCTTCAGCCACTCGGAAAACACGGCCCAGGTCACGGGCATAGAAGTAGGAAGCCAGGCCAAATTCGGTGTCGTTGGACATCGCGATCACTTCGGCCTCGTCTTTGAAACGGAACAGCGGCGCCAGTGGGCCGAAGGTTTCTTCCTTCGCGACCGCAGCGTTTTTCGGCACATTGGTAAGGATAGTCGGCTCGAAGAAGTTGCCTTCCATCACCTTGCCGCCAGCCAGCAATGTGGCGCCTTTGCTCAAGGCATCAGCAATGTGTTCCTGAACCTTGGCCACGGCCTTTTCGTCGATCAACGGGCCAGTGGTGGTGCCTTCTTCCAGCCCGTTGCCGATCTTCAACTTGGCCACGGCCGCTTTCAGTTTTTCGGCGAACGCGTCGTACACCGAATCCTGAATGTACAGGCGGTTGGCACAAACGCAGGTCTGGCCGTTGTTGCGGTACTTGGAGATGATCGCGCCTTCGACGGCCTTATCCAGGTCCGCATCGTCGAACACGATGAACGGCGCATTGCCACCCAATTCCAGGGAGACTTTCTTGATGTCCTTGGCGCATTCGGCCATCAACTGGCGACCGATTTCGGTCGAGCCGGTGAAGGACAATTTACGCACGATCGGGTTGCTGGTCAGCTCGCTGCCGATGTCACCCGCACTGCCCGACACCACGCTGAAAACACCCTTTGGGATACCGGCACGCTGCGCCAGCTCAGCCAGGGCGAATGCGGAAAACGGGGTTTGCGACGCCGGCTTGAGGACCATTGTGCAACCGGCGGCCAGCGCCGGGCCGGCTTTGCGGGTGATCATCGCGGCCGGGAAGTTCCAAGGAGTGATGGCGGCGGTCACGCCAATCGGCTGCTTGATAACGATCAGGCGCTTGTCGGGCTGGTGGCCAGGAATCACGTCACCGTAGACGCGCTTGGCTTCTTCGGCGAACCATTCGATAAACGAGGCGGCGTAGACGATTTCGCCCTTGGCTTCGGCCAATGGCTTGCCTTGCTCCAGGGTCATCAGGCGGGCCAGGTCTTCCTGGTTCTCGATGATCAGTTCGAACCAGCGACGCAGCTTGTTCGCGCGGTCCTTGGCGGTCAGTGCACGCCAGGCCGGTAGCGCCTTGTCGGCGGCTTCGATGGCGCGGCGGGTTTCAGCGGCGCCCATCTTTGGCACGGTACCGAGAATCTCGCCCGTGGCAGGGTTGTTGACCTTGATGGTTTGACCGTTGTCCGCATCGACCCAAGCGCCATCGATAAAGGCTTGCTGGCGGAACAACTGGGTATCTTTGAGCTGCATGTCGGCTTTCCTTAACAGCACCGCGCGCACGCGGAGCGAATTAGAGTTGTTGAAAGGCGCCTTGTGGGCTGCCGTCAGGGAAATCAGCCCCAGCGCGCGGAAGAAGTGAAAGAGCGCACGGGAGACAGAGCGTTTGAAATCTCAAACGAATCCTAGGATCAATGGGGGTACAGGGCAATAGGATGTTCGAAAAAAAGAACGAAAACGGCGCATTTGCCGGTTTTTTCTGATCAGCGTAGCTGGGCCAGATTTCATTGCATCGTTCGGTGGCGCCCAGCGCAGGGCCTCTATACCGCAGAGTCCTACACTCAAACGCCCAAAGACCAGCATGGACGCCCAAGGTCGACATGGGTATGATGTCGCCCGCACAAGCATCCGTAGCTCAGCTGGATAGAGTACTGCCCTCCGAAGGCAGGGGTCGTGGGTTCGAATCCCGCCGGGTGCACCATCTTCTTTCCCTTGTATTACAAGGGGATAGCGCTCCTGACAGAAACCTGTCCTAGTCCTGAAAGTCGTTTTTGCCACAAATTTGCCACACTCAAAAGTGGCGGGAATGGTCGAAATGGCAACAATCAGGAATCGCGGCGAGTATCAGTGGGAAGCGCAAATACGCCGTAAGGGCTACCCAGCCCAGCGCAAAACCTTCGAAACCAAAGCCGATGCTCAAGCCTGGGCACGCATGATCGAAAGCGAAATCGACCGGGGTATTTTTGTCTCTCGCGTCGAGGCTGAACGCACCGCCTTTCATCAACTTATTGATCGTTATATCTCTGAGATTGCTCCGAAGCACAAAGGCGTGTATTCGGAAATCAAACGTCTGGAAGCGCTCAAGCGTCATCCATTGGCAACACGTATCGTTGCAACCCTCACCTCTTCAGATTTTGCCCGCTACCGTGACGAGCGCTTGAAAATCCGCAAGGGTAATACGGTGAAGCGTGAGCTGGCTTTGTTTCAATGCGTGATCGAGGTCGCTCGACGTGAGTGGGGAATTCATATGGCAGAGAATCCCGTCAGGATGGTCAGCCGTCCCAGCTACAACGACGAGCGCTCGCGACGCCTTGACCCAATTGAAGAGCAATACATGCTCAGCGCACTAGAGCTTCGTGAGCGCCGAGCGGATGGCACCTACGCCGATGCATCACACAATCCATGGATACGGCCCATCGTCCAATTGGCGATTGAGACAGCGATGCGCCGTGGCGAGATTTTCGAGCTGCGCTGGAGGCATGTGAATCTGGATCGTAGAACCGCGCACCTGCCCGCAACCAAAAACGGCCTGCCCAGAACCGTCCCGCTTTCGCCGAAGGCTATTCAGTTGCTGAAGGACTTGCCGCGTTCGCTGTGCGGGCGGGTCTTCCCCACCACCGCTGATGCGCTCAAGAAGGCCTTTGTACGAGGTCTGGAGCGAGCCAGGCTGAAATACTTGGGAGATTGTGGGATGGCGCAGGTAACACCTCAGGAAGACTTCCTAGTCAATCTGCGCTTTCACGATCTGCGGCATGAGGCGACCTGTCGGCTTGCGACCAAGCTACCGAATCTGATCGAGCTTGCGAGCGTGACGGGGCATCGGGAAGTGAACATGCTGAAGCGATATTACAACATCACGGCCGAAGAGCTGGCTGCCAAGTTGGCTTGATCAGTCGAACTCAAAACCGAACTCAATAGCCATTTCTTTGAACTGGCTATTGGTTTGAGCTCGACTAACGGTAGCAGCACTCCGCTCAAGCGCTTTGGTTCTGTAAGCCGCATTGAACGCACTGATCAAATCTGCTTTCGTGAACGTAAAATTTGTAATTTGCCTCCGGGTCTTTTCCTTCAAACCGCGCACTGCAACTTGCGCAGCCTCTCTGCGGAATGATTCCATGATCAAAAACGCAAAAACGTAATCCTGGATCCAGCCTTCGGAAAGAGCCCAAATCAATATCCTTTGATACGTCGGCCAAGCCATATGCGTTTGACCGCTAACGTATCGCCGCACAGTCCTTCCGTTTTCCGTGCCTATGATGCTTATCAGTTGATCTTCTAGCGAAATTTTTGACATTCTCGACGTACGTAATACAAGCCCGACCAGGTATTGAATCCTGTCCGCAGGCACCCGAACCAAGAAATTTTTACGACCCGACTCGCTATGATTCGTGATTTCAATCGCCATAAAATCCAGGGCTTCATCAGGCGGCACGTCGGGTAAAAGTAGTTGGGGTTGAGTGCTTACGCTCATAAAGTGATATCCCTCTGCCAAAAAGCTGTCCTAGAAGTGAAACGCTTGGTTAGCGAAAACTGGAGTCACTCCAGAGCAATCGAGCGGAACCAAGATGACAGTAGATTACGAAACCATCCTGAAAATCCAGAAGCTTGGAGATGACGTTCTCATTGGTGTCGCGGAGGTAGCAGCGCTGACCGGCTTCAGCTTGCTGACAGTGCGCCAACGAAAACTGCCCGGGCTTGATCCTGTTCCTGGCCTTTCGCGGTTGAGATGGAGGCTGGGTGACTTGAGGCAGTGGATGCGTCACGGGTCGGCGGCGACATCTATACCAGGCTCCCCTCCCACTCAAATAACCGATCGGCGCACGGTCGGACGCCCGACCAAAAAGGCTCAGGTGGAGGGGCGAAAATGAGTAATTTGGAGATATCGGTTGATACCAGTGATCGACAAGGACCAGAGGACCAACTGAATGTTGGCGCCGGCGCCGAATTGACCCAGGTGCCGAGATATCACTGATCCGGGCAGACTCCTCGCGAACCACTACTTTTACTGGATTTGTGTTGACTTGAGGGTGGGTTCATCCCACGTCAGCACGTGGGTCAATTGAGCGTTGGCGTTAATAGACCTGCTGCCCGGCTTCAATGCAGCCCCCACCAATTGGCACCGGCAGAACAGCAAAAACTGGTGCCCCCCTTGCCCCGCTGCTACCTGTGGCCAACGGCGTGTGGTACTGAGCGAAGGCGGGTCGAAACGGCATATGCTGTTGGTACTGGCCTTAAAGCGTTGGGTCTCGCGGTTGGTCTGTAGCCTGACGAGCGAAGCACCCCCCCGTTCGCCGTGACTGCGAACGGTTGCTCGACCGGCTGGACCCGCGCAATCATCTGCCAATCAGCATCTAACTAATCGAGCACAGGACCCGCGACTAGCCTATTGCAATGAGGCGGCGCGGATCACTTGAGCAGTCCGCTACTCGATCAAGTGGACCGAAGTTCCAGATGCTAGCGCACGTGCGTCGGCTGCGTGTTTCAGGATCCAATCATCAGTCATCACGTTTACTTGACCAACACTTTATCGATTTCCTGAACCAGGGACCTTGGTGCGGGCGTATCGGCGTACTCCTGAGCCATCTGCATTGGGTCGACCATTGGCGTGGTTACCCCGTCGAAGGAGAAACCGCCGACCACATAACGTGCGAAGGTAGGCGACGCCGGGTCTTCGTCGACCTGCCAATACCCGTCATACCGTGTCGCCAGGTACTCGCCGATGTAATAACCGATACGGGTAATGAACCATACACGGTTGGCCTCACTGATCACTGCACTTCGAAAACCGCTGTCCAATTGGGCCAAAAATTTACCGGGAGTGTTAAGGACCTCGTGAGGTCGTTCAAACCCAAGGCTGGTGCAGAATTCATGGAGCACCGGCAGGCGCTCGGACTTGAATGCTGCAAAGCCTGCTATGCGGCGGGTCAGGCCTTTCTCCGATGATCCTTGAAAAATATCCATACTACTTTTCATCATAGTTGAAGCTTGTTTTAACCTGGCCTCCACGCCGATAAGACATAACAAAAGAACGCCAGCACTCACCGCGGTCCTTGGCATTTTTATTGAGCTGCTTGGCAAGCATATACAGCGCCGTATCATCGAAATCAGTTCTGGCATCAGTGACCTCAACGCCTTCTCTCTCGACTGCCAACCCTGTATCGATGAAGCCGTCTCCCACTTCTACGTCATAACAAAAATAATCATAACCATCGACAATACCGGCATCGATGATTGAAAAAATCTTTTTAACGACTTCAATATCTTCAGTAATCATTCTTCAACCCTCTGGAATTCTATTGGGCTCATTTGCAAAAATTCTGGTTCTGACTTTACCATCAACCGTATAGGTCACGGACAACGTATCCGGCCTCGGAGAGCCAGGCATAGACCTATTGAATTTGATGGTGGTCAACCCCACTTCCTTTGTAGAGTCATTCAGCGCGCGTTTGATCTCGTTTTCATAGAAGACCTTGTAGGCCGAGTTGTTGAAGTTTCTATCCTGAGGAAACAGGTTATATCCATCACAGGTTCCACCCTGGCTACAAGCTTGTGCGTGACCACCCACATCGGTCTCTCGACCTTGCTTGCCGGCCTCTGTTTGCCTTACGTCTCGAGGCACCTTCGTATCGACTGGAGTGAACGTTAACTCGGCCACCTGACCTGCGCCGTTGGTTGTGAAGGTGTTCCCGTTATCAAGCTCGTATCGAGTATTCGCGGCCCTGGCAGCGGGGTCATTAAGCAATGCGTACTCCGGAGAACCTTTAATAGAGTTACTTGTATTCACTCGGACGATTGGCGTATCCGCGCCCAAGGTAATCTTCGTTTCATCGGCTAGCTTAACGGGTGGCTCAGGCTCAAACTCAATGTTTTCCAAACGCTGCCCGCCGCCGGCAACCTTGACATTCGGCTCGTCCACCACCAGTCGGCTTGGGCTGCCACCGTCAACTTTATCAAGCACCCGCTCGGTCGTACCCAGCTCTTCGCTCGCCTTGACCAGACCGCCCAATTTCGCCGCTTTTTCCGCGCGGTTGATGGGCAAGAAGGCCAGCGCCCACTCTGTCTTGTACTTTTCGATCACCGCGGCACTGTTGACCGGGTCACCCTGCAACTCGTACAGCTTGCCCAACCCGTAAGCTGTTTGGCCTTCAGCCCAGAGCCCACCGACCAGGTCGACAGGGTGGGAAGCCGTGTTGATCAGCCCAAAAGCGATCTGTTCCGAGGTGTCCACCGGATGGGTCAGCAAGTTCTTGCCGAGGGTAAAGATACCTTCTGCAGTACCCAAGAGCGCCTCGCGCTGACCTTTAAACGTACCCTCGGGGCTGGTGTAGCTCACAGGGCCGTAAGGCTGCCCTGTGTTTGCCCCTTCTGCAAAGTTCAGGTTTCGGTTGTAGAAGTCCAGCGCCTCGGTTTGATCCGAGTCGAACCTGGCAATCGGCATCAGGTAGTTGAGGTTGATTTTTTCGTCGGCAAACGCCGCCGCGTGGGTGAACTGGTAATTTTGCACCAAGCGCAGGGTTTCTTCAGGCGTGTAGTTTTTAATGGTTGGTGTAAGCGTCGGCACGTCGCTCGTCGGACCTGGATCGTACATATTGCCCAGCGGTGCCAAAGCCTGGCCAAGGTGGGTCAGGGTGAGATCGTCCGGTGGCAGGCCTTTACTGCCCAACAGACTCTGCCACCCGGCGTCGGTGTAGTACGCCAACGCCCTTCCCAAACGGGCCTGCGCTTCTTCCACACTGATACCTGCCGCCAGCGCCAACGCAGGCGCTTCGCTTATAAGCAGAGGGATTTCTTTCGGGTGCAACTGGCGGTTGTAAGCATCGACGGCGTTGCCGGTGTTCGCCGCCGTCACTTGCCCGCCCACATTGCCTCCCGAGGCGGCGACCGCACCAACCCCCGCCGAGATCAAGGTAGCCAGTGAGTTGCGCTCGCTTTCCTTGACGCCGCTGTCTTTGAGCGCCTTGTCCACCATCGGCATAAACGTCGCCGACGCTGCCGCACCCTGTGCGCCGGCAAGCGCATTGCCACTGGACAGCCCCTGCGTAGCGCCTGCCAGGGTATGCAGCAGGATTCGCGCCGCGCCGCCTTCGCCCCAGGCCTTTTTGACCAAGCTGTCAGTGGCTTCGAATTCGCGCTGATCGGCGTAGTCGCCAATGGCTTTGTAGGTATGGGCTGCCGTGGTGTTGGCGAGAATGCCGACGCCGGTGGTGCCGCCTGCCCCACCCAACCCTGCCGCGACCAGGCCGGTGGCGATGTCGGCCATGAGCCGCTTGTTGCCGCCTATGGCCCAGCTGTTGGCGTCTTCGACGGCACGCGCCGCGCGAGCCTGTTGTTCCGGGGTACTGTCAGGGTTGTTACGGACACTTTCGCTTTGCGCCTCGGCCTCGGCCTGCTTCGCTGTGACGACCGTCTGGACGATGCTTTGCCCCAGTTTCGCCGAGCTCTGGATCAGGTCCATGCGCTCCTGCAGGGCTTTTTCGTCGGGGCGATCCAATTGCTCGTTGGCATTGGCCGTATCGCGATTGAGGCCGACCAGGTCGCTGGCACCGAGCGGGTTACGCACAATAATCGTGCCTTCACTGACCGCGCTGCGTGTGCGGCTCTGTTCCGACTCGCGCAACATCAACGGAATACTGCCGCCTACCCCTGTTTCGGTGCCGCCATTTTCCAGGGCGGTATAGGACGCACTGAGACCGACCGACTGGCTCTTGATCTCGCTCTTGTTCTTGATGTCGCTGACGATCAGTCGATCTGTATCCAAACGGTTTTTGTCGGCCGTAGCGTCACTGGCGATCACCGCGCCGTCGAGGCGCGTTGTGCCACCGACGTGAATGTCATACCCACCCTGCCCGGCAAACAGACCACTTTGATCCGTAACAGCAGCGAAATTGCTGTTCATCTTGCTGGCCGCAATGTTGGCCGAGACCGTCACCGGGTCGCCAATGCAGAAAGGAGGAACGCAGATGCTGCCGCCGAACCCGCCACTGGTCTGGCGATTTTTCTGCGTGGACTCGTCCTGTTGGGAGGCGATATTGAGGTTGCCGCCGATGTCCGCCTTGAGGGTTTCAGCACGCACTTGCGCGCCCTTCAAGGTAGTGTCCTGACCACTGCGAAGCACCAGCAGGCCGGTGTCCAGGGTCGAGTTGACCTGGGTCAGATCACTGCCGGTGCCCATGCTTCTCGCCAACTGGGCGCCGAGGTCGAGCGTAAAGCCGTTTTGCGAGCCGATGTTGAAGCTGGCACCGATGGCGACCTTGCTGTCGCTGCTGTCGTTGTTCCACTCGCGTTTGTTCTGGGCGCTTTGCAGCAAGATATTGTTCTTGGCCACGAGCATCGTCTGCTCGGCCTTGAGGCTGCTGCCAATGACGTCGATGTCACCACGACTGCCCTCTTCCTTTCCGGTGGCAATCATCGACAGCGTGCCGCCACTGTTAAGCGTCGCCTGCTTGGCGGTTTCGCTGCTGTAGTCGCTGGTGCTCTTGCTGCGAGTCGACGCCAGCTCGGTGCCGATCTTGATCAGTGAGCCGCTGCTGTTGGCCGGTCGCCCTGCCGAACGATTGGCCGAATCGGTGCTGCCAAAGCCCAGTGCGTTATAGGTCGACAGCGCCGCCTGCGCGTATTTCACGGCTTTGAGGCGGCCATCCTCGGCGTTCTCGGCGGCCTGTACGTCGTCACGGATACTCTTGTAGGTATCGACGATGATCCCGCCGATCACACGGCCGACACCGACACTGCGCGAGGTATCGGTGCTGCTCTGTTGGGCGGTCTCTGTGCCCGCCGCAACCGTCACGTCACTGCCGGTCAGGGTCATGTCGCGGGTACTGACCAGGTCACTGGCGATGACATTAAGCGAGCGCCCGGCGCTGAGCGATACGTCACCGGCACTGGAGCCGATGGTGCTGCCGGTGAGGGTCGTTTCCTTGGCCTGGCCGACGTGGGTTTTGCTGCCGATCGAGAGGTGCAGGTCGCCGGTGATATCGTCCAGACCACCCCGGTTGGCCGTCACCATACCTGTCAGATCCCGGGTTTTCTCCTTGTGGGAATCCTGACGATCAAAGGTGTTTTGCGCGGCGTCGACACGCAGGTCGCGCCCGGCACTCACGCTGAGCTCGGCGGTACTGACCAATGACGAACCACTGATCAGTCCATCACGGCCGGCCTGAACGTCAAGGCTGTCACCCGAGATCAGGCTGCCCACCGCCGTGGTGCGGTTCTCATTGACCTTGTCGTCGATTTTGCTGGCCTTGAAACCACCGAGGCTGCGGCTATTGCTGTGCTTCTCGTGATGTACCTGAGTGCTAAGGCCTGGGGCTTTTTTGTTTTTGAACTCTCCGGAGTCTCCGGAGAGTTCAAAACGAGCGCGTCCGCTTAGCGCTTTTGCAGTGCCTCCAACCGCGCAGGTAAATCTTCTTCGGGGAAACGCTTGTAGAGTGCTAGCAGGTATTCATCTGCTGCTTTGCTTTCTCCCACCTCACGCAACCTCACAATCTCCTGCAACCCCTCCTCCAACGAAGGCAACGCCACAGGCGCGCGTTTGCTGAGCTTGGCTGTCGACTCATCCGCCATCGAACCCATGACTTGCGCACGCTCGGCCTGGGGCGGGGCGGCCATTCGGGCCACTGGCGCAGGCGCGGACATTGCTGGCGGGGCCGGGCGCGAAGCTTCCTCATGAAGTGCGGAGAAGGTCGCGATGGAGATTTCGGGTTGCGGCACGGGTGAACGTGTTACCACACCGATCATCAGGGCCAAGCCTGCGACAGTGGCAAACGCCATCTGCCAGCGTGGCTGCTGGCACGCTCGCACCCAACGCTGCCATAAGCTCGGCTGCGGCACCGGGGCTTCGCGGCGGGCGGCGTTGAGGATGAAGGCGTCGAGGGACGCGGGCGGCTCGCCGGTGCTGTGTTGACGAAAGTGCTGGATGAGTACGTCGTCAGGATCCGGGGTGTGTCGGGAGTCGGTCATGCGGGTATCTCCTCGGCCAGCAGGCGGCGCAGTTTCTGCTGGGCGTAACGCAGGCGGCTTTTTACGGTTTCCAGCGGGGCGCCGGTGAGGGCGGCGATTTGCGGCACTTCGAGGTCGCCATGCAAGCGCAGCAGGAAGACTTCGCGCTGGTCTTCGGGCAGGTCTTGCAGCGCGGCGTCGAGGCGCGCCTGGTCGCGGCTCAGGCTCAATTGCTGTTGGGGGCCGGCGCTGTCGTCGGCCTGGGCGTGCAGTTGCTCGTCGTAGCTGTCGTGCAGCGGGTTGTGGATGCCGTGCTTGCGCCAATGGTCAATCAGGCGGTTGCGGGCAATCTGGAACAGCCATGTGCGAAAACTCGCCCGGCCTTGTGGCTGGGTGGCGCTGCGGATCAGGCTGAGCCAGGTTTCCTGGTAGATTTCCTCGGCCAGTTCGGTCTTGTTGCTCAAGGACACGAGGAAGCGGTACAGGCCCTGGCGGTGCCGCGCATACAGCGCTTCAAACGCGGCAGCGTCACCGGTTCGGTAGCGGGCCAGCAGCGATTCGTCGCTGGGTGAAGCATCTGGTACGGCCATGTAAGTGGCGAACTCCTTCTAGCCAGTAAAACAGAACCCTTGTGGGAGCTGGCTTGCCTGCGATGGCATCAGCTCGGTGTCTCTGATGGAGCGAGTCGCTTGCATCGCAGGCAAGCCAGCTCCCACATTGGATCGTCGTTGCATACGCGATCAGTGTTTGAGGCCCTGCGCCAGCTCTACCAGTTGCACAAACTCGCTGCGCAACCCGAACGGGTCATCGCCTCGGGCCGAGCGGGCCAGCGCGGCGGTGTCTTGCAGGTTCATGCTGCCAGTGTAGCGGCCATCGCCCTTGAGCTGTTGGGCGAACGCTGCCACGGCCGCCGCAAAGCGCAGGTCGTCGCTGGCCTTGGTGGATTCGGTGCTGATGGGCCGCGCGATCAACTGGCTTTCACCGCCCGCAGCGGGCTTGTAGCGCACACGCAACATCGCCAGCTCACCGGACTTACCCTCGCCTGCAGGCGCAGCGGCGTAGCGTAACGGCTCCAACCAACCCTTCTCGCCCTTCGGCACAATCTCGTACAACGCAGTTACCGTGTGCCCTGCACCGATTTCACCGGCGTCGACTTTGTCGTTGTTGAAGTCCTCACGCTTCAGGGCGCGGTTTTCATAGCCAAGCAGGCGATATTCGCTGACACGCGCGGGGTTGAACTCCACCTGCAATTTCACATCCCGCGCGACCACGGCCAGGGTCGAGCTGAGTTGGTCGACCAACACTTTGCGGGCTTCGCGCAAGTTGTCGATGTAGGCGTAGTTACCGTCGCCCGCGTCGGCCAGTTGCTCCATCAGGTGTTCGTTGTAGTTATCCACGCCAAACCCCAGGGTGGTCAGGGATACGCCGCTTTTGCGCTGCGACGCGGCCATCTGCTTGAGGCTGTCGAAGTCACTGATGCCCACGTTGAAGTCACCGTCGGTGGCCAGCAGGATGCGGTTGATGCCCTTGTCGATAAAGCCTTCGCGGGCCATCTGGTAGGCCAATTCGATGCCGGATGCACCGGCTGTGGAGCCACCCGCAGTCAGTTGCTCGATCGCATTGCGGATCTTCACCTTGTCGCGACCGGAGGTGGGCTTGAGCACCACGCGGGACTCACCGGCATAGACCACCAGCGAAACACGGTCCTGTTCACGCAGCTGATCCACCAGCAATTTCAGGGTGCTTTTTACCAGCGGCAAGCCTTCGCGGCGGTCCATGGAGCCGGACACATCCACCAGAAATACCAGGTTGGCCGGCGCCAGGTCCGCCACGGCGCGGTCGGACGCCTTGAGGCCGATTCGCAGCAGTTGGGTACGTGGGTTCCACGGCGTGGCGGCCACTTCGGTGGTCACGCCAAAGGGCGAGCCATCGGTGGGCAGTGCATAACTGTAGGGGAAATAATTGACCATTTCCTCCAGTCGCACAGCACCTTCGGGCGGCAAGCTGCCTTGGTTAAGGAATCGCCTTACGTTGGCGTAGCTGCCGGTGTCGACGTCAGCGCTGAAGGTGGACACGGGCGTTTCAGCCACGCGATGCACCGGGTTATCCGGCAGGTTTTCGTATTGCTCGCGGGGCTCCCTGCGGTAGTCGAGGTTGGCCGTCTCGCGCATCTGCATCGGTACCGGCATGGCCATGCGTTTGACCAAGGCACCTTGGGTGGACGCGCGTTGCAGTTCGACGGTGGGCTCAGCCGGTTTGGCCAGTTCAGGGGATGAAGACAGCCCGCAGCCGGCCAGCGTTACCAGCAGGGTAACGGCGAAGCCCTGGGCAGCAGGACGCAGGTAGAGCAGAGGACGGGACATGGGCTGAACCTCGTGAATGAATGATCCGTTCACAAGGTCAGACGCAAGGTGTGGAGGGTTCGGGTTAAACCTGATTCGGAATAACACCACCCATCTACTGTGGGAGCTGGCTTACCTGCGATGCAGGCGCCTCGGTTTTTCAGTTAGACCGAGGTGATGCTATCGCAGGCGAGCCAGCTCACACATGGGCCGGTGCCCACAGTGGATGTGTGGTGTTCAGAGCCTGGGATCAGTCCGTACCGTACTTCGGGTTACGCGGACCATACAGGATACCCGCGCGCTGCCCCGGCGACAGCAGGCGCGCGCTGGTGATACCGGCAATCGGGTGCGCCGCATCGGTGGAGCTGTTGATCACCTGTTTGACCGCCGCGGTGATCAGCATGCCGACCAGGCCGCCGCCGTTGTTGTTGCCTTCCTCGCTGGAAGCATGCGCAGAGCCGGTCCACAGGGTGGTGCCGGTGCGCAGGTCGACCAGTTTGGCCGAGGCCGTGACGGAGGTGTCGCTGGAGATCAGCATGTACTTGGTGCCGTAATTGGTAACGGTGATGTACAGCGCCGCGTCCGCACCAAAGATGTCATGCAGCTTGGCCGGTGCCACGCCCTGGATATCGTTGGCGGTGGTCAGGCCGTTCTGGCGGAAGGTTTCGTCCACCAGGGCGATCGGCAACACGTAGTAACCGGCTTCGGCCAGCGGGTAGGTCACTTGCGAAACCAGGCTGTAGGACGCCTGCACTTCCGGCGATTCATTGATCGGCGGCAGTACCAGGATCGACTTGGGTCGCGACTGTTTGTACGCCGTGTAATCAATCGTCTTGGGGGCCGCGCAACCGCCGAGCAAAGCCAGGGCCAGCAGGGCGCCAGTGAGTTTTAACAGGCTCATTTAGTGGCGACTCCGGTCTTGGCGTTTTTCAGCAGGAAATCCATGTAGGTGGCGGACTCAGGGAACAACGCCTTCTCGGTGCGGAATTCCTGCACCATCTGGTCATCCTTGCCCATGCTCAGGTACAGCATGCCCAAGTGGGCATGGTAACCCGGCGGGGCCTTGCGGCCGCTGGCGTTGATCTTCTGCAGATCCCGCTCCAACGCCTCGACCTGCGCTTCCTTGGGCTCGCCCTTGAAGTACTCGTAAACCTGTGGCTGGTAGCTTTCCCATTGATACAGGGGCTGGGGCGCCGTCTGGCACCCGGCAACCGCCGCAACTGCTGTCAGCATCAGCGCCAACTTAACTGCCTTGCTCATCCGTGTACTGCTCCTTGAGGTGCTGCTGATCAGTTGCGTGGGTTCCAGGCGCCGGCGTTGATGCCGTCGACAAGGCGATTGATCGCTTCGCGCATGGCCAGGTCGAGGACCTTGCCATTGAGGGTGGAGTCGTAGCTGGCGGTGCCGCCGAAGCCGATGACTTCACGGTTGGACAGCGCGTATTCACCGGCGCCCTGGGTGGAATACACCACTTCGGAGGTGCTGATGTTGACGATATTCAGCGCGACTTTGGCGTAGGCCACCTGGGTCTTGCCTCGGCCGAGGATGCCGAACAGCTGGCGGTCGCCGGTTTCTTTGCGGCCGAACTCGGTCACATCGCCGGTCACCACGTAATCAGCGCCCTTGAGCTTCTGCGCGGTACCTTTGATCGCGGCTTCCTGGGAGATTTCGCCCATGTTGTCGCGGTCCAGCACGCTGAAGCGGTTGGTCTGCTGCAAGTGGGTGATCAGGATGGTCTTGGCTTGGCCACCGAGGCGGTCGACGCCGTCGGAGAAGATGCCGCGCATGTAGCTGGAGCGGTTGTCGAACTTGCCCACGGCAATCGGTACACGCACGCCGGAATAGGCAACGTTGGCGCTGGCGACTTGTTCCACCGGCAGCGCGCGGTTGCTCTCGGTGGCGCAACCGGCCACGGTCAGCAGCGCTGCGGCGGTGAGGCCGGACAGCAGGATTTTGGACAGTGTGTTCACAGGGTGCTCCTAAGTGGGAAATCGGGTGCGGCGGCTAACGCTAGCGGGACGGAATGTCGCGCAGGTCGTCAACGATGAATCGGCTCAATAATCCGGTGTAGAAAGTCTCGACGCTGGAGTTGCCAGAGTTGGTCAGCACCCCGGCCATCGTTTTCATGTTCTGCCAGTCGCCCTTGTACCCGCCTGGCATCAGCCCTTGGCGAGCCTGAGAGAAATGCAGCACCTCGGCGCCGGCTTTCTTGATCTTGACGAGGTAGTTGAAGTCGACACTGGCGAGGATGGTCTTGTCATCGACGATGGCCGTCATGAAACCGCCTTGGGTGTCTTGTATGCGCCGGGTATAGATGACATTCACATCCAGCAGGTAGTCGGCCTTGTCCTTGCTGCTGGCGTAGCGCTTGGCCTTGAGCAGGCGGTCGATCAGATCGACACCGAGTTGCTGGCGCACTTTGTCATCCGACAGGAAGCGTTCGTTCTTGCCCACCACCTCAACATCGAAGGTGTCGAGCCAGTAAGTTGCAGTCTTGGGGATGGTAACCGGCGTCGGTGAGATGTAGTAATCCGGCTTGGAAGCACAGCCCGCCATGAGGCAGGCCGCAAGAAATACGGCAAACAGGCGCATGTCTGAATTCGTCCCTGAAAAGTATCGTGCTTTAAACAATCGCGGCATTTTACGGAGTTAAAAGCCGTTCTCAAGTTGTTTTGACGCCCGCGCTGCGCCGTTTTACTGGCACTCACGCCCAAGTCCGAGGAGAAATGTCCTAAGATGTTGTCAGCAAAACAAAAACAATGATGGCTATTAGCCTGCATCGATCAAATAAAAAATGCATTCACGTTCTGCATCATCCCCTACCACTGCGAAGAACATTTTTACCCTCGAAACGGTGTTCAAGGACAAGGACGGCAAGGAGTTAGGCCGCCCTGCTCAAGTGTTGATCACAATCGTCTTGGCCAACATGTCGCCCAATCGACGGCGCAACCCGAACAGCACAAAAAGACCGTCCAGCATACTGAACAGCAGCTTCGGAACATTACGCAGAAACGATTGAAACAGCGTGCACTTCGTTGGATACGGGTAACCCACCACCGCCGTGCGGCACACCCGCTTACCCAGGCTCTGGCCTTTGGGCAAGGCATCGCAAAACAGAAAGTACGCGAAGGCTAAAAACATCAGCACATAGCGGATGCCATCGAAAAACAGCGGGCCCACCGAGCGCAAAGACAGATACACGTAGTCCAGGTTGCGGATCAAAAACAGCAGGAAAAACACCACGGCCATATCGACGACATAGCCGAGCAGTCGCCTGAACGGGCTGGCGAGGTCCCAGGTTTCTGCCGCCGATGCTGAATCGTTCATAACGTGCTTATCCCATGCCTTTGTCATAAATATCCGCCAGGCTGCGAACGCTCGTCAGGTTACCGGTCTGGATCACGATGGTCTTGGCGAACATGTCGCCCAGGCGTGTCCTCGATTCCATGAGGATCCACACCCAATCGATGACCACCAGTGCACCGGAGTTACGCGTGAACGACTGGGAAACGCTGCAACCCTTGAGGGTCTTGCGGTCAACCGTGGCAATGCTCAGCAGGCGCTTACCCAGGCTCTGGCCGTTGGGGAGTGCATCGGCCAGCAGGAAGTAGGCAAAGCCCGCAAAAAACGCGCAGAGGAAACCGGCCTTGGGCGTCACCCCAGGGACATAGGCAGACAACGCCTCTGCGACATATTTGACGATGAAAAAGATCAGCACCGCGATGGCGCAGTCGATCATGCGTGCGGCCAGGCGACGGCCAATGCTGGCCAGGATTGTCGGGCGTTTAGGGGTGCTATTTGCGTCCATACAGGATTACTCCAACTTCAAAGTGATTGCGTCTATTCCGGGCGGGGGCAATTGCGCTCCCAGCCTTTTTCAATTGTGCCGCCGTACTTTTCACAGGACGCCCTTTCCAACAGAGCGTCCAAGGCATCGCGCCCAGGCTCAACCCATAGCAGACCGAGCAAGTAGGCCGCCGTGGCCGCGAGCACCAGTATCGCAGCCATCCGAGTCAGCATGAATCGAAGCGTTGCTGCGGTTGTGCGCGACCGCTCAAACACGAACGCGAACAACAGCCCAATGCCGCACCACAGGAAGCCTGCGACTGCCACGCCCAACGGCGTCGAACCAGGATCGAGGTAGGCCCAGGCCAGCATGAACCCCGTGGCGCTGGCGAGCATCACCAACAGGCACAGCCACTGGGCAACCCGACACCCGATGCTGAAAAAGCGCGCCGAGCGCATTTGAGCATTCACGGGAACGTCGTACCGATGCGTGCCCGCTCTTTGGAAAACCAGATGCCGATGACCTTACCGACCACCTCTTCAACGGCCACCTGCCCCATAAAGCGGCTGTCATTGCTGTTATTGCGGTTGTCACCCAGCAGGTAGACGTGCCCTGGCTCGACCTTGAGCGGAGCCAACTCCATCGACGCCGGCCCATTCACACGGTCTGCCGGCGCATGAAACAGGCCGAGGTTTTCACCGTTGCGGATCAGTTCGCCGTTGACGATGGCCAACGTATCTCCCCCGACACCCGCCACGCGCTTGATCGCCTCGGGGAAAATAGGGGTCAGACCACAATTGACGTTTGAAAATCATCTCTTTGGGCGGCCAGCGAATCCTCTAACGGTTCGCTTACCCAAAGCTTGTGCTATCTGCGACGCAAACTTTCCCGTTCCGAATACGTAATTTCCATTTGTAGCATCTCTGATTTGGTCGATTACTTCTTGCTGAAGCTCATCCTTGAAAATACGACGATACGCCTCAGCCCTCTGATCGACATTACTACCCAATTCTTTATAACAATCATGAGGCGTTATAAGTGCTGAAGGTTCCAGCTGTGCATTTGCTCGGTAGCTCGTCCAACGATACTCAGCGGGATGATCCACCATTCGCGCTCTGACGGGATTCATTTCTATGTAACGATAACAGGCCAGCAAATAGCTTTCGTGCTGCACCAAACAAGAACGATAACGACCTTCCCACAGAGTTCCTGTTCGTTGATAAGTACGATTTATATTTTGGACATAACGCTGACCAAGCCCTTTCATTAATGAACAAGCACTTAGAGCGGTAGTTGGAGTCAGCAATAAATGCACGTGATTCGTCATGAGACACCACGCGTGAATTTTGCAGCCATGCGTTTCCGACAAGAGCTTTAAGAGGTGGATATAGAAAACATAATCATCTTCTGAATAGAAACAAACCGAACGATTATTTCCGCGCTGAATGATGTGCAGCGGAAGACCTGGTACCAACAACCGAGGACGACGAGCCATAACAACCCCCTGATTTCTGAAAGAGATCAGCTTAGTCGTCCGCAACAAAAACAAAGGAAAATAATGATTTCAAAAAATAAATCAAATTTTTAAAGAGCACGAATCGTTATAAATAGCGGAAACCGTTATATACGTTAATGAAACATCACAAAAAAGTTAAACACTTGTATGGATTTCGCTGAAAACGTGGTCTGACCCCGATTTCCCTATTCAACTCTTCAATGCTGGCAAAGACAGCACTTCATCGTACTGTGGCCAGTCTTCCCTTGCGCGCTTGAGCACACCTTGCATCAACTCGTCCAACTCAGGCACTGGTTGCTCGGGCGGCAATTGGTCAAAGGGCGCGGCCAGCAGCGGATGATCAATCTTCTGCGGATTGGCTAAACCTTCCCACTGGCGTAGGCGCAGGATATAGAGAATTTCCACCGGCACGCGCTCCAAGTGCCAGTCCTGATTGAAGTCGTAGGAACTCTTCTGGCTCTCTTTGCCGGTTTGCCAAGTGTGGCGGTCACACGCGGCCAACAGGCAGGGCATCAGGTCGTCGGGGCTGGGAGTGCGCCACTTGGCCAACAAGGCTTCGTAGATGGGTTCGTCGTAAGCATAAGCAGGCCATTGATGCGAGACATCGCCCACCCAATCGGCAAACACACGCAGCATAAAGGCTTGGGCGCGGCGGTGTTGCTCTTCGTACTCAATCACTAATTGATGCCCACGATTGAGAGCCGCATGGGTGAGATAGCCCTGATCGATGACGGCATCCTTCCAGCCTAGGATCGCCATGGCGGCCATCATATTGGTGGCGGTTTGGATGCTGTAGTTTTGGCGGCGTCGATCATTGCCTGCCGCTTTGGCAATAATGTCGAACTGACCCGCCCAGAAGAACAACTGCCAAATTCCTACTTGGTAATAGCGCAGCCAATGGGCCAATTCCAGAAGCCATTGCGGGTTATCTGGTGCGGTTGCCAATACCTTGTGGGCTCGTGTGACGGCCATCCATTCGGAGCTACTACGCGTAACGTTGTCACTATTCGGTACAGGCATTGATGGCTTCGCAAATGCATCGCCGCGCTCAACATATTCACGGATGCCATTCAACTCGTATTCATCTGAGACGTGTGGCCCCTTGGCTATGCGCCCCAGCACACTTTTGAAGGAGGTCCATTTCGGGTTTACGCCCGAGCGCTCGCACTGAATTACTTCTTGGTCCATGGTTCCACCTTAAATTCTGCTACACCTGTTTTACTGGGGGCGGGAACACCGACTTTGACTGTTACACCTTGAACCTTGGCTTTTCCTGAATCCAACGCCGCTTGCAAAGCATCGCGTAAAGCAGGATCAGAGTCGACAATTCGAGAAATAGGGGTCAGACCACCAATATACATTGGTGCACTAATCGTGGTCTGACCCCTATTTCCTTATTAAACTCATTACCCGCATCAAGCCGCTGCAACCATTCAGGTTTAGACGATGGAGCTACAACATCATCTACCTTTTCTGCAGCAGCGCCTGTAGCTTTTGCACCTAACCCTGTATTCTACTTGCACCTTTTTTTTTGCTCTACACATTTAATACTGATAAACTTACATCACCAGAGCTTAAAAACTCTTGAAAACAAGAAATAACGACCCCTATATCTCTCGTAATTGAATTCGCTTGATAGCAATCACCCAGAATATCAATCAGTTTTGTTCCGGCCGACGTATTATTAAGGGTGCGTACAACGTGCCCCCCATCATCCAGATATTGATTTAACATCAGAAGATAATTTCCAGAATCAGCATAAAGATTGATTTCGTAAGGCCCAGCTTCAGGTGCAGGGGTAATAGACAATGAAGTGACGCCATCGAATTTACTATATTCATATATAATCGATTTAACATCTTCCATAGTCGGCTGATGAACAAGAGGGATTTGCAATCTACCGTGTTCAGGACTAAGCGTATACCCTCCAATTATCATCTATTTTTTCTCCTTTATGGACTTCATACCTGACTCCCAGTAATAATTTTTCGGAAGTCCTGTTTTATCATCTATAGCTCTTACGGTTAAAGATTTCAACTCAGCCTTTTCTGCGGCAGCGGCTATGTCACCTTTGCAGAATCCGCATACATCCTTTCCTGCAACTGTCATGGACATGTCCGCTCCGGCGGTTTTACCAGAGCTATATGCTTGCTGAATCACACCAATTTCAGCGTGGGCATCTTTCATATTTCCGTTTGGATAAAGCTTGCCAGGATTCGTCGCGGCTTTATCTGCAATTCTATCCGTGATCAACGACGGTATTTTTGGGTCCGCTTCATTGAGCGGACGAGAGGTTTGATTGACATCTTGGAAGGTCTGCCCTCCTACCTTTCCCTCTGCCGCCACTTTTGGTGCAGCTCCCTTAGCCGTTCCTTCTATTACATTTCTCTCGACCAGCGCAGCGGCTTCCGAATCCGTAAGCATGCTTGTTGCATTCGCATTCCTGGACGCAGCGTCTTTTGCGCCGACAACTTTGGTCTCTCCAGTAATCAAAGTCGATGCAGGCACTTTTACACCGGAGGTTAACCCTTTTAATCCGTACCCACCAGCCATCGCCACCGTGATTGCATGCATCGTCATGACAAAGTCATACTGCTACTCAACTTCCGCCCGCGTCTTTTCAGAGCGGCTCGCGAGGTCCGTTATTACGATGTCGCGGAGAATGCTATCGGCGTCCAAACCCCGGAGGACGGCTTCCGCATTCGCCGCATCAACACGGTAAACATCTTTATAAAGTAAGTTGTACGCGACATTTTCCCCATATCCGTCGAGGGCTTTCTGAGCAGGGGCAATCAAGTTGCCGCACGCGGTACTGGATAAATTCCCGGCAGTGCACGCCCCACGAATCGCTTCGTCTCGACTTTTATCGATAACGTCTATGAGAAATAGGGGTCAGACCACCAATATACATTGGTGCACTAATCGTGGTCTGACCCCTATTTCCATACATCTTTACCTGCAACGCTCATAGCCATATCAGCACCTTGAGTCTTGCCAGCATTATATGCCTGCTGTATGACGCCAATTTCTGCATGAGCGTCAGCCATATTTCCATTCGGCAAAGATTTTCCTGTTGCTTCAGTTTTGGCCGTTACTCGATCAGCTATCAGAGTTGGCTCATCTGGATTTGCCTGAGCTACTGGACGAGCTGTTTGGTTTACATCAGTAAATGCCGCATCTCCAATTTTTCCCTCTGCGGTGACAACCGGAGAAATACCTTTTGGACCAATTAATCCCCGCCATAGTAACTGTAAAGATCCGCATCAGGCCAACGTTCGTCGTATGCGGTTAATGTGCTTCTTAGGGCCTCACTACGAGGGTCCTCAGAAGGATTCATGTTTGAAATTACAAATTCTTTAATTTCGGGCCACTGAAGCTCACGCATACAAAATGCCACAACTTCAAATGGCGAGTTACCAGACATTAAAATCAATTTAAATCTATTTATAAAACCCTCTCTACAGCCAGGATGTTTTTTTACAAACTCCAAAATATTTAACAAGGACATCTCGTAGGTAATGTCTAGCTCTTCACCAAAAGCGGCCATAGCCATATCGCAAAGTTCGTCAAACTCTTTAATGACGTCATTCATCTCGGCACCCAGGCACCTTTTCTGGAATTGCCAGAATCTGGCACCCAGACTTTTTCTATATATTTCCCTCCCACATCAAACCCTTTTTTAGAAAAAGCTTCTTCTGCTGCGGCTTGAGCAGCCCGACCAGAGGGTTCATAGTGCCCTGATGTATTATCAATATACTTAACTTTGCCGCTCACAATTTTCACCTCTCCCGCAGCAACAACGGGTTTGCCATTCGCTAGATCAATGTGACCACCACCTACCTCATTAAACTTCCGCCCGATCACTAACTGACCATCCTGAAGAACGACATAGTTATATCTTCCTGTGCCTTGGGTCAATTTTGTATCTGAGATTAGCTTTGGAACACCGGTTGGATGATCTGGGAATTGATTGGAAAAACTAGGCGGCGCTTGCTTGTCTACAGAACCGGCTGTTGCTTTTGCCCCGGCCTCCTTTACCGGATGGGTGTACGGCATGCCAGCCTCAGCATCCGGCGAGGCAGTCGAGGAGTATGGTGCCTTTCCTGCACCTGTCTTTTTTGCACCGTTTGCCCCAAGGACGAAAACCTCGCCTGACGCCTCCGTCGCCAATTTCCTTTTCGCAAAGGCAGCGGCAACGATCTCTGAAATTCTCGCTGCCAGACCTACACCTGTGAGCGAAATGGCCGTCTCATCGATCGCCGTGACCGGTTCAGCCGATTTCCTGGCTAGTACCAACAGCCTCGACATCGCGTCTTTAGGAGCCAAGTCGTTGGTCGAGACGTTAATGATTTCCGTCGCATGCGCTTCTGCCTGTTCCCGACCGTATTGATTCCATTTGTCAGCCATGGGCAATTCGCCATAAAGGCCTGTGCCCAGACCATTAAACAGGCTTGTGTCTACAAACTGCTCTTTGGTCGAATTGAACGCATACACCGCTGAGCCATTGGCGATAATTGCGGTGCCGTCCTTCCACGTCAGTGGAATCTTCTGGTCAGCCAGCTCCTGAACCGCCCCCCTGGCGATCGCCAAATCACGATCAAGCCAGTACCGCGTCGGGTCGCTGCCCCATTTCTTTTCCAGCGCATCCAAACGGTTTTGTTCGACGGCATCGACCTTCGATCCTGCTGCCATACGCAGCAAGTCTTCCCATAAGGCATCCGATTTCGGCTTGCCCTTGGTCTTCTCCAACTCTTCAGCTTTCTTCTTGAGAAGTGGCACCTCTTGGGTGAGGTGAAGCTGTCGATTGAAGACTTCGACGCCGTAGCCTGCGCCGCTCCCAACAGCGGCGCCGCCGATACCATTCCCGGCGCCTGCTCCAGCGCCTATCCCGGTCGCGACCAAAGCTGCGAGGTTGTCCTGGCTGGCCTCAGATAATGTGCTGTTTTCCAGCGCCTTTGCGATCGAGGGCATCAGAGCCGCGGAAGCTCCAGCTCCCAACGCACCACTTTGCACATTACCGCTGGACAACCCAATGGCGGCGCCTGCCAACGCGTGCAACATGACACGTGCCGCGCCACCTTCAGCCCATGCCGCCCGGGTGGCCGCGTCCGATTTCGGGTTCAGGGATTGCGCCTCGGCGTAATCACCTACTCGCTTGAAGATCTCGCTGGACGCTGTATTGGCAACGATACCCACCGTCGTACCCGCAGGCGCGCCACCCAGGCCGGCGGCGATCAGGCCCGTCGCGATATCGGCCATCATTTTCTTGTCGCCACCAAACTGCCAACGCTTGGCTTCCGTATAAGCCATATCGGCGGCACGGGCGGTCTCAGCGGCACCGGGCGCACCAGCGTCAGCCTGCTCTCTCGCTGCCAATCCAAGCTTCTTAGCCTCATCCGCCTTCGCCTTGCCCACCGCACTGATCACCCCACTGGCCAACTGCGCCGAGCTCTGAATCAGGTCGATACGTTCCTGCATGGCCTTTTCATCAGGCCGGTCGAGCTTCTGATTGGCATTGGCAGTGTCGCGGTTCAACCCCACCAGATCATTGGCGCCTTCGGCATTGCGAACCACAATCGTGCCTTCGCTGACCGCGCTGCGGGTGTAACTGTGGTCTTTATCCTTGAGTGCTATCGGGATGGCGCCGCCCGGCGAGGTGCCGCCACCGCTGCTGGTGGAGACCGAGATGCTCGCCGACTGGCTCTTGATCTCACTGACATTCTTGATATCGCTGACGATCAGCCGATCCGTGCTGAGGCGGTTCTTGTCAGCGCTGGCTTCGCTGGCAATCACCGCGCCTCGCAGGGTGGTGGTCTTGCCGACATTGATGTCGTAGCCGCCCGTGCCCGCATACAAGCCGCTCTGGTCGGTCACGCCCTTGTAGTCGCTGTTCATCTTGGCGGCGGCAAGGTTCGCCGAGGCCGCGACGGTGGAGCCGTAGCAGAACGGTGGCACGCAGATGCTCGCGCCAAAGCCTGCGCTGTTCTGTTTGCTGCGCGACGACTCGGTGTCCTGGAGGGAGATGATAGTGAGGTTGCCGCCAATATCCGCCTTGATCCTGTCCGCGCGAACCTGGGCGCCTTTGAGGGTGGTATCGCCACCGCTATGCAACAACAGGCTGCCGGTATCGAGGGTGCTGTTGACTTGAGTAACGGAGTTACCGTTGCCATTGTTCTTGGCGCCCTGCGCACCGAGGTCGAGGGTGAAGCCGTTTTGCTCGCCAATATTGAAGCTGGCGCCGATGGCGGTTTTGGTTTTCGACCCTTCGCTTTTGCGGTCGCTGGTGTTCTGTGCGCTTTGCATCAGCACATCGTTTTTGGCCAGCAACAGGGTGTTGGCGGCTTTCAAGCGGCTGCCGGTGATCTGGATATCACCCTGAGTACCCACCGCTGCGCCCGTGGCGACGATCGACAAATCTTGCCCTGCGTTGAGCGTGCTCTGCTTGGCGGTGGCGCTGTTGTATTCGCTGCTGTTCTTGCTGCGGTTATTGGCCAGTTCAGTGCCGATCTTGATCAGCGAACCGTTGCCGGGCGTGCCGCCAGTTTTGTTTTTGAAGCCGGAGCTTTGTGCATTGGCGTCCGATGCCTGGCCGTTCAGGTTGTAGGCGGCGAGCGCTGCCTGGGCGATTTTGACGGCCTTGAGGCGTGGGTCATCAGCACTACGGGCCGCTTTGACGGCGTCGCGCATGCTGGTGGCGGTGTCCACTACCGAGCCCGCGATCACTCGCCCAACGGCCAAGCTTTTTGAGCCGTCCTTATGAGGGGTGGCGATCAATCACGTGCAGGTCGTAGCCGGCTTGCAGGATGACGTGTTGGCTTTTTGATGCCTTGCGCGCTTTTACGCTGAGGACTTATAGTCCGCCGGTCGCCCACATGGCGATTCAGGTTTGGCGACCTGACGGTAGAGAATGCGCAAGCTGGGGGCTTTTTTGCAGCCACTTGCGCGCCTGCAAAGTCGTTTTATGACGGCTGTGCGCGGGAGACCTTCGGGTCTGCCGGTTTTCTCTACTGCCGGTTCGCCAACCTGCGTACAGCTGTCACCCATTCGTTTGGCGACGTTTGAGTGATGGCATTCATCACTTAAGTAGAGAGTCCAAAAATGAACAGATACATGCCCCTGACAGGCCACGATTCAAGCATCCCCGCGCTGGTGATCGACACGCAAGCGCCCCTTGATGTTCTCTATGACGCCGCCGCGTACCGCATTCGTGCGGTGACTCAGTTTTTGGAGAACCTCGCGTTTCGGGAGGAGATCAGCAGTGATGCGATTGTGCTTCACGATTTTGCGCTGTTGCTGGCAATTCCGCTGAGAGATGGGTGTGATTTGCTGGATGTGATTGGACGGAAATTGAATTCGCAAAGCTTATAAATAAAAAACGGGCGGTTATTTTTTATAACCGCCTTGTTTGAACCATTTCAAACAGATAAAAATAAAAAGCTATTTTTTAAAGAACGTAATATTTCTAGGCCAGCACCACAGATATTTAAAAAAAAACATTATCCGCCACCAATTACCTTGGTTTTCTGTAAGAAATCATGAACTTTTTACGGCTGATTCTAGCTATCTATATGACAGAGCAGACTACTAATAATTCAAGAGTGAAGAATCCAGAAATCCATACCATTGACCACCCAGTACTTATTTTCAGCAGAGATTAATTCATCAAAATCACTTGATGCCTTCGCGTCCCAATCTAAAGGAGCATAGTCTTCATGAGCTCTATCCCAATCAGTATGCCGCAGCACTTTATTATCAAGATCAATAAAGAATTTCGGAAGCCTCATCCTCAATTTATCAAGTTCATTAAACCGCCCCTCTGCTTTATTAGACAAAATAGCTTCGACATGTTGATAAATATCAAAAAGATGTTCCGGAGAATGTCCAAAGCAAAAAAAACCACGCATTTTCTCAACAGAAAATTCAATCACACTTGCAGTATCTAAATATCGAGAAAAGGTATTAATATCCAGAACAGGGATACCACCTCTAAAATTAGCCACGGCCTCATCATAAAAATTTGCATCCATTTCGCCAGTAGCCAAATAAGCTTTGTACTCTATTTCAACATCGATGCAATAGTTTTCTTTATCATCAACCACATAATAATATTTACCACCTAGTACAAATACCGCCACATCTTTTCGCCCCTCAAAAATATCATGGAGCACATCATTGAAGTCATTTTCCAAACTCATCAAAAAACTCCTTGCTCGTTAACACTCGAGCCTTTGAAGAACTCTGCTCTATCAGCTTATCCCAAACCTTTGGAAGTTCCAAAGAAATACTTGGTTCTCCTTTGCCTGGATCGACAATTTTTGGTGCATTGGGATCTCTGGGTAAGCTATTAGTCGGTTTTTGCGTAATTACGGAATCAATAATTTGTTTATGCAGTGCCGCATCAACCTCAAAAACAACCACATTTCCATCAGAATGTAACCGTGGTCTGACCCCGATTTTTACTTAAAAGTAGAACCATATCAACGCTTAGCTTTAGCCGACAGATAAGAGCTCAACACATCAGACAAGCCTACCCGCTCAATATAATCAACAATATATACAGCAGAGCTCTCGTCAGCCTCACATATCGGCTCAGACATTTGCTCTTGTAGTCCTGCAGTTTTATAGGCCCTATTAGCAAAAAAACCGACCACCAACAAAATCAAAATCAAACTATTTTGCTCTACACTTTCAGATGCGAAATTTCCTTCTGCCAACGGTCCGCCCTGCATCTCATCGGAGTCTAGGTAATATGCTAACTCATCAGCACTGAGCCCTCGATCAGACAACCATTGCCAACATCTATCAACTGCCTCCTGACACTTTTCTTGCGTACCACTCGCCGAGTCAAGATTACGTAGCGCATAATCAAGCAACAAAAGAAAAATTGAGGCTTTCTTTATCCACCTCATACTGTCAATAAGATTAAGAGCTTCTTTATTGTCCATTAACTATTTTCCCACCTTTAACTAGGACTGTTAGACGATTTGGCATTGCTGCGCCTCCCTCAGCGGTAACTCTTAGCAGGAGGGTAGGATAGCGCTCGCTGAATTGTTTAACCACCCCATTCAGGTCACTACTACCAGTTAAGCCTGCGCTACACTTATTGCAGATACCACTTGCATTAGAAATTTTCACATCCACAACGCGACCATCTAACTGGACAGACGTTAATCCTTGCCTGTCAATTTTATTAGCCACGTTATTAAATAGATCTTCTTCCGCATGCCGAGTAAATAACGGATTATTATAAGGTGACTTGATCGCTCTTGCCTCTCCGTATAGTTCATCTAGGCTTGGCAGCCCAGAATTGCGACGCAGTACTGGTGAAAGGCCTTCGACAACCTCAGATTCAAACCCAGGAATATCTGTTCTAGCGACACCTATTGTGTTCCCATCTGGCAAATTATATTTTGCTCTAATTAAAGCCAAGTCATCTGCAGTAGCAAGTTCAAAAAACTTCGCTGTATCTTTTGCACCGCTTTACTTTGTGTTCAACAACCTATATTTTCAACCACAATTCCGTGCGCAGCTTTCATATAAAAGCAATATTCTTCTCCTGCACGAATCAATACACCTCTCTCCCACCATTTCTCACCCGCCCTTATAAAAAGGTCGGGCTGCAGCAGACTTTTAAACATATCATCAAGGCAAGCCAGCTCATAAAAAATCTCTTTAAACTCATCTGCGCTAGCAATTTTTGGCTCTTCTAGCAAGCGCTGCAGCAAGGACCTACATCTAATATCATTAAGGTATTCAGAATAATCCCAACGATATCCATCTTTGCACTCCTCAATAAAAAACCTCCACTTCTGAATTAAAGACACCAGACTTTCACCACCAAACCCAAGGCGCGTTAAAACACTCGCACATAGTTCAAATACACTTTCATCTTTCATAACTGATCCTTAAAGTATTTTAGCTGTGCGGCAGCATCACCGCTTGGCCTAAAGAAGGTATTTATTTTTCCTCCTCTCATAACACCAAAGTATCCAGTCGACGGTTCGAATCTAAGCATGGAGCCATCTGCCCGAGTTCCTTGCATTACTCCTCCGCGACCAGCGGGAGACCAAAAAGATCGTGCGGCACTAACGTAAGAGTCTAACGAAGTAAATTCTGGTACATCCGCACCATCTGGCTTCGCTGTTGCTTTACCCTTTCCGCCCAGTATGACCCCTTGAGAATGTTTGGCATAATGCTCAAATGCTTTTCGCCCATTTGAAAAATTAGGTAATGAAAAATAGGGGTCAGACCACCATTAATGTAACCGTGGTCTTACCTTATTTTTTATATTTTTTACATAACGCTGACCAAGCCCATTCGTTAACGAAAAAGCACTTAAAGGGGTAGTTAGAGTCAGTAATAAATGCACGTGATTCATCATCAGACACCACGCGTGAATTTTGCAGCTATGCATTTCCGACAAGAGCTTTAAGAGGTGGATATAAAAAATATAATTATCTTCTGAATAGAAACAAACCGAACGATTATTTCCGCGCTGAATGATGTGCAGCGGAAGACGTGGCACCAACAACCGAGGACGACGAGCCATAAAAACCCCCTGATTTCTGAAAGAGATCAGCTTAGTCGTCCGCAACAAAAATAAAGGAAGATAATGATTTCAAAAAAATAAATCAAATTTTTAAAGAGCACACGTCATTATAAATAGCGAAAACCTTTATATACGTTAATGAAACATCACAAAAAAGTTAAACCCTTGTATAGATTTCGCTGAAAATGTGGTCTGACCCCGATTCCCACTGAGTGTCAGCGCCGATATGCTGCTATTCGATGAGGGAGAACGTGGGCCGGATGACCGCCTAAAACTTCAGTTCGAGGCAATTTCCAAGCTGGATGACAAAGAGCGCGAAGCCCTGGAGACAGTTATCAGCAGCGTATTGCACATGCACGACGCCAAGCGCTGGACACAAGCTGCGACTAAAAGAGACAGCTTGACGGTCCAATAAAACGGGCCAACCTTGAAAAAGGAACCAGTTCTGTGGGGCTGCTGCTGTGTATAACAAATGCTATACAACCCACGTCAGTGTTTGCTGGGTAAAACCCTCGTTTTGTATTACAAATGTATAGCAGCCATTTAACGTGAAAATCTGTTAACCCGTTGATCTAGAAAGAAACATCTACCCCGGACGGGGTGCGTGTTGTGTATTGAGATTTTGCTCCTGTTAAGGAGCGAAAAGTCATGCTGAAAAAGGACGTATTGAGCAGATAGACCATAGGTCGTCAGGGTGGGCGCAAAATGGGTGAAACTTGCCTGCAGAAAGGGTGCAGATAGGGTGCAAAAACACCCCATATTCAGCCTAAGTTTCTACATCTAAACCTGCTGCTCAATTTTCAAGGATAAATAAAGTCTATACTTATTTTAACTTTAACTAAGTCCAAGGTTACCTCACAGCCACTCCACGCTGGCAGCCCTCCTGTAAGTTTATTCTCGACATACCAACTGCGTAGCTCTGTTAAAAGGTCTAAAATATCTGTATTGGCTCGCCCGCCTGCCGTGAGCCAGGCAACGTTACCTTGCTCATCAATGTAGTCATACTCATACTCACAGCTATCTAGCTCTTGGGATAACTGTGCGCGCATTATAATTTTACAGGCTCCGCGGGGAGCAATTTCAAATAAAATACCCCCAATGTCATTGTAGATATCATCATCACTACGCATCAATTTCCACCCGGTGAGTTTTTAAATACAATCTCTTTTGGACGAGCGCCGCCTATTGAATACTCCACATTAAAGCTATCTGACCGAACACTTTTGCCAGAATACACAGGCTCAATTTTCACGCTAACCTGCTTGCCCTCCTTAAGTGCGGACGCCCATGTATTCTCCATAGACTTCCAAGTGCCTTTATTCAAGTTCCCATTCATGGGAAGGAGGTTCAATCTCTCCCCAGGCCCGTTGAATATACTAGCAATCAAGTGCCCACCCTCGTCCCCACTGACGCCACACTTACCTGCCACACATTGCTGATATGTATTCCGATCATTTTTAGTCAATGAAAGATTTGACTCGACTTTCTCAACGCGGCCCAAGCCATCTGTTTGGAAAGTTTTATTCCCATCGACTTTATATACGGTATTCGGCACAGGATTATTCAGCTCTTTATTCCATGCACCTTTACCACCAGAACTAATCTCGACTTCCCGTAAAGTTTGCCCAGTTGCTTTTGCACCTAGTCAATGACTTGAAAAAACGTAACAGTAGGACCGTAATCCTGATCTGAATTCGAAACATCAACAGAAAATTTACGTTCTGGGAATTTGTCTTTTAGGACTAGCCGCCATGACAAGGCAATAGTTTCAGCTAGCTGTTCAAAAACAACATCATCAACCTCATCAGTACAGCCTGAAAAAACATCGTACAAGTGAGTATGATTTATTATTTTTTCAACTGCGCGCGCATCACCGTCAAACTTTTTTAGCCATACAACGAAAACATCATGATCGTATTTAGCGCTTAAAAAAATCGCGCCTTGGCTAACAAAAAAATCAGGAAACAACAGCCTGCAAAATAGCAGACAGTCTTCAGGATTGCACATGGCGCTAACATAAGAAAATATATCTATATTATCTTTCTTAGCCCAGCCTGACGCCCATAACTCGTATCTGCTTAAACCACTAAACTGTCTAAGAGTATCAACTTTCATCATGGAATCTCATTCGGATTGGTAGGCCGCGGAGCCAGTTTCGTAGAAGGCGACTGAACTCTTATTGTCCCGTCCGGCAACGTATTTCTACCATACTCTATTACATGTGGTGTCGACACATCAGCATGAGCTGCACCTGTAACGTCAACCCGCTTAACAATCATCCCAGCTGAATCATAGACAGCGTAGCTGGTGATATTTCCTTGATTATCGGCCCGATACACAGCTCCATTCGCTGGGCCACCGTCTAGCTTAAAGCGGCCGCTAATCTGAGTAGCGTTTTCAAGCGGACCTCCTGCAAGATCATTTGCGTTGCGAGGAACAGAATTGAAGCTCGTCGACCCTTTTGGACCGCCCCCCTGAACTCCCGCTCCTCCCTTACCCTTCCCAACAATCGAAGCAATAGACGTTTTATCACGCCCTATCGAAGCGCCAGAAGCTGTCAGCACTTCCTTCCCAATTAAAGCCGCTTTCTCCCAGGCCGGCAGCGAGTTGTACAACAACCCCATATCGTTCTGGTTTTCTTCGGTGACAAACTCCTTCAACCGTGATGCGTCTGCCTCAGAAAGGCCGAAGTACCAGCGCAAGCTACTGACACTATCTGCGGTCTGTATCCCCCCCTCATACTCAGACTGATAACCGACGCTGCAAAGCCCTACCTTACCCGCACAGCCTGCCAACATCTCTGCCCGCTTCTCAGCGCTCAGTTTTTTGTATTTCTCCCAAATGGCCTCTGTTGGCTCGCCTTTCTTAGTGGCGTTTGCGAGTTCCTTCTGTAAATCAACGACATCTTTCGCGCTCAGTTGGTTATTTTCAACCGCATTCTTCCCAACCTGCGCGGCTGCCACCGCATTCAGCGCGTCCTTGCCAACCAACGATCCGGAGAGTCCAGCCGCCAACGTCGATAGGCTGGAGATCGTCTGCTTTTGCTCTTGGGTCAAATTTTCGTTACTGACATCGCCATACAGCTTCTCTTTGATCAGCTGTGCGGTTTTCTCCGCCACCACGGCCCCAGCGGCTCCTGCCAACGCCGAGTTACCACCTGCCCGCGCCAACACCGCACCCAATACCGCATGGGCCATCAGGTTGGCCTTGGGGTCATCCTCGGTCATCTTTTTGACCGTCTGCGCCAGATACGGCGCCGCCGCCCCCGCCAACGCCCCACCTACGCTGCCACCCATCGCCGCTTGCACCACGGCAGTCACCGCCTGGCTGGCCTTCTGGAAGCTGCTGCCAACGCCATAATCCTGCTGGGCACGCTGGCTGATCTGAGCCTGTGTCGGATTGGCGATACCCTCATCAATCAACTTCAGGCGCGTGGCTTTGCTCACATCGCTGTCTGAGTCGTTGGCGGCCCTGATCCTGGCCGCAGCAATCGCGTCGCCAATGCCCTTGGTCAGCTCCATCGAGCTTTTGATCAGGTCCATGCGTTCCTGCATGGCCTTTTCATCAGGCTTGTCGAGACGCTGGTTGGCGTTGGCGGTGTCGCGGTTCAGGCCGACCAGGTCACCCGCGCCTTCAGGGTTGCGCACCACGATCGTGCCTTCGCTGACGGCACTGCGCGTGTAGCTGTGGTCCGAATCGTTCAGCGACATTCCATACAAGGCACCCGGCGTGAGGGTACTCGCGCCGCTACTGTAGGAACCGGAGACGCTGACGCCGGCCGATTGGCTCTTGATCTCGCTCTTGTTCTTGATGTCACTGACCAGCAACCGATCGGTGAGCAGCAGGTTCCTGTCGGCCGCAGCCTCGCTGGCAATCACCGCACCTTGCAGGGTGGTGTTTTTGGCCACATCGATGGTGTAGCCACCCTTGCCGGCAAAGAAGCCGCTCTGGTCGGTGACGGCCTGGTAGTCGCTGTTCATCTTCGACGCCGCCAGGTTCGCCGACGCGGTTACCGGGGAGCCATAACAGATCGGCGGAATACAGATGCTCGCACCGAAGCCCGCGCTGTTCTGATTGCTCTTGGACGTTTCGGTGTCCTGGCGCGACAGAATGTTGAGGTTGCCGCCGATGTTGGCATCGATACGCTCAGCGCGTACCTGCGCCCCGATCAGGCTGGTGTCCTGGCCGCTGCGCAGCACCAGCGAGCCGGTGTCCAACGTGGTGTTGACCTGGGTAACCGAGCCACCCGAGCCAAGGTTCTTGGCGGTTTGTGCACCGAGGTCGATGGTGAAACCGTTTTGCTCGCCTATGTTAAAGCTGGCACCGATAGCGGTCCTGTTGCGCGAGCCATCGTTTTTACGGTCAGTGGTGTTCTGTGCGCTTTGCATCAGGATGTTGTTTTTCGCATACAACAACGTGCTGTCGGCTTTCAACGTACTGCCGGTAATCGTCAAGTCACCCACAGTGCCCGGCGCATCGCCCGCAGCGATGATCGACAGTTTGCCCCCGGCGTTGAGGTTGCTCTGGTGAGCGGTCTGCGCCGTGTATTCGCTGCTGTTTTTGGTACGGGTATTGGCCAGTTCGGTGCCGATCTTGATCAGTGAGCCGTTACCTGCAGAGCCACCGGTCTTGTCTTTGAAGCCGGTGCTTTGCTTGGCGAGATCGCCCGCCTGGTTATTGAGGTTGTACATCGACAGCGCCGCCTGGGCGATCTTCACTGCCTTGAGACGTGGGTCGTCGGAGCTGCGCGCCGCCTCGGCTGCGTCGCGAATGCTCTTGGCGGTATCGACGACAGAGCCCGCAACCACTCGGCCTACTGCCAAGCTTTTTGAACTGTCCTTACTGGTCTGACTCGCAGTCTCCATCCCCGAAGTAACGGTGACATTCGCCCCGCTCAACTCCATGTTCTTGGTGCTCACCAGATCGCTGGCCACCACCTTCAACTCACGCCCCGCCGTCAGCGACACATTGCCCGCACTCGAGCCAATCGTGCTGCCGGTCAAGGTCATTTCATTGGCGGTGCCGTTGTGCTTGGAGCTGTTGATGTAGAGCTTCTGGTTGCCGGTCATGTCGTCCAGACCGAGCTTGTTGCCGGTCAGCACGCCGGTGAGGTCGCGATTTTTTTCCTTGTGCATGTCGGTGCGGGCGAAGGTGTTTTGCGCCGCGTCGATGGTCAGGTCGCGGCCGGCTTGTACGGCGAGGTCGCCGGTACTGACCAGGTTGGAACCGGTGACGGTGGCATCGCGCTTGGCGGCGACGGTGACGGTTTCGCCGGAGACCATGCTGCCCAGGGCGGTGGTGCGTTTTTCGTCGACTTTGTCCTGGACCTTGCTCGACTTGAGGCCGCCCCAGCTGCTTTTGCTTTCCTTGCGTTCGTGGCGGGCACTGTCGGCGTTGCTGACGGCGAGGATGTTTACGTCCTGGCCGGCCGCCAGTTGCGTGGCGCCTTTTTCGGCGGTGACGGCGCTGCCGGCCAGCAGCAGGTTTTCACCGGCCACGACGGTGCTGTTTTTGCCCGCGCTGACGAGGCTGCCGACGTTGTTCACGGCGTCGGTTTCATCGAGGCGGAATTTTTTGCCCTGGGAAGTTTTCTTGGTCTTGCTGTAGAAGCTGTAGTCCTGGTTTGCAGCGGCTTTGAGCTCGAGGTTTTTGCCGGAGACCAGGTACGCCTCGTTGCCGGCGTTGACCTGGCTGGCCACTAGTTGCAGGTTCTGCCCGGCGCTCAGGGTGGCGTCGCCGCCGGCCTTGATCACGCTGGACACTTGCTGCACGTGGTCTTCGATGCTCTTGACCTTTTTCGTGTTGCCCGTGGAGTGTTGCTCGTTGGCTGCCGCAATGGCGTTGAGGTCGCGGGTGGCAATCAGGTTGACGTCGCGTTTGGCATTGACCTGGCTGGCCACGGCGCTGATGTCGCGCCCGCCAATCACGTGCAGGTCGCGGCCGGCTTCCACCACGGAGCCTTGCTGGGCGATGGTGGTGAAGTTCGAACGGGTGCCGATGGCGCCGCTGTCGAGGCTCTTCGAGGCGGTGATGTTGACGTCGCCTTTGGCCTGGACGGCCATGTCGGCGCCGCTCTTGAGCACGCCGCCGATGTTGTTGATGTTGCCCCCGGCTTTCAGCGCCAGATCGTTGGCCGATTCGATGCGCGCGGCGCTGTCGACGAAGTCGCTGCGTTCGGTGCGGTAGCTGCTGGCGCTTTCGTGGGTAGTGACGCTGCGTTCATTGAGCAGGTCGGCGCCCGCCGCGAGGTTGACGTTGCCCGCGCTGATCACACCGCCCGCACGGTTGCTCAGGGTGTTGCCGGCCAGCACGTCGAGGCGACCGCCGGCTTGCATCAAACCGCTGTTGGCGAGGTTGCCGCCGACGTTGGCCAGCAGGCTGCCGGTGGCGCGCAGGGTGCCGGCGTTATTGAGGTTGCGGCCGGTGATCAGGCTCACGTCACTGCCGGAAATCAGCGCGCCATTGGGCGCTAGGCGGTTATTTGCCTGGGCCAGGTACAGCACCGGCACCAGCACTTGTTGACCGGCGACGGTGGTGTTTTCCAGCCACACGATGTCGTGGGTCAGGGCCGCGACCTGTTCGGCGGTGAGGCTGACGCCCACCGACAGGTTGAGCGCAGTTTTGCTGCTGATGGCGTTGTCCATCAGGTGCTTGAACAGGTCGGCGTCGCTGGTCTGGCCATCGATGAAGCGCTGGCCGGTGCGGGCGAGCACGGCTTGCTGGATCAGGCGCTGTTCGTAGAAGCCATCACCGAGTCGACGTTGTGCCGTCTCGGGGTCGTAGCCGAGCCGGGTCAGCATGTAGTCCGAGCCCAGGAACTGGCGCATGTCGGTAAACAGCGGGTTGGTTTCGATCAGGTACTTATGCGGGCTGGCCGCGAACTGGCTGGTGGGCAGGCCGGTGGCACCTTTGCCGTCGTTGAGGTGGAACAGGCCGTTTGGCCCGGTGGGCAGGTCGAAGCCCGGCAGGCCCAGTGGGTTGACCTGTTGCTGGGCGAGGTCCGGCGGCAGCTGCGCGTTGAGTTTCACCTCGGTCGAGAAGCCCGGCTTGGTGGTGTTGGCGCCACTGCCGACGTAGGTGTAGCCGCGGTTTACGACACTGTTATCGATGCCGTCCTGGGCCTTCAGGTCAACGGCGCCGCCGGCCTGGATCACGGCGGCGTAGCTTTGGTCCGGCACCATCAATTGGGTGGTTTTGCGCAGGGCGGTCTTTTCGCTTTCCATCTTGCCGATGAACGAGGCCAGGCCGGCTTCGACACCGTCCATGTTCTGGCCCGCCGCATAGCGCTGGGTGAACGCCGCCGCCTCGCGGTACCAGCCGCCCGGCTTGCGCTCACGCGCCGAGGTAAAGATACGGTCGTACTGGGTGTCGTGGGTCACCAGGCCGACGTTGCTCAGTTGGTTGACACGCACGGTCATGGCGCCGCCGGCGGCAATGCTACTGCTGCTGTTGAGCAGGTTGCCGCCGCTCAACAGCATGTCGCCGCTCGAGGTGATGCTGGAAGCGGGCGTGGCGTCGCTGACAATAAAGTGGTCACGCACGCTGATCTGGAACGGACGGTTCTGTTTGCCGCCGTCGCAGTCGCCACCGGTCACGCCCTCGATACAGGCCGTGGGGGTAATAGAGGCGGTGTAGATGCCGGAGTGGGTGTTGAGCACGGTGCGGATGTTGTCGATCGTGCTGGCGGCCAGGATAAGGTTGCGTTCGCTTTCGATCGTGCCCGAGCTGTTGATGATACTGGTGGCGGCCGCGCCCTGCCCATCGCGGTCGACGCGCAGGTTGCCCATGGCGTAAATCGTGGCACCGAGGTTTTTCAGGCGGTCCACGCGCAGGTTCATGTCGCCGCCGCTGAAGATCAAACCGTGGTCGTTGAGCAGGTTGTCCACGGTCAGGTCGAGGCTGCCCTGGCTGGCGACGGCGCCGCCGACGCTCCAGTCCAGGCCTTTGCCGACCAGGCTACGCGTGCCGAGCAATTGGCCGGTGGCGGTCTGTTTCAGGTTGTCGACGTTGACGGTCAGGCGCCCGGCCTGGATCGCGGTGCTGTTGGTCCAGTCGGTTTTGTCGAGGGTCAGGTCGCCGTTGGTGACCAGGCTGCCGCCGACGTCATCCAGGCTGATGTCGCTCAGGTCAAGCAGACCGGTGCCCACGTGCAACACCTTGCCGCCGGTGTTCTGGAACGTTTTTGCCGCGAGGCTCAATTGGTCGTTGGCGGTTTCCAGGCTGCCGCTGTTGTTCAGCAGGCCACCGATGGCGTAGCGGGTTTTGCCTGCGGTGCCCAGGGCACGCATCTGGCCGCTGTTGTTCAGGCCGACGGTGTCGACATCAAGGGCCGTGGCGCTTTCGATCAGGCCACGGTTGGTCAGGGCGCCGTCCAGGTTGACGTCGATGCGGTTGCCGGCGATCTCGCCGCCGTTGTCGACATTCAAGCCGGTAAGACTCACAGCGCTGCCGGCGAACAGTGTGCCGTTGCCGTTATTGAAGTTGATCGCGTCAACCACTGCATTACCGGCTTTGGCGGCGATGCGCCCACCGTTGTTATCGAGCGTACCGGCGGTGATGTTCAGGCCGCCCTGCTCGCTGTGGATCAAGCCGTCGGCGCCATTCTGCAGCAGGCCTGTCGTGGTGATTGCCACCCCGCCGTTGGCGGCCAGGGTGCCTTTGTTCTGGTTATCGATGCTGTTGGCGAACAGCGTCAGCAGGCCCTGGCTGGCGAGCTTGCCGCCCTGGTTGTCGATGTGGGCGGCGCGTTGCACCAGCAGCGGCCCGACACTCGCCAGCTTGCCGTTGCGGTTGATCAGGTCGCCGAGCAGGTCCAGGGTGATCGAGCCGCCACCGGTGAGGCTGCCGGCGCTGTTGTCGAGGCGGTTGCCGTGCAGGGTAAACGCGCCGGTGCTGTCGATGATGCCGCCCTGGCGGTTGTCCAGCAGGCCGCTGACAGTGAGGGTTTGCGCACCGTCGCTGAGCAGTTGGCCTTTGTTGCGGTTATCGACGCTGTCGGCGGTGATGTTCAGCGCCTGCCTGGCGCTCAGTGTGCCGCCCTGGTTATCTACGTGGGTGGCGGTGGCGGTGAGGGTGCGATTGGCGATCACCGTGCCGGTGTTGCTGATGTTCTGGCTGTCGAGCGTGACGTCGCCAACGGCGTTGCGGGTGTTGTCGGCGTTGACCCCAGCTTCGATGATGCCGGTGTTGGTCAGTTGGCCGTTGCTGGCCAGGGTGATGCTGTCGCGCGCGGCGAGGGTCTTGCTGTTTTTCAGCGTGCCCTTGGTCGTCTGCGCCTTGAGGCGGGTGCCGGCGTAGACCGCGCCCTTGGTCTCCAGGCTCGCGGCCTTGATATCAATCGCGCCGCTGGCGGCCGCCTGGGCCATGCTCAAGTGGCCGTTGGCGTCGAGTTGAATATCGCCGCCACTGGCGGCCAAGGTGCCGTCGAGCTTCACGCCCACGCCGGCTTCAGTGCCCACCAGCTTGATGGCGCCGGCGTACATGCCGCCCAGGGCCGAGGAGTCGATGGCCAGTTCCGGCTTGGCGCTGCCGTCGTCGGCGCGCGTGGTGGTGTTCAAGCTTTGGGCATCGACGTCGTTGCGCCCGGCAATCACGGTGAGCTGACGCGCGTTGATCTTTGCATTGATCTTGGCGGTGCGGGTGATGATCTCGAAACGGTCGACGTTGCTGGCATTCAAGCCCTGGCCGTCGATGGTCACGGCGCCCCCATCGACCTGGTAATGGTCCAGGCGACCGACTTTGTCGATGACCGGTTTACCCGTGGTCAGGGTGACATTGGGCGTGTTGATGAACCCACAGCCGTTGCAACTGATGCCGTAAGGGTTGGCCACGATGACTTTGGCCGACTGCCCCGCCACTTCGGTGTAGCCGCGCAACTGGCTGGGGCTGCCGCCGTTGACTTCGTTGAGGATGACGTTCGCCGCGCCACCCTTGAGGTTCGGGTTGCCGACAATGATCCCGCCCAGTTGGGTGCTCTGCACCGCGCCCGTGGCGTTGTTGAGAATCACGCCATTGGGGCCGACGTTGTAGTCCTTGAACTGGTTATGGGACAGGCCGCTGCCATTGGGCGTGGCGATGTTCACCACCGGCACGCCGTTGCCTGCCTGGCCGAGCGTAGTGCCCGGGCCGCTGACCGCGATGCCGTCGGCCTGGGCCAGCAGCGGCTGCCAGAACAGCGCGTTGGCCAGGATCAGTGCCAGGCCGCGTTGGGTCAGGCTTTTCAGGGCGGTAGCAGGGCGAGCATCCATATTCAAAATCTCAAGGCAGCGGTGTTGATTACAGGATGAAATCCAGGCGGAAATAGATCGGCGCTTCGCGCTCGGTCACCACGCCAGGTCGCTCCAGGGAATGGGCAAAGGTCACGCTGGCGCTGACGTTTTTACCGCGCGCGAACAACTCCAAAGAGTTACTCGAGACGCGACCATGCTCGTCATCGTTGTAGCGATCGTTGCTGATTACGCCCTGGTCATAACCGACGCTGGCGCCGTATTCGGCGAAGGCCGGGCGCATCCAGTCGAGGGTGACCGGGCGCGCCCAGCGCACTTCGTTGCGCCAGTAACCACCGCTGTCGCCGTTCAGTTGCTGGTCCTTGAAGCCGCGCACCGAGTACGAACCACCCAGGCTCATGCGTTGCGCCGGGTACAGCACGTCTTCACTGCGCTGCCCGGTGGCGAGGCTGGAAAAACTCAGCGACTCGCCCCACAAAGTAAAGGGCTGCAGGTAGCTCATCGTGGCGGTGTATTTGCGATAGCGCGGGGTCGCCGTGAGGTTGCCGTTGGCATCGCGCCCCTGCTGGTCGCTTTGCGCGTCAAAGGCGCCAATGCCGTTTTGCATGCCCACGTCCAGGTTGACGAAGGCATTGCCGATGCGTCGACCGTGGGTGATGCCGACCTGAAATTCGCTGAGGCGGTTGCTGCTGGTCGCCAGCCGCGAATCGAGCAGGTAGTTGTTGGTGCGCAGGTGAGTCAGGCCGACGTTGACCGACGTCTTGCTCACCTCGTCGCGATGGATCACCCGCTCGGCACGCAGTTGATGGTTCTGGCTGTCGCCGTTCTGCTTGACCTTCAAATCGTCCAGCATGAGGAAGGTGCGGTATTCGCTCTCGCTGTAGGTGTAACTGAAATTCCACCAGCCCCACGGCACGTTGTAATAGAACATGCTGCTGTTGGAGGTTTTCTGATGGTCGCTGATGGCGTCGTGGCCACCGCGCAAAATCAGCTGATCGGCCAGGCCCAGTGGGCTGTCCCATTCCAGGCCGGCGCCCCATTGTTGTTCGCCGGTGCTCTTCTGGCCGTCGTTGTTGCGCGACAGGCTGGCGCGCCAGGGCTTTTGCGGGACGTTCTTGACCCGCACTTCACTGCCGCCGATCTGGCTGCCAGGGGTCAGCTCCATTTGCGCCTGCTTGGAGGGCAAACGGCTGAGCTGGTCGACCAGTTGCTCGATTTCCCGCAGGTTGAGGGCTCCGCCGATGTTGCCGGGAAACGCCATGGCCAGCTCGCGGTCGGTCAGGTTGCTGCCTTGCGCGCCCTTCAAGTCTTCGAGCGTGCCTTCCACCACCAGCACCTGCAGGTGACCGCTGGAAAGGTCCTGCTGCGGCAAATAGGCACGACTGGTGACATGGCCTTTGGCGATGTAATAGTCGGTGATGACCTTGAGCAGCTCATTGAGCTGTGGAACGCCCAGGCACTGGCCGATATAAGGTTTGAGCAGGAGGGTGCGGTCTCCGACGGAGAGGCTGTCGGCGCCCTTGAGTTCGATGTCTTTGATCGGGAAGCAACGGGTGTCGGCGGGTGTGGCCGGGGCCTGGGACTGATCGCCTTTGCCGGGCAAGTCCTGGAGTTCATCCAGGCGCCGACGCTGCTCTTCCAAGAGACGGTTCTGGCGGTCGCGAATCAGGTCCTGATCCCCTGGCGTAGGGGCGGCTGTGGCGCTGTTCAGGCTCAGATAAGCGAGCATGAAAGTGCATAGCAGATACCGAGTCCGTGGTAATAACAAAGACATGTTCAATCCGTCGAAAATCAAAGGGCGGCAAACTAACATCGAACTTCCGCTCACTCAAAGAACCGAGCACGTTGAATAAGCGTGCAAGGTGCTCGCGCAACCCGTTGATTATTAACAATTAAAAATTGTCAAACAGGCATACGGCTTATTGCTGGAAGTTATATTCCGACAAGCGGCAGCTGTATTGATGACGATTTCGTCGGAGAACTTAATAATTGCCACTAGTTGGCCATCAAGTTCTTACCGAGATAAGTTAGTACCGAAAAGGGCAGTAAAGTTCTCGGAGGTTTTGTGAATTGGATCCCACTTATCGGTATTTACCAAAATCGCTCCCACGTTGCATGGGAACGATTTTCCAGCGTTCTTCTTAGCTGGCGCCTTTGTTCTGATCCTTGCCTGGCACCAGGATCAACCCCGGTTTTTCTACCTCACGGGAGACATGGGATTTCACCTGCGCGACACCGCCTTCCTCGTCGTTATGGATCACCAACACCCCAGGCCGACGCAGCTGCTCAAGGTCACCTTCGCCGAGACTGAAGCTCTCGCTCAGGTTTTTGTCAGTAAGCGCCTTGGCCTCGGCCCGGCGCTGGGCAAACTTGCGACCTCGGCGTTGTTGGTGGCGCGCCCAACTGATCAGGATGACGGCGTTGAGCAGGGCGATCCACAGGTAGATTTGCAGGGTATTGAGCGCGGCAAATATCGGCGCCTCGAATCGAGGACCGCCATGGGTATCGAGCATCGAGGTAATCCCACGTGCCAACAACCAGATCAAGCCGGCCCAGGCCATCAGGGTCAACAGCGCATCGATGACCCACATCACGGAACGTTGGCGGGTTCTGACCAGTTTCATGATGACGCCTCCTTATTTTCGAGCGGTTTGATACCACGGTCCGGGCTGACCCAGCGCGCACGCTTCTGATGCTGGTTGAACAGCACTTTTGGAAAACTGACCAGGGTGGTAAACAGGCTGACCAGCCAGAACACCATCGGGTACCACACCGTCCAGAACAGGGTTTTCCACAGGTCTTTCTCGTAGCGGCGGTCAATCAGGATGCTCACCGCAAACTGCAACAGGCACACCATCGCCAACACCAACCCGGTAAACGCCGGCGGCATCAACGACTCGACAGTAATCGCTTGTGGCAGCGGGATGAATTTGCCCACGCCCCAGAAGATGACCGACAGCAAAAAGGTGAAGGCCCAGCCGGTGGACAAGCAGTATTCGAACAGCAGTGGCCACAGGTAGCGGTGACGCCATTGCCAAATGCCGCGGATGTTCTTGAACAGCACTTCGGCGCCGCCCTGGGACCAGCGCAGGCGCTGTTTCCACAGGCCGCCGACGGTTTCGGGCATGAGGATCCAGCACAGGGCACGGGGCTCGTAGAAGATGCTCCAGTGATCGAGTTGCAGCTTCCAACTGACATCGATGTCTTCGGTGATCATGTCGGTGCTCCAGTAGTCGATGCGGTCCAGCGCCTTTTTACGGAACGCCACCACTACACCGGACACCGTGAAGATTCGACCGATTACCCGTTGCGTGCGCTTGATCAAGCCGATGATCGAAGAGAACTCGCCGACCTGCACCCGGCCGATCAGGGTTGAACGTGTGCGGATGCGTGGGTTGCCGGTCACGGCGCCCAGGCGCGGGTTGTCGAGCATCGGCGCGACCAAATAGGCAGCCGCGTTTTTATCCAACAGCGCATCGCCGTCAATGCACACCAGGTATTCGCTGCGCGCGGCAACGGCGCCCATGCGCAAGGCCACCGCCTTGCCCTGGTTCTGCGCCAGGTGCAGCACGCGCAAGCGTGGATGCTGCAAGGCCAGGGCATCCAGTACGGCTGCGGTGTTATCCGAGGAACCGTCGTTGACGGCGATCACTTCAATGTTCGGGTACACCTGGGCCAGCGCGGCCTCCATGGTGTCGGCGACGTTCTCCCCTTCGTTGTAGCAAGGGATGATGATCGAGATCAGCGGGTTGCCAGCCAGTGTCGGCGCCGGCGTGTCCTCTTTCCAGGGCCAGTGGCGCTCCCAGTGCAGCCAGAAATACAAACCGCCTGCAATCCACAATGCCGACATGAACAGCGGGTAGAAAAACACAAAGTCCATCAGGAACTGCCCGGTGACCAGGAAGATCAGGCCCAGGGGCACACCCAATACCAAAGCCAGCACGAATAAAGCCAGGATTCTGTCGAACATGGTCAAGGGTTCCATTGGTTGGAAAGGGCCGGACGCACAGTCTTCAGGTCCGGGGAGTTTTCCAGGAAGTTGTCCGGGTAGTAACCGAAACTCGTGACACCCTGGCGCTTGAGCACGCTCATCCAGTGCGCCAGTTGCTCACCGCTGATATCCGGCGCGGCCTCGGTGCGCCAGTCTTTGGCTTGCAGCTCGAACACGGTGCGCTCCAGCGCGCCGGGGCGCCGCTTGACCGTGGCCACCAGTTTTTCCAGCCAGGCGTCGGCGTTATTCAATGCCTGGCCTTCCATCAGCGGCATGGCCATTGGCGCGGTCCAGTCGTAGGTCTGGAGGAAATCGTCAAGGTTCTGCGCGAACCAGGCTTCGCTGCCGGGGTTGAGCATCGGCTCGGCGAAGATATTGCGCGCAGTTAGTATCTGCGGGCCACGGATGGCGCGGAACTTGGCGGTCAACTCGTTGGTGAAGTCGATCAGGTAGCGGCTCTTGAAGCGGGTCCAGCGCTGCATCACGACAGGGTCGGCACGCAGGGCGGCGATGTTGTCCGGCAGGCCCTGGGCGGCGTAGGCCTTGAGTGCTGCGGGGCTGGCGTCTTCAAAGTCGCTCAGCTTGGCATCGTCGTGGTACAGCACGCCGTCGACACCACTGTTACCGGAGCTCGCCAGGTCCTGGTAGATCTCGCCGATCATCTGCCGCACTTTTGGATCGAACGGCGACAGGCGCTTGTAATCATCCGGATCGGTGCCCACCTTGCCGGTTTGCGGGTCCCAACGTGTCACGCGAGGCAACTTGGAATCGAGGTCGAAACTCAGTACCGGCATCCACGCAAAAACGCTGGCACGAGCCCGGGTATGCAACTGCCAGGCGACCCGGTTGAACAGGTCGGCGCGCATCGGCAGATGGCGGTTGGGGAAGTACAGCGAACGCACCAGGCCGTCACCCGTGGGGTCGGCGTAGGCTTGCAGGAATACTGTCGGCGAGCCCATGTCCACTACACGCTGTACCAGTACATCGAGGTTACGCGCCTGTTGCGCCGGGTCGGGGTCGTAGACGTGGTCCAGGTCCACATGCACGACGCGCATCGGCGCCTTGGCCTGCACCGAAACGATGCTGCTGGCGAAGTGCTCGCCGTCCGGATCGGAGGCAACCAGAAAGCGCGGGCTCCTCATCAATTTGTTCGAGTCGTCGAGGCCGTCGTCCAGCGTAAGCGCCATCTTGTAACCCTGCTCGTCCACAACCGCGAGCGTGGTGCCGTCGGCGGCGCCATAGGGCCATACCCACACCCGAGGCGCCTTGCCGGTAACGGCGCGAATCTTGTTCGAGATCGCGACCACGTCAGCCCGCATCCGCGCCTGGAACTGTGCCTCGGTTTCATAGCGATTGGTCGCCGGATCGAAGCGCCGCGTGGTGGCGGCCGGTTCCAGGTTGCCCTGGGGGTTGGCCAGGATGCCCTTGTGATTGGCGTCGGTGTGGGCGGCGATTTCCACCAGGCCGGAGCGCGACACTTCACGGATCTGCTGCCAGGTCAGGAACTCGCCGCGTGGCCGTGGCAGACCGGCGAAGTCCACCGGCTGGTTCAGCGGCGTATCGATCCAGGAGCCGACCGGCGCGAGCACTGCTGGCCAGTTATAGGCGCGCAGAATCGGCATCACGCGGGTGTAGAAGCTGGAATAACCGTCGTCGAAGCTGAGCATGACGGCCTTGGGCGGCAAGGCCGGCCCACCCCGGCGAGCGGCGAGGATCTGGTCCACGCTGACCGCCTGGTAGCCGTTCTCGCGCAGCCAGGCCAACTGATCGATCAAACGCTCGGTGCGCACCGCCACCACCGCCTGATCGGGATCGGTGTCATTGACGTCGTGGTAGGCAATGCCCAGGAAATGGTTTTTCGGCCACGGCGCTTCGCTGGTCTGTGTCGGGCGCTCGGCGGGTGGCGTGAATGGCGCGGGTTGCTGGGCGCAGGCGCTGGCCAGCAATACGCCCAGGACCAGCAGATAACGGCTGAGGAGGGTCATGATCAGGCTCTTTTAAAAACGGTAAGTGAGGTCGACGAGCAGGCGCAGATCGCGTTCGCGATCACCGTCATACGTTCGGCTGACCAGGCTCAGGTTGGCGCCGGCTTCCAGGACGTCGTTCCAGCGAATGCGCTGGCCGTAACCGATCAAGCCGACACCGCCGCTGGAGTAATCCTGCTGGCGATAAGTGCCCGCGCCGACCTGGAACTGCTGACTCCACTGGGTCTCGTAACGGTGATAAAGCACATGGTTGACGTTGACGGTGGGCATCACGCCGAAGTCCGACTTCGGGTTGAAGTACAGCGTGTCTTCCTTGCTGTTGCGGCTGGCACTGACTTCCAGGCCTAACTCCACTTGCACCTTGGGCGAGCTGTAGATGCCTTCGCGGCCGGCGAGCAAGGCTTCGAGGCGATCGTTGCCATCGCTGAAGTGCGACGGGCTGACGGTCAGTTTCCATTCGCGGCTTTCATTCGCGCGCCAGCGGATGAAACCGCTGCCGCCATTGGCCGTAATGTCGGTATTGAGCGCCCGCAACGGCGTGGTCGCCGTGAGGTAGTCGAGGCTGCCGCCGTATTGCCAATGGTCATTGATGTCGCGGGCAACCGCTACGCGTGCGCCTTGCTTGGAGCCAAAGCCGTAGGAGTGGTTGGAGACTTCGGCTTCGAGGGTCATGTCACGGGTACGCCGCTCCACGCCCACGCGCTGCCAACGGTGATGGCCGCTGCCTTCGGTAAAGTCGGCGGTGCCGTAGCCGGCACCGGTGAACAGGCGCCAGTCTTCGTCGATGGGCGGCGTGTAGATCACGGTCTCAATGCCCCAGTCGCGGCTGCCCCTGATCGCGCCGGCGTCTGCGTTATTGCTGCCACCGTAGCTTTTACCCGTGTAGGCCTCGACGCGGACTTCGGCCATGTCGTGCACTTTGCGCAGGCGATCGAGGCGCTGGACCTGGCGGTTTTCCGGGGCGCGGGCGACCACGTCATCGGCAAGCAGGTCGAGCTGGCGCCACTCCTGCAGGTCCAGCGCGGTGAAGCCCTGGGACATTTCCACGCCGATGTCGCGCGGGCTCTGGTTTTCGGTTTCCTTGAGTGACGCTTCGGCGCGTCTTGGCCATTCGCGGGCACGGTACATCTCGGCCTGCGCCAAACGCACGCCGATGTTGCCCGGGGCTTTATTGCCCAAGGCTTCCAGGCGCTCTTCGCTGGTCTGCAGGTCATCGCCATAGGTACCGGCCTGGGCCGCCAATTGTTGCGCGTCCGCCCACTCGTCGTTAGGGTCGCCCAAGGGCAGACCCTTGAGTTCAAGCCGCGGTTTCTCGCTGCGCGCCAGGTTGTCGGCGACCGCGCGCGCCTCTGCCACCTGGTCGTTTTCCAGCAAGGCGTAGAACAGGGCGGAACTGTCTTTGACATGATCGCCTGGGTCGGCATCCGCAGCGGTCACCGCCTGGCGATACAGGGGGGCGGCCTTTTCCGGCAGGCGCTGGTCGAGGTAGGCGGCAGCGACCCAGCGCAAGGCGTAGGTCGGCAATTGCACGCCTTCAGCCTTGAGGGCTTCGTACTCGCGAATGACCTCGGCGGTGCGCGCCCGGGCCTTGAGCGCGCCGAGGCGGTCGATGCGCCAAATCATCACGTCGCCCTGGGCGCTGGCGTCGGGGGCCCAGCGGGCGAGCAGTCTGTCGTAGTCCGCGAGCGCGCGGTCGGCGATCACAAAGCGTTCTTTCTCGGTACGCGTGGCGAACTCGGCCATGCGTACGCGCTCGGCGGCCAGGTCGCCTTCGAGGCGACGCTGGGTCACAGGGTCGACCAGCCCCGGGCGCTGGGCCGACAAGCGCAAGGCGGCTTCCGGCAGACGGGCCTTTTGCAGGGCAACGAGGTATTCGCGGGCGACTTCGGGCTTGTCGCCGGCGCGGATAAAGGCCTGGTCGAATTCAAACAGGGCGTCGTAGTTCGAACCCGCACGAGTCAGTGCGTAGCCCAGGGCCATGCGCCGATTGGGATCATCCGGCTTGGCCGCCACCAGAGCGCGTGTGCGTTGCACCGCTTCGCTGACTTTGCCGCCGTCGGCCTGGGTAAGGGCCAGGCCCAGTTGCAGGTCGACATTGTTCGGTTCACGCAACAGCGCTTTGCGATAGACCGCCTCGGCCTGCGCCCACTGCTTCTGGTTGCGATAGGTTCGCGCAACCGTGGCCAGCGCCTGGGCGGTCAAGTTGCGATGCTGGCCCTGTGCCTCGTACACCTTCAGCACTTCGGCACCCTGTCCGGCCCAGCCAGCGATCACCAAGTGGTCGCTGATCTGGCCTGGCGTCTGGCGCTCGGCAGGCAATTGGCGCAGTTGAGTCAGGGCGGGTGTGAAGTTGCCGTTGCGCGCCTGGATGATCAGGGCGTCGTAGGCCGGGTCGGCCATGGCAAAGGTGGGCATCAGCAACTGGCTGCACAAGGTTACCCCGATGAGCAGCCGTAACCGGCCGGAGGCACTGAGTGGGAGGTTTCGCAGCATATCGTGAGCTTCCTTACACACGGAAAGCTGTAGCGATAGGTGGTCCTGAGCGATTTGCATCAGGGTGTCGGCGTCTCGTGACCCGACCTAGCTTTCCTGTATGAACTATCCCTTAGCGGAGAAAGGGGGAGGGAGATTCAGAACAATTGTTCAGAATTGCCTGACCAGTGCCACAAACCAAATGTGGGAACGGGCTTGCTCGCGAAGGCGATGTGTCAGTCAACATCTAGAGTGACTGGTACACCGCGTTCGCGAGCAAGCCCGCTCCCACAGTTTGATTGCATTTCAATCGGGCCGCTTTGCGCGGCCCCGAGGCTTATCGGGCGCCGCTCACTGAGCCAACCTTGGACATCACAAAGCCAATGAACTGCTCGACGGTCATCTTCTGGCCGTTGAAGGTCACTTCATTGTTGGCGTAATGCAGCTTGGACACCACGTCGCTGCCCACCAGGGTCGCCAGTTGTGTGCCAACGGCCATGCCGCTGACCATTTCGCTGGCCATCTGGGATTGCTGCTCGATGGCTTTAGGATCGGTCACACCGCCAAGCTGCGCTTGCAGGGCGGCAACGTCGGCGATCATTGGCTTGGACAGGGTCAGGTTGGCGTCCAGCAGCGCGACCATTTGCTTGCCCAACTCAACCGGCGGCAATTCCATGGAGGTCGGCTTGGCCAGGTCCAGCACCAGGTTGAACTTGCTTTCACCGTGGGTGGTTTTCAGCGACAGGTTTTCCAGCGCCACGTGTGGCTTGGCAGCCAGCAACTGGTCGACGTTGGCTTCAGCCAGGGCCTGCTCAGCCTCAGTCAGTTGCAACTCCGGCACCGGTTGGCCGGCGGCAGCAGCGGCTTGCACCGGCTGCATCTTGTCCTGATACAGCTTGGTCAGCAGCAGGCCAGAGGGCACATCGATGTTTTTCACGCTCAGGGCCATGGCGGCGGAACCCACGGGTTTGCCCTGATAGCCGATCTCGTCGATCTTGTAGTCGACGCGGCCGGCCATGTTGTTGTCTTTGACTTCGCTGGTATCTTTCTGCTCGAAACCCTTGAGGGTCATTACGGCTTTCTGTGGGCCGAAGGTGAGCTTGGTGTCGGTCAGCTCTATCGTGTTCTGCCCGGTGTAGAAGCCGAAGGTGGATTTCTCCAGGTTGCTGGCCACGGTCAGGCCGGCGAATTCAGCGTCGAAGGGTGCGCCATTGGCATCGACCACAGCCAGTTTGAGGCTGTTCATGTAGCCGTCGACCTTGACCTTCTTGCCCTCGGCGGTGCTGTCGAAATCCAGGTTGAGGCCAGAGAAGTTCACCGAAGCCGTCTCGTCCTTGAACGTCAGCGGCAGCAGTTCGAGATTACCGCTCACCGAACGGCTGTAGCCGATATTGGCCACGCCTTTGAGCGGTGACACGTCTTTGGCGGCGGCGAACCATTTCTCAGTGGTGGCGTTCTTTTCCAGCTCGTAGTGACTGGTAGCCATGACCGGTAGCCATTTCAGCGATACCAGGCGCGAGAACGGCAACGGGCCGTGTTCGATATGGTCGACAATCAGCAGCTCGGGGTTCGGGTTCTGCTCGCCGAAGAACGAGCCCTGGCCCTTGAGGCGATAGTGCGCGGTGCTGCTGAACAGGCCACGGTCCAAGGACACCAGCTCCAGGGCAACAGTGCCGTCGACGCCGGCCATGGAACGTTGCAGTTCCTTGTTGGCGTCCTGCACCGCCGTCTGCAGCACGGGCTCCAGCTGCTTACCGGTGTACCAGGCACCGCCTGCACTGACGACGCCAACGGCGACAACGAAACCCAAAAGAACAACGGCTGGCTTATTCATGAAGTGACCTGATCAAATCCTGTGAGAAGTGGGCTGTCTTCCTTGAACCCTGAGGGGTTGGCTCAAGCCCGACGAAAACGGGGGAAGATTAGCATAGGCACCGTAGCAGCGGTCGAGCGCAGCGAGGCCGCATTCGGCTGCGAAGCAGTCGTAAAACCCGGCAACCTGGTTTATCAGAAACCATAAGTGCTGGCTTTACGAGGACTTCGTCCTCGAACGCGGCCTCGTTCTACTCGACCGCTGCTACGTCAGGAGTACTCCAGCTCAATTTCATCGAGTTGGTGGTCGAAGCTCTTCAAGCGCGCCGTCCAGGTGTACACCAGCACCTCAAACTCGCGGTGTATGACCGCATTGCCGGGGGTGTCCGACTTGGGGTCGCAGACGTCCAGCCGATAGCGCTCGCGGGCCATTTGTGTGGCAACGTCGGACAGTTCCCGCGCGTTGTTCAGCCAGTGCCTACCGTCAGCGACCTGCTGATCAAGTGCCACGCACTGTTTTTTCAGGACTTCGAGGCTTTTCTCCAGAGGCGTGCCAGTGAGGTCACCCATGACTTCCTGGAAGGTCCGCCCCGGCTGCCAATAGCTGCCCCAGAAATAGCGGTCGAACACGGTCTCGACCCGGCGCAGGGCGACCTTGGTGTCCCAGATCACCACGCGGGTCTTGCCTTGTTCGAGGAGTTTTTTCTTCACCCGTTGATTCTGGTAAGAGGCCCACGCCACTACGCCAATGGACAGGGTGCCGATCACCAGGCAGGCACTGTCGAGAAACACCATCGCCTTGTCGAGCTGATGGGCGAGCATCACGCCGTAGAAATAGGTCGCCGATAACAACACCAGTGCGAAACACACGCACCAGAAAGCGGGAGCATAAGGGTTTTTCATTATTGGAATCCCCATGAGCAAACGCGAGCAGTGACAGGCGGATCGTCGCGGCGGTCCGCCTGTCAAAGCATAGCTATTCGCTCAGGGTTTGCCGGGTTGTGACGCTTGCGTTCGTCCGCTTTCCCAACCGCCGCCCAGGGCCAGGAACAAATCGATCTGGCTCATGGCAACCTGGGTGTTGGCCGCCGCCAGTTGCGCGCGCACATCGGTGTAGGTGCGGGTGGCTTGCAGGTCGGCCAGGAACGACGCGCGGCCGGCCTGGAAGAAGCGGTGGGTCTGCCCTGCTGCTTCCTTGGCCGATTCGCCGGCTTCGGCCAATGCATCGCGGCGTTGCAGTTGCGCAGTGTACTGCGCCAGGCCGGTCTGGGTTTCGCGGATGGCATTGAGCACCACGCCGTCAAAGTGCGCCAGGGCGCCCTGGGTGGCGGCTTCGGCTTCGTGAACGCGCGCGCGGGCGCCGTTGGTCGGCACTGTCCAACTGATCATGGGGCCAAAGCCCCAACGGTTGGTCGCAGGCTGGCCAAGGTTTTCGAGCAGGCCAACGGTCCCCACCGTGGCGCCAATACTGATATCCGGGTAAAGCGCGCCCGTCGCCACGCCGATCCTCGCGGTGGCGGCGGCCAGTTGACGTTCGGCCTGACGCACATCGGGACGGCGCTTGAGCAACGCCGCGCCATCGCCAACCGGCAGCAATTGGGCGATGTGCGGCAGCTCGGCGCAAGTGCCCGTGCCCGCCGGCAGTTGGTCCACCGGCTTGGCCAACAGCATCGACAGGCGGAACAGCCCGGCCTGGCGCAATGCTTGGTAGCGCGGCATGTCGGCGCGCAAGGATTTGTATTGGGTTTGCGAGCGCGTCACCTGGGTTTCATCGCCACGTCCGGCGTCACGCAGACGCTGGGTGAGCTTAGTGCTTTGGGCCTGCAGGTCGAGGGACTCATTGGCAATCGCCAGCTCTTCGTTCGCGGCGCAGACCTGGGTATAGGAGCGCACGACATCGGCTACCAGGGTGATGCGCGCAATATCAGCAGCCGCCTGGGCCGCATCGGCACTGGCCTGGGCACTTTCGATGCCGCGTTGCAGCGTACCGAACAGATCGAACTGGTAGGACGTGGTGATACCAACGCTGCCAATATTGCCCACCGGGACTTTTTCCGTCAGCAAAAACGCTTCGCCAGACTCTTGCAGACGCTGGGCTTCAGCCTTCGCGCCGAGGCTCCAGCCGCCTGCGGATTCCGCTTGCTGGGTCTGAAAGCGCGCACGCTGCAAGTTCGCAGCCGCCACGCGCAAGTCGGTGTTCGACGCCATCGCCTGGCGCACCAGCTCATCCAGGCGTGGGTCTTTGTACAGTTTCCACCAGTCGGCCGGCACCGGCGCCGACACCACATTGTTGCCCTCCCCAGCGATTTGCCCTTGCAGATCGCCACGGTTGACGGCGGCTTTATCCGGCAGTGCGTAATCCGGGCCCACCACTTGGCAGGCCGACAGCAGCAAACCCAGCGCGGCGCTCGCCAACAGCTGCTTCATGGTTTGTCTCCGTCTTTAACCTTATCGCCGATGATCGAGACAGTCGCCGTACGCCCGGCGATCATGCGGAAGTCCGCTGGCACATCGTCAAACGCAATGCGCACTGGAATCCGCTGGGCCAGGCGCACCCAGCTGAACGCCGGGTTGACGTTGGGCAACAGGTTGGAGCCGCTGCTGCGGTCGCGGTCTTCGATACCGGCGACGATGCTTTGCACATGGCCACGCAGGCGAGCGTTGTCGCCAACCACGCGGATATCCACGCTCATGCCGACATGAATGCCGTCGAGCTTGGTTTCTTCGAAATAGCCATCGATATGGAAGGAATTGCTGTCCACCACCGACAGTACCGGGCGCCCGGCGGTGACGAACTCCTGGGCACGCGGCGCACGGTCGTTGACGTAACCGTCCACGGGGCTGCGGATCACCGAGCGGTCAAGGTTGAGCTGGGCAGAGTCCACCGTCACCTGGGCTTCAGCCAGGGCAGACTGGGCCCGGGCCACGCGCGACTGGCTTTCTTCCAGTTGCTCGCGGGGCACCAGGTTGCCGAGGCCGCGGTTACGCTTGTACTCGCGCTGGGCCTGGGCCAAGGTTTCCTGGCGGTCGGCCACGGCGGCCTGGGCTTGGCGCAGGGCCAGCTTAAAACGGTCCTGATCGACGGCGAACAGCACCTGGCCCTTGGTTACCAACTGGTTGTCGCGCACGTCGACGCGCTGGATCAGCCCGGACACGTCCGGGGCGATCTGCACAATGTCGGCACGGATGTGGCCGTCACGGGTCCAGGGGGCAAACATGTAGTACATGACCATGCGCCACACAACGACGACCGCAAACGTCACGATCAACAGCGTCAGGACGACACGGCCGATGGTCAAAAAAGGTTTTTTCATGTCATCAGGTATCGACTGAGTGAGTCCACCGCGCCCAGCAACAGCGCGTAGAGTCCCACGTTGAACAATGCCCGGTGCCAGACCAGGCGATAGAAGTGGACGCGGGTCAACAACCCGTGCACCACCAGAAACAACACATAAGTAATGCCCATCAGCACCAGCAACGTGGGCAGGAACACCCCGCTGATATCCAGATCACCGATCATAAAGGCGCTCCATCGGGTAGCGGCGCTTGCACCTCGGTGCCGCCAATGAATTCCACGCCCGGCAGCAGGGACAGGCGCAAACCGGCCAGCGCGTGCAGCAGGTGCAGGCGGGTGTCATCTTCGTCTTGCAAACCCTGGCCGTTGAGGGCGCGACGCGTGCGGTCCAGCGTCATCAGCAGACCGCTGGGCGCCGGCAAGCGTTCACCGGCCTTGAGGCACGCCTTGAAGTAACCGCCCACACCTTCCACCACTTGACTGAGCAGCACCCGTGGCACACCGAGGATGCGCGGTGAGTAAGCCAGCAGGTCGAGCAGGTTCAGCGCCACGCGCAAATCGCGCAAGGCGGTGCCGGTGTCCTGGTTAATCAGGGCCAGGCGCGGCAAGTGTTGCATAAGGCGGTCGAGCATTTGCACAGCCATGTGCCGGTGCTCGGCCAGGGTCGCGGGCTCGGTGAGCGTGACGATGTCGCGCCAGCTGAAACGCGTCAGGCGCTTGGCCGCCAGTTCAGCACCGAACGGCCGCGCAATCAGTGTCCACACGAAGGCAAACAGCAAGCCCACCGGCCCAGCCAGGTTGACGTTGGCGAAGTTGAGGAAGTCCGCGTCATAGGCGCCCTGGATGCTGATAAACGACGAGGTATTCACCAGCGTCAGCAGCATGCCCAGGTAAAATCGCGGCTGTACGGTGAGCGTGCCGATGCAGATAAACGGCACGGCAAACGCCAGCACCAGCATCGGGAAGTCATGCAGGTTGGGCAGCACCAAAAACAGATAGAGGCTGGCGAACAACACCGACATGGCGGTCCAGAAAAAGAACCGGTAGATCTGCGGTGCGGGGTCATCCATCGTTGCAAAGAAGCTGCAGGCGACAGCCGCCAGGATCACTGCGCTGCCGCCGTCGGTCCAACCCAGCAAAATCCACAGCACCGAAGCAACGATGATCGCGGTGACGGTGGAGAACGCCGAGTAGAACATCAGGCCACGGTCGAGGAACGGCGTGAGCCGGCCCAGGCGCCAGTGGCGGTAGACCGCGCGCCAACTGTCCTGGCTTTCACATTGGATGGCGGCTTGCAGGCTACGGCAGTCTTGCCACAGGTCGATCCATTCACCCAAACGGTACAGCGCATTGGAGAACAGCAGCGTGTGGCGATCGTCCAGCGCTTTGCCGTGGGGTTGCAGGGCATCGACCTGATCACGCAGGGCGCGCCAGCTGTCCATCGGCGCGCTGTCCTGGGTGTTTTCCAGCCACTGGCGGGTCGCTTCCAGCAACGGCGTGATTTTATCCAGGAACTCCGGCGCGCGATGCTCGATGGCATACAGCGCATCGTCGAGTGCATCCACCACTGGCAGCAGGTGAATCATGCGCCCGCGCAGCTCTTTGGTATTACGCACCGTCTGCGGCCTTGCGCCTTCGTGGGGCAACTGGCCGATCATCAGTTCGAGGGTGTTGAAAGTGGCGACCATACCGCCGCGCAACGTGCTGATTTCTTCAGGCTCAACGTTGCGGGTCAGAAAGCGCTGGCTATAAACCTGGGCGTCGGCAAACCATTTGGTCACCGAGCCATCGAACACCGGCATGAGACGGCGCGGCCAGAACATCGCGCCCACCACCGCCGCGACTACGATGCCGAGGAAGATTTCTTCGGTACGCGCTTCGGCCACATCCCACACAGCCAGGGGGTTATCCACAACCGGCAAGGCGATCAGCGGCAAGGTGTAGCCGGCGAGCATCAAGGCGTAGTTGTTGGCGGTGCGCAGGTGCATGGACAGAAACAGCAAAGTGCCCGTCCACAAGGCAATCACCACCACCAGCATGTAAGGCGACTGCACGAACATCGGCACGAAAATCACCGCCGCCGCTGCGCCCATGAAGGTGCCGATGGCGCGGTACAGTGCTTTGGAACTGGTAGGGCCGACAAACGGGCTTGAGACGATATACACCGTGGCCATCGCCCAATACGGACGCGGCATCTGCATCAGCATGGCGATATATAACGCGACCATCGACGCCGCGAAGGTACGTACCCCATAGAACCAGTCACGGGCGGGCGGAAAACCGGTAAAAAATCCGTTCAAAGCGTCGCCGCCTCGAAGGCGCGCAACACACGCAGCGCGGCTTCCAGATCGTTGGGGGCGATATCCGCCAGTACGTCCTTACGCAGACGCACCAGTTGCGCCTCCACCGCTTGCACCAGCTCACGGCCGCGCTCGGTGAGGCTCAAGGACTTGGCGCGACGGTCGTGGACGTCTTCTGTGCGGCACACGTAGCCGTCGGTGCACAGCCGGTCGAGCAGGCGCACCAGCGACGGGCTTTCCATGCCCGAGGCCTGGGCCACTTTGACCTGGTGCACGCCATCGCCCAAGCGGCCGATCATCAAGAGCGGCACGGCGCAGGCTTCGGAGATGCCGTAGCTCACCAGCGTGGTCTGGCAGATTTTGCGCCAGTGACGGGCGCCCACCACCATGCTGCTGCTGAGGTTCATCTGGAGTTGTTCGAGGGATTGAGGCACTGGATAGTTCGCATACAGTTAGTTTGCTAACTATCAATATGGTGGATGAGACCATATGCGTCAAGTTTTGAAACAATTTAGTGATGGGTGGTGGGCGGTGTGGGTGGAGAAAGCGTGCCTGAGCGCGGACGAGCCATTTGAATCGCTGCAAACCCCATGTGGGAGCTGGCTTGCCTGCGATGGCGGTGGTCAAGTCGAGGTAGATGTCGACTGACACTCCGCTATCGCAGCATAAGTATCTACACATTTTCACTGTGATAGTGCGTAGCAGCTGTCGAGCCCCAGCGAGGCTGCGTTTGCGGCCTGTCTGACACACCGCTGACGCAGCCTCGCCGGGGCTCGACAGCTGCTACGCCGGGGGATGGCTAAAGATGTGTAGATACCTATGGCTATCGCAGGCAAGCCAGCTCCCACATTTAGATCAGCGTTGGTTTCAGGCTTGCTGTTCGGCTTGCCCGTCCAGTCGGCGCTGGATTTCACTCATCATGTCCAGGCCATCGCGCAGCGAGACCAGTGCGGCCGTGACCAAATGATGCAGGTTCTGGCTGTCCGCTTTGGCGGTGAGGGTTTCCAACAGCTCTGTGCCAATACGGATGCGACTGCGCGCCGTTTCGTGGAGCAGGTGCGAGGGGGCGAAGATGTTGAAGGCCAGGACCGGAACGCTGGTGAGATTGGTTTGAAACGGTTTGTATTGGTCCATCGATAAAACCTCACAGATAATGGTTTGAACCACTCGCTCTCGTCGCCAAACAAGAAAAGGTGGCAGCTGTACGCAGGTTGGCGAACCGGTTATCTGTGAAACCCGGCAGATCCGAAGATCTCCCGCGTACAGCCGCCATAGAACCCTGCGCCTTCATCCAAAGATGAGAATGATATGTGTGAGGTCATAATTTTCAATTTCAGCGCGAGGGATCGGGCGTTTCATGCTGTGTCCAGAGGGAGGAATCAGCGCGTGTTAATAGCGGACTCCTCACTCTGCTCACTATCATCCACCTCCGTTTAGTCGGTAGGAAATTTCCCAGCTTCGTACATAGCGCGCTGGGCCTCTTCCTCAATAAACTCAAACACCTCCTCGGGCACGCTGTACTGAAACTGCTTGCGCCGATGCTTGGAAACCTTGCCCTCGTTGTCCAGACACATCATCACCAGCTTCGACAGATCACTACCCCGCACGTCGAAGCGCTGATTCACGGCCTTGATCACCCGGTCATAACGGTCGAGAAATTCTGTCTCTTCGCGCAGTTCCACCTCCAGCGCGCGCCGGGCCATTTGCAGGGTGAATTCGACGCAGCGCGTTGCATCCCAATAGCGGTAAATCGACGGGTGGCCGATAAAATCGAAGGCCATTTGTTCGCCGTCCAGCCAGATGACGTTCCAGAATTCTCGCGTCGCCAGGGAGAACGCCTTGAGTGCCTCCAGATAGGCGTGTTCTTCGTGCTTCATCGCGACGGAGACAGGCAGCAGTAAGCCGTGTTCCAGTGCGCCGTAGTGGCATAGCGTCTGGTGGATCAAGAAGCGGGACAGCCGACCGTTGCCATCCATGAACGGGTGCAGGAATACGAAGCCAAACGCGGTGACGGCCGCAGCTACGAGAGGATCAACCTCGCGCACAGGTTGATTGGCGAACGCCATCAGCTCTTCCATCAGCTCCTGGCACAGCTCAGGAGAGGGCGGTACGTAGCTGACACCCGCCGCGCCGCGCAGGCCATTGTGCAGGTGGTTCTGTTCGTGGCGAAACGCGACGGCTTTGTCGAAGGGGTTGGAAACAGTGCTGTTTTGCAGCTCGACCAGATAATCCTCGGTCAGCAGCCTGCCTTCGTGGGCCTGACGTAACAGCTGGACGAAGCGCCGGGACTTTTCCTCGCTGGGTTGTTCTTTTTCGATGGCGAACGAGTCGCGGGTTTCATGCAGGTAAGCCCACTGGATCGCGCGGTCCATCATTTCGGGAGGTAGGGTGGCCATGAAGGATTTGGCGCGCCCCAAGATATCGACGCTCAGCAGAGTGTCGATTTCTGGCGTACGCTCGACCGTCGCGCAATAAGCCAAAGAGCCCAAACCATTGAAGTCGATGCGCCAACGGGAATTTCGCGTCGACGGGCCCGTCACGTAGCGCTGCGGATCAAACAGTGGAGACACACGACTGTTGATCGGTTTGCTGTAATCCAGCCGTTGAAGGGTCAGCCCCTCCCAGAGGTAGCACACCTTGCGGATGAACACGCCGTTAGGGGCTTTTTCCAGTTCTTGCAGCAGTTGCTCGGCAGTGACGGCTTCCAGCGCCTGAGCCAGGATGCCGAGGTTGATACCTTCATGCTTGAGGGCAAAAAGAATATGGTCGAGCACTGAGTCAGCCGACGGTGCAACAGCGTGAGGTACCGCCAGGCAATCACCGATCGTCGAAATCCGAGTGACAGGCTTAATCATCGCTGCGCGGGCAGGCGCGATGGCTTTTAACCCGAGAGATCGATGGAGATGGGCATAGCCAACCAGAGACATCGCGCAACCTCAGAAAAAGTTCACTTACGCGATTAAAGCCCAGTTTTTTTCAACCCTCATCAGTTTTTTTCAACTTTCAGCGTTTTTTCTAAATTTTTTGCACCTCTCGCCCACCCCGCAACATCAGATTCAACTCATCCACCACCACCGCCCAATCCGCATCCTCTAGAATCTCCTCACGTAAAAACGCTCTCTGGCTATCGGTCCAAAAAAACGCATCCGCCAATTTCAACTCCGGTTTGAGCGGCGAATGAACCGCCACGAACCTCTCAATACTCACCGGGTCATTCTCCAGACCCAGCTGTTTGAACAGTGACGGCAAACTATGCACGGGCGATTCCATGACGGGCTCCTGCGATGAAAGAATTAACCCAGTCTAGCGACAGCCCTCAGGTTGCGCCGACGGTACGTTGCACAACACAAACAACCTAGCCCTGGCGCCGCCGCCATCCTGGCGACTGAGTTCGCGCCAGCCCTCTGGCAGCGGGGCGAAATCATCCGGTGCTTCGTTGCTGCTGATCAGCCACACGCGGCGGGTGTCAGCGGGCAGTGCCGACAGATGGTCGAGATAGATGCGCCCGCCGTCCTGGTCGACCAAGGTACCGAAGCCATACGCGTTCGGCCGAGTGGGCGTGCCGTCGGGTTTGGGCGGTGTGTAGAGCTGCAATTGGGCGTCGGTCTGGTCGTAATACACGTAGCTGAGGTACCACATCATGTCGCTGAGGACGATGCGGTCGTCTTGCTGGTAGTTGCGGTTGACGAATGCCACCGGCACGTTGAACTGGTCGTGCTCATCCACGGCAAAGTTGTTCTTCAACCCCACCAGTTCGACGCCGACAAATAGCACAAACAGCGCCACCCCCAGCAGTGAAAACCGCGACGGCAGGCGGTCGATAGCCATCGCCACAAGAATCGGCAAGCCCAAGGCGTATACCGTCAGGTAGCGCTCGATAAACACTGGGGATACAAATGACACGCCGTAGACCAGCAGCAGTGGCAACAGGAAAAACAGCGCCAGCAGGCTGGCCGGTCGATAGCGTTCGCGATCTTGCCAAGCGGTGATCACAACAGTCACCAGCAGCAGCGGAAACAGCCAGAACAACGGCGACCAGAAGCCAACGCCTTCATCCTGGAGCACGAATTGCCAGATCATCGAAGGCAGGGAGAACAGGCTGACCGGTTCTTCCCAGCCTATGTCGCCGCCCACCTTGAGCTGTTCGACGTGTTGCACCAAGTCCAGCAGGTTCGGCAGCCAAGGCAGGTACAACAGCACAATCGCGGCGTTAGCCACCCACCATGCCGGGCGTGTGATCAGGCGCTGGTCTCGCGGCGCCGTACCCCAAAGCACACCCAGATAGGCCCAATGCACAAGCACGCACAGCGCCGTGAAGTAATGGGTGTAGAAACCAGCACTCATCAACACGGCATAGGCCGCCAGATAACGCGTGCGCTCGGGTTGACGCACCCAATAGACCAGCGCCAGCGTGGCGCCCAGCAACCACACGCCCAGTAGCGAATACATGCGTACTTCCTGGCTGTAGCGCACCGCCGTGGGTAATAGCGCCAGCAGAATGCCCGCCAGCACTGCCGCACGCCGGGTGGACAATTGCTGCGTCAGCCAGACGCCCAGGCCCACGGCGACTACACCGGGGACGGCGCTCATGCTGCGAATCGACCAGATGCTGTCGCCGAACAGCTCAATCCAGCCGCGCAGCAGAAAAAAATACAGCGGCGGGTGCACATCGTGCGCCGCGTGGAACCACAGGTCGGCCGCGGCGTATTCGCTGAGCAACAGGCTGGAGCCTTCGTCGCCCCAGATCGCCGCCGCCGTCAGGTTGTAAAAACGCAGGGCCATGGCCAGCGCCAGAATCGGCACCCACCAGAGTCGGCTGAACCAACCGGCACCGTCCCAAGAGAGGCGGTTGAGTGCGGGTAACGTCCCGACCTTTTCGTTTTGCTCTACCACAGACCGACGCACCTAGATTTCCCTGCCCTTGATTGCCTAACTGCAAACATCGCCACTCTAGGACAAAAGCCCCTGATTCGCTTCTATGACCCGACAAATCGGCAATTTGTGCAGGGCTTCTCCGAAGCGACCGTAGGAACACGCTATTATCGCCCTCCTCCAAGGACTCAGGATCAAGGACACGTCATGCGCATCGGTTTTCTGTCACCCCTGGCACTGGCACTGCTCGCGGGTATGACCCTACAGGCCCAGGCCAGCTCCGACGACTCGTGCTACCCCGATTGGCGGGTCTCGCGTGACAGTCTCGACGCGTGCAGCAACCAACCCTTCCTCAACCCGGGCAACGACAGCCGCGTCAACCTGCGCCTGCTGCTGGCGGACAAAAAGGCTGCGCCCCTGGCGCCCAATGCCTTGAGCGAAGACGACCTGGCCCAGGGCTTTGGCCCGGTGCCTTTCCCGGTCTATCGACTGGCGCCTTTGCGCAGCACAAACGAAGAACCCGACAACAAGCCGGACGACTCGCGCACCGCCGAACTCGATACGCTGCTTCAGCCTCTGGGCATCAAGCGCGACGAGTATAAAACCGCCGGTGAAGCGTTCCTCAATGGCGAGGGCAGCCGCTGCCGCAGCAACGACGATGACAGTGCCACCGCATTTATCAGCCAGGTGATCAAGGCTGACATGCCGGCGGCCGAGCGCGAGGTGCTGGTGAAGGCGCGTTTGCAGGTGCTCACCGCCTGCTCCTGGGACGGCCAAGTGGTGGACGCTCAGCAGATCCAGTCCGCCGACGGCCAACTGTTTCGCACTTACCTGCAGGCCGCCGCCGACTTCTACAGCGGTCGTTTCAGTGACGCTGAACGCGGTTTTGCCGCTGCCAGCAGCAGCAATGTGCCTTGGCTGCAGGAAACCGCGCTGTACATGACCGCCCGCACTGCTTTGAACCAGGCCCAGGCTGAAGCCTTCGACGAATACGGCATGCCGCGTCTTAAGCTTGTGGATAAGTCCGCCCTGAGCGATGCCGAAGAAGGATTCCTCACCTACCTGAAAACTTATCCACAGGGCGATTACGTGGCCTCCGCCCGTGGCCTTTTGCGCCGCGTGTATTGGCTGGCGGGTGACAACACCAAGCTCGCCGAGGCCTACGCCTGGGCGATGACTCAGGCGACTGATGCGCAGCGCAATGTGTCGGTGGACGAACTGGTGGAGGAGGTCGACCTCAAGCTATTGATGGTTAATAGCCAGACCGTCACCACGCCGATGATCCAGCTTGTCAGCGACCTGATGCTGATGCGCGGCGGCCACCAGCGCGCCCTTTCCCGCGCCGATTTGGAGAAGCAAAAAGCCGCATTCGCCAGCGCGCCGCAGCTGTACGACTACTTGCTGGCCGTGTGTGCGTTGTACATCGAGCATCAGCCGGACGCCGCCTTGAAACAGTTGCCCCAGAGCGTGCCGTCGAGCCTGAATTACTTCGCCTTCAGCCAACAGACCCTGCGCGCCCTGGCCCTGGAAGCCAAGCAAGACTGGAAAGGCGCCGAAGCACTATGGTTGCAACTGCTGCCCCTGGCGAAAATGCCGCTGCAACGCGACCAGCTTGAGCTGGCGTTGGCGATGAACTACGAGCGCAGCGGCCAGTTGGCCAAAGTGTTCGCCGCCGATTCGCCGATCAGCGCCAAGCAGGTGCGCTACATTCTGCTGCGCAACGTTGCAGGCCCTGAGCTGTTGCGCCAGCAGATCGCCCAGGCCAGCGACCCGCTGGAACGCCAGACCGCGCAATTCGTGCTGCTCTACAAAGACCTGCTGCGCGGCCAGTACGCGACATTCGCCGAGGACCTCAAGCAACTGCCGGTCGCGGCCCCTGAAGATAAGCTGGGTACCAGCTTGGGCTACGTCTACAGCGCCAGCCAGACCTTGAAGCTGTTCCAGTGGAATGGCGATAAAGCCGAATCCGGCTACGCCTGCCCAACCATCACGCAAACCGCCGCTATCCTGCAAAACGACGCGAAACATCCACAGGGCCTGAACTGCCTGGGTGAATTCATCCTGCGTAACGGCCTGGACGGTATGCCATTGGAGCAGGCGCGCGCCGCCGGCAGCCTGGGCAGCACCGCATCGGACTTCAAGGGTGAAACCTTCTCGCGCCTGGACGGCTACAAACAGGTGATCGGCAATGCCAAGGCGCCGAAGAATGACAGGGCCTACGCGCTGTTTCGCGCCATCAACTGCTACGGGCCGTCCGGCTACAACAGTTGCGGCGGGCACGACGTTGAACCTGCCGTGCGCAAAGCCTGGTTCCGCCAGCTCAAAAGCAGCTTCGGTGACACCCAATGGGGCAAGTCGCTGCAGTACTACTGGTGAAACACCTGTGGCTAGGCTTGCTGTTACTGGCAAGCCCGGCCTTCGGCGCCGTCGACGCCCGCGACTATGACGCCTTTTGGCTGTGGAGCGGCGTCACCCCTCAACCGGTGCTCAAGCAGGCCAAAACCCTGTACATCCTTCAGGGCCAGATCAACTCCACCCGCCGCACGTCAGGGCGCGGCGTGCAGATGATCGCCCAGGGCATCAGCGTGCCGCGCATCACCCAGGGTGAAATCTGGATCGTCTACCGCGCCCACACCCTGCATTGGCCCGAACCGGTCTACCGCCAACTGCTCGGCCAAGTGCAACGCTGGCGCGACGCTGGCAACCCGGTCGTCGGCATCCAGATCGACTTCGACGCCCGCACCCAATACCTGCACGAATACGCCGACTTCCTGCGCGACCTGCGCCAACGCCTGCCGGCCGACCTGCGCTTGAGCATCACTGGCCTGATGGATTGGAGCAGCAACGCCGACCCGGCCGCCATCGCGCAACTCAAAGGCGTGGTGGATGAAGTGGTGGTGCAGACCTATCAAGGGCGCCACAGCATTCCGGACTACGCGGCGTATCTGCCACGGATAAATCGACTGGGACTGCCGTTCAAGATCGGGCTGATTCAAGGCGGGACGTGGGAGGAACCTGGGTATTTGCAAGGGAGTGAGTGGTTTCGGGGGTATGTGGTTTTTTTGCAGAACCCTTGAAACGCTCCCCCTCAACCGGCGCCCCACACCACGCCTGTCACAACCCACCCCCCTCCCAGCAGCCCAACCACTATTCCAATCCAATTGGCGCTCGTGAGATGCGTATTTCCCGCCCCGTCGGGGTCCTGCTCCAAATGATTAATCGCATCTTGCAACTGCAACGCCAGCGCGACCTGCAACATTGCGATGCAGGCAACTACAGCGAGTGCGGCGAACGGTGAGAGCAGCCACAACACCGTGAAGGGCAAACACCCGCACAGAAAAATCGTCACCGCCAGGCAACGTGGCCACCAGTGGTAGGCAGATTCGCCCTGCTCCAGTTCACGCATCACGCTGAGGATCAGCGAACAGAAATAGCACGCCGGAAATAGCACCCGAACCCAGGTCCATAGCCTCTTGCCGGTGGCCCGCTGATAAAACGTCCATTGTCGGTAGAGCCAGTAGACGAAGTAGCCGCCCAGCGTCAGCAGCATCATGACGAGGAATTTGCGCGGGGCCACGACCAGAAACATCGGTTCACGAACCGGCATCCAGCTCAGGCTGGAGCGCGGTGCGGCATAGGGATTTTCGGCGATGGGCATGGGCAGTATCTCGCGAGGGTTGCCAGCCGAAAGCTAACGCTCGCAAGACGTTCAAGGTTCACACCCCACTCAATCAGGAGGCCTCCTACAACCGATTACCTACCAGTCGTAGGTCAGGCTCGACACCACTGCGCGCCTTTCCCCGTAGTAGCAATCCAGATTAGTGGTGCACTTAGATACGTAGGTTTTGTTAGTGAGGTTCTGCACGTTCATCGCCAGTTTCACGCCTTTGGGTTTAAGCGGCGAACGGCTCAGGTCGTAGCTCAGGCTGGCGTCGTAGACGCTGTAGGATGGCACGTTGAAGGCGCCTTCGTAGTAGTCGCCCAGGCTTTGGCGCGCGTAGCGTACGCCCAGGCCTGCGCCGAGACCGGCCAACGGGGTGTCGCGAATGACCAGCGCTTAGCTGCCTGTACTGCAATTTCCCGATCGATAGCAGGCGAGTTGAACCTGGGTGCGTAAGACCCGATAGAGGCTGGCTGTGGGTGCTCAGAGCGTTATGTTGAAGCGCTTACAAGCCGAAACTGTGCGCGTTTGACAAGCCTATGGTCAGTCTCTAGTGTGCATTGGATCCAATTAGCCATGCCCATTCTAATAAGGAGCATAAGGTAACCGTGACGCAGAAGCCGACCCCTTTGAACAGCATCAAGATCAGCGGAACGATCCCCGCCCATCTCGCTCGCTCCGTGATTGAAGAAACCTTGCGCAATGCCATCTTGGACGGTCGGTTGCCCTGCGGTACCGCCATGCGCCAACAGGAATTGGCCAGCCTGTTCGGGGTTAGCCGCATGCCGGTGCGCGAAGCTTTGCGCCAGCTGGAAGCCCAGTCACTGCTGCATGTGGTGACCCACAAGGGCGCTGTCGTCGCGCCGTTGATCGAGGATAACTCGGCCGAAACCTATGAACTGCGAATGTTGCTGGAGTCTGAAGCGCTGCGCTCGTCCATCCCTTTGCTCACTGAAACCGATATCGCTGAGGCGGACGCCATCATCGTCGCTTTGGAGCAGGAAAAAGACTACACCGAGATTGGTCGCCTCAATCGGCTGTTTCACATGGCCCTGTATAGCAAGGCCCCGAACCAGCGGCTGCTCAAGTTGGTCGAGCACGGTTTGAACGAGGAGGAGCGTTTCCTGCGTTACAACCTTGAGGCCATGGGGCTGGGCCAGACGTCCCAGGAAGATCACCGCGAACTGCTGAGCCTGGTAGCACAGAAAAAAACCGAAGAAAGCATCCTGACGCTGCGCAATCACTTGATGCGAGGCATGGAGGTAATCACGGCATACCTCAATGGCCTGGATGCCGGCGACAAAAAAGGCACGCAATAGGGCTTTCAGCTTTCCTGTCTCGATCTTGCAGTGTTGCGGGGTTCCCTAACTAACGGTTAGTACCCCGCCCCGACGAAACTTCCCACCTTCAATAAAGGTACTAACTTACAGCCAATATTATTTAGAAAAACTTCTAACACATTTGTATGCTCGCCAAGTTGTTCAACCCGCTTATCATCTTTTATTACTAAACCAGACACTTCATTCGACGCGGCAGTCGCCTCATCAGAAGCGCCCTGCACGCGTAAGGCTGGCCCATACCTATTCACTTCTTGCCAACCACAAGAACTCATCGCTGTTTTTCACAGCAGACGCAACAACTTATAGGCACCAACCATGCATCAACCGTTACTTGAAACAGCAAAATTGCAGTTATGCAGCCATTCGTTATTTTCAGAAATAACTTCCCTGCGAAAGTTACAACTTTTTATGGAAAGCCACATATTTGCTGTCTGGGATTTCATGACCCTCGCCAAACGTCTGCAACGGGACCTGACCTGCATGCGTCTGCCCTGGCTGCCACCTGCCGACCCGCAAGCAGCGCGCCTGATCAATGAGGTCCTGCTGAGTGAGGAGTCAGACGAGCATCCCGAGCAAGGCTATTGCAGCCACTTCGAACTCTATCTGGAGGCCATGGCCGAAGTGGGCGCCAGCACCTCGCCGATCAAACGCTTTGTTGCACTGCAACGCCAAGGCATGGAAGCGACTGCCGCCTTGCGTGAGGTCGAAATTCTTCCCGGCGTGGCCCGCTTCGTCAGCGACACATTGCATCTCGCGCTGAACGCGCCTACCCATTGTGTAGCGGCAACGTTCCTGCACGGTCGCGAGCATGTCATCCCGACGATATTCGAGCGCATCCTGCAATCTGATGAGCTTATCCATCGCCACGCGCCGACACTGTGCGCTTACCTCAAGCGTCACATCGAATTGGACGCCCAGGATCATGGCCCAGCAGCAGAGCAGTTGCTCCAACGCCTGGTCAGTGCAGACCCGACGTACCCGCAACAGGCCAACAATGCCGCCCTCGCGGCCGTGCAAAGCCGTATCGCATTCTGGGATGAGGTTCAGGCTTCTCTGCGGGAGGTGCACCCATGAGCGCAGCCGACTACCACGCCATTGCCGACGACTGGGAGCGCCGCGCAACCATCCGCACACGTCCTCGCCGTTTGCTGGAAGACGATGACAAGCTGATCTACCCGGTGTGCCGCCAGCCTTTGGTGCTCTGTTCAACCTTTCTCGAACACTGCCCGCAATGGCGCGATTTCGTGCTGGTGCAAAGCTTCTACAAATTCATCAACGACGTGGTGATTTTCGAGACTGAGATCGTCGACAAGACTGCGCGCAGCATTGCCAAGAATCGCTTCTCGGTGCCCTTCCCGCTTGCCTGCCGCGTAGATGCGATGACCGTTGTCGTGGACGAGGACTATCACGCACTGGTTGCGTTGGATTTCCTCCAGCAAACCGTTGCCATGACCGGCATACAACCGTTGGAGCCACCGAAGGAAATTGAATTGAACCGTGCGTTGCCTGCGGCCCAGGCCAAGGCGCCAGCCCACCTGCGCGATGCAATAGCACTGATTGGCGTGGCCATTGCCGAAAACACCGTGACCCACGATGTGGCGGCGTTCGCCAAGGACACCAGTGTTAAAGCGTCGATCCGTGGCTTGATGGCCGATCACCTGTTTGATGAGGGCCGCCACGCGCAATTCTGGACACGGCTCGTACGCCTGTATTGGCACACGGCGAGCGCGGAAGACCGCGACAGCATCGCTCAGGTGCTGCCGATATTCTTGGCTCAGTACCTGACGAACGACCTGCAAAAAAACTTCGACCTGCACTTGATCGAACACGTCGACACCAGCGAAAGCCTGCGCAACGCATTGCGCGATGAAGTGACGGCACTGGCCTTCCCGATCACCCGTCGGCACCCGCTGATGGACAACATTCTGGGTTTCCTGCAACACAGCGGTTTGCTGCAAACGCCGAGTGTGGCGCAAGCGCTGGACAATTACTTGCCAGTGCCCGGGAGGCTGACATGAGGCGCCTGACCATCGGGTTTGCTGGCACCAGCAGCGTCTTGGCCTCCCTCAGGCAAGCGCTGGAGCAGTATGGGCATGCCATGAGTGATGAAGGCATCGACTTGTTGATCGATGACGGCAGTCAGTCGCTGCGGGCCTCAGCAGATCGACTCCCAGTGTTCAGCCTGCGCCTGGGTGTTGGCCCGGTAACCGAATACGGGCTACCCGCGCTGCAACTGCGCGCCTATGGGCCCAACCGGCGATTGTCGGCTGTGCTTGGCATCACCGAAGAACCCAGTGGCAACGGCCAACGGCTGCGCCAGCGGGTGACCCATGCATTGGTGGAGTGGGTCGCGCTGCACGTGAGTGGATTCTCGCGGGACACTGGATATTTCTCTGTGCACGCGGCCGCCAATGAATGGCCCGAGCAAGGCTTGGACGCGCTTGACGCGCTGGCATTTGTCCATCGGCTCAACCGCACAGAAGACCCTGTTGTCATGCGGGAAGCCCAGGTACCCGTGATCGAACAGTTGCAGGCCAGCCTTCGCACCTTCGCCGATCGGCCGGCGCTGAACATCGCCGGCAACACAGTGATCTATCGTCAATTGCAGCTTCACGCCTTGGCGATACAGCAGCAACTACAGCCGTTGCTGGAGATTGGGCAGGCGCCAACGGTGGTCGGCGTGTGCCTGGAAAAATCCATCGAGTTGTACGCCAGCATTCTTGCGGTGATGGGCTGCGCAGCCGTGTATCTACCGCTGGGTCCGGACCACCCGGTTCAGCGCCATCAGGTCATGCTTGAGAGCACGCAAGCTCGGGTATTGCTTGACGCCGGTCAGCACCCCTTGCGAGGACGCTTCACTGCACTGGATGTCAGCAAGGTCGACCCGCGGAGCGCCGACGTCATGCGTCCGTTGATGCAGACTCGCCCGCCCGCCGACGGTCCTTGCATGACGCTCTTTACATCAGGCACCACGGGTCAACCCAAGGGTGTGCTGCTCAGCCAGACTAACCTGGCGCATTTCACGGCCTGGTTCAGGTCCTGTATGAGCCTGGATGAGCTGAGCCGCGTCCTGCCATTTTCGCCTTTGAGCGTTGACGCTTCGCTGATCGATATTTTCCCCACCTTGATAGCAGGGGCCGAGTTGATTGTCCCCAGCGCAGAGCAACGACAAGACCCTCAGCAACTGCTGGATCTGCTCCACCGGCAGCGCGTCACCCACGCCTTCCTGCCGCCTGCGCTGCTGAGCATTCTGCCACTCGATCAACCGCTGGGCCTGACGCACCTGCTCACCGGCGGCGATGTGTGCGAGCCCCATGTAATCGAACGCCTCGCGGGGCAGTGCCAATTTCACAACCTCTATGGGCCCACGGAGGCCACGGTGCTGGTCACCCATCGCACGCTGCTCCCCGGTGATAGCAACCGCAACGTCGGAAGCCCCATCGCCAACAGCCAGGTGCTGATCCTTGACGAGAACCTGCAGCCGGTAGATGAACAGGTCATGGGCGAGGTATATATCATCGGCCCCGGAGTGAGCCTGGGGTATGTGAACGCGCGGCAACAGCTTGCCAGCCCTTTCGTGGAGCTGGCGGTGCCTGGGGGCCAATCGCTGAGGGCTTACCGCAGCGGCGATCTGGCACAGTGGACCGCCGACGGGATTGTGCTGGGGGGGCGCCGTGATGATCAGGTGAAAATCCGCGGCTTTCGGGTCGAGCCCCAAGAGATAGAGCAGTGCTTGCGTAACAGCCGGCTGTATCGCCAGGTCGCAGTGGTGATTGACCATGACCGCAGGATCCGTAGCTTTGTCGCTCAACCCGAACCGGGGGCCACCGTGGCGGCCCTGCAGCAACACGCGCGACAGTGGCTGCCGGATTACATGCACCCCGGTTTCTGGAGCCTGTTGCCGCACATGCCATGTTCCAGCAACGGCAAAGTCGACCGGGCAGCCTTGCTCGCATTACCGGCTCAATCCGTTTCGCAGACTGCCAGCAATGCGGCGCACACCCCACTTCAGATTCGATTGACCCGCTTATGGATCGAACTGCTGGCGTTGCCCATGGATGAATTGTCTATTGATGAGAGTTTCTTTGAACTCGGCGGCCATTCGATTTTGCTGTCGACCCTCTTACTGCGTTTTCGCGAACAATTCGGCCGCAGCTTCTCGTTGAGCCGCTTCATTGAGGCGCCGACTATTCGTACCCTCGCAACGTGGGTGGAGGACGGGGAACGACCCGATGCGCCCTCTAGCCAGGCGGTTCACGACGCACAACAGGAGTGGTCACTCGACATATTGTCCGAGGACCGCGCAGGCGACCCGCACAAAGTGATCGTAACAGGGGCCAACAGCTTTGTTGGTGCCCATATCGTCGAGGCGTTGCTGGCCGATCATGCAACCCAGGTGGCATGCCTGGTGCGTGAAGAGCCGGGGCATTCGGCGATGATGCGGTTTACCCAAGCGTTGCGCGAGTACCGCCTGGAGCATCTGGACCTGAGCCGGGTGCAGGTATTCGCCGCCGATATCAGCCTGCCTCGATTGGGGTTGGCCAACGACGCTTACGACACGCTCACCCGGGACTTCGGTGTGCTGGTGCACAACGCGGCACGGGTCAACCACGTGATGGACTACGCATCACTGGCCAGGGACAACGTTGACCCCATCTTCGAATGCCTGCGCCTGTGTGAGACGCACTGCAAGAAGGTCTTCAACTTTATCTCGACGCTGTCAGCCTCAAGCAGCATGGACACCCAGGGCTATGTCCTCGAGGCACCCGCCGCGACCACGCTGCCGCTGTACATCCAGAATGGCTACAACCTGTCCAAATGGGTCGCCGAGCGGCAACTGAGACGTGCGGTGGAGCACGGAGCCTGGGTGAATATCCATCGCCCCGGCAATATCAGCTTCCATAGCCGCACGGGGGTCTGCCAGCCGCAGAAAAATCGGCTGATGCTGATGCTCAAGGGCTCACTTCAACTTGGCCTGGTACCGCGGCTGGCGTTGAACTTCGACCTGATGCCGGTGGATTTCCTGGCTCGTTTCATTGCATTCCACTGCACCCGCTTTCAAGCCAATCGCAGTGTGTTCAACCTGCACAACCCACAACCTTTGAGCTGGGCGCGTTACCTGGATGCTTTCAGCCGAGCGGGTCACCGGTTCAGGCGGGTGAGCATTGCACATTGGCAAGAGGAGATACGAACGGTCAGCCACGAGAACGCACTGTTTGGCGTGCTTGGTTTTTATCTCGAGCGCCTCGACGAAGACATCGGAGACACCTCAATGATCCGCCACGACAATGCGCGGCAGGGCGTCCAGCAGATGGGGGCACACTACCCCGAAAAAGATTCGGCGCTGTTGAGCAAAGGCTGCAACTACCTCAAGGCCATTGGCTTTCTTTGAACGCCTCAGGACAACCTCATGAAACCACTGCAACCCGATACGTTAATTCGCAACCCGGACGGCCAGCCAATAGTCGCGTCGGTCGTGGTCGACTGCCATGCCTCCCGCCTGTGGAACATGGTGGGGAATTTTTCAGGCTTCGATGTGTTCATTCCTGACCTGACGCATATCGAAATGACAGCCACAGGTGTGGGCGCCTTGCGTACAAAATTTTTCCGCGATGGTAACTGTGTGGTGGAGCAGCTCAATAGCCGGGACGAGCAGGCCATGCATATGACCTGGACCACAATCTATAACACCCTGGGCGTGGCCAGGTTATGGGCGGCGATCCGCGTTGAAGCACTAGGAGCGGAGTGTTCCAGGGTGACATGGACGATTATTGCAGAGCCCATGGATGAGGCAAACGCAGGGTTTGAACAGTTTGTGCAGGACTTCGCCAACCGCGCCCTGGACAATGTCCGTCGGTTGCTTGGCTGAACGGCAGAAGCGAGGCCACTCGCCCCTGCCCGATCAATCAGCGGGTCAGATCTTGAAACTATCGACCAGTTGTTTCAATCGATTGGCCTGCTGCGACAGCGCATCGCAATCCTTCAGGGTTTCATTGAGATTGGCCACGCCCTGTTGGTTCAGCAGGTTGATCTGGTTGATGTCCACGTTGAGCGTTTCCACCACGGCTGTCTGCTCTTCGGTGGCGGCGGCGACGGACTGGTTCATGCCGTCGATCTCGACGATCTGCTGCGTCACGCTGACCAGCCGCTCACCCGCCTGGTTGGCGACCTCGACGCTTTCTTCACTGGAGGCCTGGCTGGCATTCATAGTGGTAACCGCTTCACGCGAGCCCACTTGCAGCGAGGTGATCATTTTGTGGATCTCTTCGGCCGACTCCTGGGTGCGGTGAGCCAGGTTGCGCACCTCGTCAGCGACCACCGCAAAACCTCGACCGGCCTCACCGGCACGTGCCGCTTCAATGGCGGCGTTGAGTGCGAGCAGGTTGGTTTGCTGAGAAATACCCTTGATCACATCAAGGATGTGACCAATGTTGTCAGTACTGGCGTTCAGGGTTTCGATCTGCGTGCAGGACAGGCTGATCTTCTGCGACAGCGCCGACATTGCGAGGATAGTTTGCTCCACCACTTTGCGCCCATCATCGGCCTGCTCACTGGCTCCGCTGGCGTGCTGCGAGGCATCGGCGGCGTTACGCGCGATTTCCTGAGTGGCGGCGCCCAGTTCGTTGATCGCAGCGGCCACGCTGTTGGTGCGTGCGCTTTGCTCGTCGGAACCGATGATAGAGGCATTGGACGAGGCCATTACACGCTGGGACAAGTCGTGCACCTGGCGCGTTGCTGAAGACACTTCCGAAATCGATGCGTGGATGCGTTCTACGAATTGATTGAACGCGCTGCCGACTTCGCCGAACTCGTCCTTGCTGGTGACAGCAAGGCGACGGGTCAGGTCACCTTCGCCCTGCGCAATGTCCTGCATCGCCACACCCATGGTGGTAAGAGGCCGCAGCAGTACTTGGATGAGCACACTCAGGAGCACGGCAATCGCAACCACGGCGATCAACATGGCAATCAGCGCGGAAGTACGGAACTTGCCCAATGCTGCGTAGGCTTTGTCTTTATCAATCGACAGACCGATATACCAATCTGCGCCGGGCAAACCGCTGATAGGGGTAAATGACAGGATGCGGTCCTGGCCGTTGAGAACGACCTCCTGACTGACCTTCTCGATGCGTAACTGAGTGCCGGGGTAGATGTCCTTGAGGTTTTTCATCACCTGTCCTTGATCAGGACTGACGATGACCTGGCCGTCGCCGCTCACTAGGAACGCATGGCCGATGCCGCCGAAGTCTACCGAGTTGATGATTTTTTCCAAGGTCTGCAGGCTCAGGTCACCGCCGACTACGCCGAGCAATTCACCGTCCTTTTTCACCGGCATCGCGATGGTCACGATCTGCCCACCCACTGCGGCCATATACGGTGGTGTAAGCATGGGCTTGTCCGCAGCCACTGCCTGTTTGTACCAAGGGCGCTGACGGGGGTCGTAGCCGTCGGGCATTTTCGCGTCCGGGCGTTGCGTAAACACGCCGTTGGTTTGGCCAACATAGGTGAACTGGAAGTTTGAGGTGAAGGCCGGTTGATCGACCAGACCAGGGAGGTCGGCAGAACCACCTTGGTGGGCGACGTTTTGCGTGAGGCTTTCGAGCACCAATATTCGCCCACTAAGCCAGTTCTGCACACTGCTGGCGGTGAGTTCACCGGACTGCGCGATGGACGACTCTAGGTTCTGCTTGATGGTACTGCGCTGCAGGTAGTCGTTGTAGAGAGTAAATAACGCGAAGGCCAGAACCACAACGCCTGACGCGGCCAACAGAATTTTATGACTGAACTTGAGATTCATTTCATCGACTTCTTTTGCCAAAGGGGAGTTAGCGTGCCGAGTGGACATTCCATGTAACGTTATAGGCGGAGTCTTGGACCGCTCTATCTCGGTGCACGCATGGCTTGTCAGGCTTTCGGCCAAGCCGAGGCAAAACTTAGGGAAATGTAAGATGGATCGCCATTTTTCGCAGGAAACCGACCGATGGTTGTCGTACGAGGATTGGATAACGAACGCTTTGAGCGCTTAGGCACCTTGGTCTAGGTCCTGCGATAGAAAATGAAACCAACCAATAATGCAGCGAACTGCGGGCTGGATGCCCGGATGATCAATCAGGTCTGACAGCAATACAGAATTGCTGATCTAAACGACAAAACCCCTGTCTGCGTTAGCAGACAGGGGTTTCGGAATTCAATCTTGACGATGACCTACTCTCACATGGGGAAACCCCACACTACCATCGGCGATGCATCGTTTCACTGCTGAGTTCGGGATGGGATCAGGTGGTTCCAATGCTCTATGGTCGTCAAGAAATTCTGTGTACCGATTCGCTGCATTCGCAACGTGCCGATGAAATTCATGAACTTCTACAAAAACAAAACCCCTGTTTGCGTTAGCAAACAGGGGTTTCGGAATTTAATCTTGACGATGACCTACTCTCACATGGGGAAACCCCACACTACCATCGGCGATGCATCGTTTCACTACTGAGTTCGGGATGGGATCAGGTGGTTCCAATGCTCTATGGTCGTCAAGAAATTCGGGTACTGAGTCGTGACCACATGGCCTCGCTTCAGCAAATTGGGTATGTGATAGCTTTCGGTGTTTTCGTGAGATCGAACTTTCGGTTCTATCGTCTTCACACACCGCAATCTGATGCTCGTTAGAGTAGTCAAATTGCTTGGGTGTTATATGGTCAAGCCTCACGGGCAATTAGTATT
>NZ_CAXAOY010000020.1:0-121402 GCF_963970975.1 Pseudomonas sp. RA_15y_Pfl1_P11
TGAAACGATGCATCGCCGATGGTAGTGTGGGGTTTCCCCATGTGAGAGTAGGTCATCGTCAAGATTAAATTCCGAAACCCCTGTTTGCTAACGCAAACAGGGGTTTTGTTTTGGGCGGTTGGAAAGTCCCAGGAGGAAGGGCTTGTCACCGTTCCCCTTACCGTAATCCGAGCCTCCATGAAAAATCCCTCATCCGGCATACCGTTGGGTAAAACGATACAAAGTGTTTCTGCATTTTTGGTATGGTGCAGCACATTTTCACAGGGATTGATCTTTAATCCGCAGGACGCGGCGTCGACCTTCTTTAACGAGATGCTGTAGAAATGCCTGAACCGATACCGATCAAAGATCACGAAAAAGAAAACCGCCTTGTCAACAAGCGCCTGCTCGCCTGCGCACTGTTAGTGATTGGCATCACCTGCGCCTTGGTAGGCCGTATGTATTTTCTGCAGGTGGTGCAGTACGACTATCACTCCACGATTTCTGAAAACAACCGTGTCCACGTGTTGCCCATCACACCAACGCGCGGGTTGATCTATGACCGCAATGGTGTGGTGCTTGCCGACAACCGCCCCAGCTACAACCTGATCATCACCCGTGAGCGCACCACTGACCTCAAAGGTGAGCTGGACGCCATCATTCGTTTGCTGCACCTGCCCGCCGAAGAACGTGCTGTGTTCGACAAGGCGCTCAAACAAGCACGCCACCCCTTCGTGCCTGTGACATTGTTTTACGAGCTGACCGAAGAACAGATCGCGCTGCTGGCTGTGAACGAATTCCGCCTGCCTGGGGTAGACGTAGAACCGCAATTCGTTCGCCACTATCCTCTGGGCGCCCACTTTGCCCATTCCATCGGGTATGTGGGGCGGATCAATGAGAAAGAATCCAAAGCCCTCGACTCTGTGGAGTATCGCGGTACGCAATCCATCGGCAAGACCGGTATCGAGCGCTTCTACGAGTCCGAGCTGCATGGTCACGTAGGCTATGAAGAAGTCGAGACCAATGCTCAGGGCCGCGTACTTCGCGTACTCAAACACACGGATCCGATCCCGGGCAAAAACATTGTGCTGAGCCTCGACGTGCACCTTCAGGAAGCGGCGGAAGAAGCCCTCGGTAATCGCCGTGGCTCGGTGGTTGCCCTCGACCCGCAAACCGGGGAAGTGCTGGCCATGGTCAGCAAGCCGAGTTTCGACCCAAACCTGTTCGTCACCGGCATCAGCTTCAAGGAATATGCCGCGTTGCATGACTCCATCGACCGGCCACTGTTCAACCGCGTCCTTAGAGGACTTTACGCGCCGGGCTCGACCATCAAGCCTGAAGTCGCCATTGCCGGCCTCGACAGCGGTGTCGTCACGCCGCAAACCCGTGTCTTCGACCCCGGTTACTACCAACTGCCGGATTTTGACCACAAATACCGCAATTGGAACCACAGCGGCGACGGCTGGGTAGACATGGACGCCGCCATCATGCGCTCCAACGACACCTACTTTTACGAACTGGCCCACAAGCTGGGCATTGACCGCCTGCATGACTACTTGGCGGAATTCGGCCTGGGCCAGAAAGTGTCGCTGGATATGTTCGAAGAGTCAGCTGGCCTGATGCCATCCCAGGCCTGGAAGCGCGCCACCCGGCGTCAGCCGTGGTTCCCGGGCGAAACCGTGATCCTCGGCATCGGCCAGGGCTATATGCAAGTCACGCCGTTGCAACTGGCCCAGGCCACTGCTTTGATCGCCAATAAAGGTGTGTGGAACCGACCGCATCTGGCCAAGACCATCAACGGCGTGCCGCCCGAGGATGAAAATCCGATGCCTAACGTGGTCCTTAAGGACCCGCGCGATTGGGAGCAGGTCAACCACGGCATGCAACTGGTCATGCACGATCCACGCGGTATTGCACGCGCGGCGGCACAAGGCGCGCAATACCGCATTGCCGGCAAGAGTGGTACAGCGCAAGTGGTGGCGATCAAGCAGGGTGAGCGTTACAACCGCGAAAAGACCCAGGAGCGCCACCGTGACAACGCCTTGTTCGTCGGTTTCGCTCCGGCGGAGCATCCGAAAATCGTGATCTCGGTGATGATCGAAAACGGCGAGGCCGGAGGCCGCGTCGCGGGGCCGGTAGTACGTCAGATTATGGATGCCTGGTTGCTCGATCAGGAAGGCCACCTGAAACCGCAATATGCGACGCCGACTAAGGCGCCTGGCGACCCAAAGGTTTAAATCATACTTGCCATTCGTCCCATTGCTCTACGCCTTGGTAGGTAAGCCAGGGCACGTCATGGGCTGTCCAGATATGCGCGGTGGCCGTGACACCCGGATCATCATCCAGCGTCGCCACCCGCACAATGACATGGGGTTGATGCACACGCTCTGCCATCAGATGCGAGCCACAGCGCGAGCAGAAATGCCTGAGTTTGCCTGGCGAAGATTCGAAAGACGCCAGCAGCTCCACGCCCCGCGTCCAGCGAAAGTGTTCGCGCATCACGCCGGCCGTCGCCACAAAGGCCGCCGCATGCACCTTGCGGCAGCTGTAACAATGGCAGTGACTGACGGGCATATCCAAGCTGTCTAGCTGATACTGCACGGCTTTGCAGAAACAACTTCCATGGAGCTGTTCAGTCATGGTGCGTCACCTCAGGGGGGGGGGAGGTGGGAGAATCTACCTTTTGCCGCCGCGTTGCGCATCACTGTCATACAAGCCATTTGCCTTAGTGCTAAATTGCGAAGCGTTCTCATTCTTACGCAATATCACTATGCCGTTGTCCGCTGGGCCTCATCCTACCCACGAACCTATTGGCCAACTCTACAGTGGCCACCCCCGCTGATTGGTCAGTTGGTTACCTGCGCGCCTGGGTTGTTCCCATCAGGCTGCAGACCTGGCTCAAGACACCTTATCCGTTTGTTGCTGGCCGAGCGCGCGAAGCCGGTGGCCGCTGACTTGAAGGAGGCCCGGCACTTTCTTGTGACGATTGCCAAGCGCGTGATGATACAGCTTTCGCCGAAAAGCCCTTGAGCACGCCTACCTCCAGGCCATCGCTGGCACCACCACGCGCGGTGTCGAAACTGAGATTTCCGGTGAATTGGCCGCAGGCTGGAACGTGTTCGGCGGCTATACCTCCCGCGAGTCTCACGGCGAACGTCAACAACCTGTTCGACAAAAAATATTACGACGGCATGGGCACATTCAACTCAGGTTCCTACGGCGATCCGCGCAATGCGATGGTCAACGCCAAATGGAAATTCTGAAGTAAGTAGCAACACCAATGCGTGACCGAAAGGTTGCGCATTAGTCGATGTCGCCTACTGTCAATGCAGGAGGTGACGTATGCACGTATTGGACCGCATAGAACGAAAAGTACTGCTCAATGCTCCACGTAAACAGGTGTGGGAAGCACTGACAGACGCCGAACAATTCGGCCGATGGTTTCGGATTGCACTCACGGGCAAGGCGTTTGTCGCGGGGCAAACCGTTGAAGCGCCTATCACCTACCCAGGTTACAAACATGTGATCTGGAAGGTGAAAATCGAACGCATCCTGCCGCAAACACTGTTCTCTTTCTGGTGGCATCCGTTCGCGGTAGAAGAGGGCGTCGACTATGACCAGGAGACCCCGACGTTGGTGGAGTTCACCATTGAAGACCGTGCTCCGGGCATTCTGCTATGGGTGGTCGAATCGGGTTTTGACGCAGTGCCTGAGGCGAGGCGGCAAAAAGCCTTCAAAATGAATTCCCGTGGCTGGGACGAACAGATGAGCAACATCGAAACCTATCTGAGCCAGGCTGGGCCCTAAACAGCATCATGATTGTTGGGGCAGCCGTCATGAGCGTTAACGTGCCGCACTCGTGCGATGCCGAGTAGAATCACGCCCTGAAAGCGATTCCTGAGGTGCGTTACGGTGGATTTACAGCAGGGTTTTGTCCTGACCCGGCATTGGCGTGATACCCCGGCGGGCACGGAGGTGAGCTTCTGGCTGGCGACCGACCACGGCCCTAGGTTTATCCGCCTCCCCGTGCAGACCTCGGTGATGTTTATCCCCGAAGCCCATCGCAAGCCGCTGGATTGGCTGCTCAAGGGTGAGCGCGACATCGAATTGCGCCCGTTGCAGTTGTGCGATTTCCATCACCGCCCGGTCCTGGGTCTTTACACCCGCCAGCACCGCCAGGCGATGGACGTGGAAAAACGCCTGCGCGCTGCCGGTGTGGATGTCTACGAAGGTGACGTGCGCCCACCCGAGCGCTACATGATGGAGCGTTTCATCACCGCACCGGTGTGGTTCGGTGGCACTCCCGACGCAAACGGCGTGCTCTGCGACGCGCAGATGAAACCCGCGCCCGACTACCGCCCGCCGCTGAAACTGGTGTCCCTCGACATCGAGACTACCGCCGAGGGGGATCTCTATTCCATCGCCCTCGAAGGCTGCGGCGAGCGCCAGGTGTACATGCTCGGCCCGCCGAACAACACCGACGCAGTGGACTTCAAGCTCGACTACAGCGACACCCGCGCGCAATTGCTCGAACGACTCAACCAATGGCTTGCCCAGCACGACCCCGATGCGATCATCGGTTGGAACGTGGTGCAGTTCGACCTGCGTGTCCTCCACGAACACGCCCAGCGCCTCAACGTGCCGCTGATGCTTGGGCGTGGCGAAGAGCCGATGGCCTGGCGCGAACACGGTAGCCGTAATCACTACTTCGCGGCGGCGGCGGGGCGGCTGATCATCGATGGCATCGAGGCCCTGCGCTCGGCCACCTGGAGCTTCGAATCCTTCAGCCTGGAAAACGTCGCGCAAACCCTGTTGGGCGAGGGCAAGGACATCTCCACGCCGTACCAGCGCATGGACGAAATCAACCGCATGTTCGCCGAGGACAAGCCCGCCCTGGCACGCTACAACCTCAAGGACTGCGAGCTGGTCACGCGGATTTTCAAGAAGACTGAGCTGCTCAAGTTCTTGTTGGAGCGCGCCAGCGTCACCGGGTTGCCGGCTGACCGCAACGGTGGCTCTGTCGCCGCGTTCACCCATTTGTATATGCCGTTGATGCACCGCCAGGGCTTTGTCGCGCCAAACCTGGGCGACAAACCGCCCCAGGCCAGCCCCGGCGGGTTTGTCATGGACTCGCGCCCCGGTCTCTACGAATCGGTGCTGGTACTCGATTACAAAAGCCTCTACCCATCGATCATCCGCAGTTTCCTGATCGACCCGGTGGGCCTGATCGAAGGCCTCAAGTACCCCGATGACAGTGCGTCGGTGGAAGGCTTTCGCGGCGCGCGTTTTTCCCGCACCCGGCACTGCCTGCCCTCAATCGTCGCGCGGGTCTCCGAAGGCCGCGAAGTGGCCAAGCGCGAACACAATGCGCCGCTGTCCCAGGCCCTGAAAATCATCATGAACGCCTTCTACGGCGTACTCGGTTCCAGCGGCTGCCGTTTCTTCGATACACGGCTCGCTTCGTCAATCACCCTGCGCGGTCACCAGATCATGCGCCAGACCCGCGAACTGGTCGAAGCCCAAGGCTATGAGGTGATCTACGGCGACACCGACTCCACCTTCGTCTGGCTCGGCAGCGCGCATTCTCAGGAAGAGGCCAGCCGCATTGGACGGGCGTTGGTACAGCACGTCAACGACTGGTGGCGCGAGCACCTGCTAACGGCGTTCGGCCTGCAAAGCGCCCTGGAACTGCAATACGAAACCCACTTCACGCGCTTCCTCATGCCGACCATTCGTGGCGCGGAGGAGGGCAGCAAGAAGCGCTACGCGGGCCTTGTCGTGCGTAGCGATGGCAGCGAAGAAATGGTCTACAAAGGCCTGGAAACCGTGCGCAGCGACTGGTCGCCCCTGGCCCGCCGATTCCAGCAGGAGCTGTACCAGCGCATCTTCCATCGCCAGCCCCACCAGGACTACATACGCGACTACGTGCGCCGTACCCTGAGCGGCGAATTCGATGAGTTGCTGATCTACCGCAAACGCCTGCGCCGACGGCTGGACGATTACGAGCGCAACGTGCCGCCGCATGTGCGTGCTGCGCGCCTGGCGGACGAATACAACGACCGGCTGAACCGCCCCCGTCAATACCAGCGCGGTGGCTGGATCAGCTACGTGATCAGCGTCAACGGCCCGGAACCCCTCGAAGTGCGGCAAGCACCCATCGACTACGACCACTACGTCACCCGGCAATTGCAGCCGGTGGCCGACGCTATCCTGCCGTTTGTGAATGACGATTTCAGCACGCTGGTCGGCGGGCAAATGGGCTTGTTTTAAAACACTTGATTCGACTCCGTGGTTACTTGCACTCTTGGGCGCAGGCACCGCTAGGAGGACAGGCCCATGTACACGCTCTACGGCATCGACGAATCCGGTTCCTGCATGATTGAAATCGCCCTGCAACGATGTGCGGTGCCGTGGCGAAGGGTAGACGCGGCCTCCTGGGCGGAAGGTGAGGGCAGTGAGGAGCTGGCCCTTATCAACCCGCTCAAACAGGTGCCCACCCTGGTAACCCCCGACGGCCAGGTGCTGACGGAAAGCGCAGCGATCCTGATCCATCTGGGCCTGGAGTTTCCCGGCTCCGACCTGCTGGCCGGCAACCGTGCGCAGATCATTCGCGGCCTGGTGTATATCGCGGCCAATTGCTATTCGGCGATCGGCATTATCGATTACCCCCAACGCTGGATCGGCGACGTCAACGAAACGGTGCAGGCGCAGCTTGTTACGGGCACCCGGCGCTACCTGCACCAGGCCTGGGTGGTATTTGCCGATCAGTTTGCCGGGCATTTGTTTGGCCCGAACCACACTCCGAATGCACTGGGCTTGATGGCCGCAGCGGTGTCGCGCTGGGACGAGGCACGGGACGCATTGAACGGGCTGGCGCCGAGCTTTGCCCAGAGTCTGGCGCAAGTGGATGCCGACCCCATCGTCGCCCCCGTATTGGCGAGGCATTGGCCGGAGTGGAAGGTCTCATGAAGTTTCCGCAATCAGTGGAAACAATGACAGTTGAACCCACCAAACCCTTGCGTAGCGGGCGTCCTGACCTACGCTTTATTAAGGTGATGTAGGAATCATCCTTGAATTTGACTGTCGCAGACATGAAACTCAAGAACCCTGCATGGAATTCAAAGGAGGTGCGCATGCTCATCCGGTCGCTGACCCTGGCTACCTTGATGGCTTTAACGGGGCCGCTGTTGGCTGCTGATGATATCAACCCGCTCAAGCAGGACTTGGGCAAAGCCCGGCCGCTGGTGGTGGTGGAGCTTGATGCTGGCAACGACACCTTGGCGACCCTAAAGAAACAGTTGGACGAGCCTGCGACCAAGCAGTCCTTTGAAGAGCGCAGCATGGTGTTCTACACCGTGAAATTCGGCAGCATTGGTGCCGAAGGGGAGAAGTTCGCCAAGGACCCAAAGGACAACAAAAAGCTCACGCCGCCCGAAACCAATGCGCTGATTCGTGCCCTCAAACTGGGCGCCGGCAGTGGCACTAAAGTGATCCTGGTGGGCAAGGACGGTGAGAAGAAAGTCGAGAAGACCGTGCCACCGGATACCCTCGACTTGAAGGAGTTTTTCGCGGCTATTGACCAAATGCCGATGGCGGAAAAAGAAGCTGCCGCGGCCGCAGAGCCTGAACCAGCAGCACCCGCTGCTGCGCCGACCAAGGGTGCCAAACCGGCCAAGCACGGCAGTAAGCCAGCTTCGCAACAACTCGACGACTGAAATACATAACCCTTTGTGGGCGTCCGTCGTCCGTCTTGCCCGCGATGGCTATAAGTATCTGCACAACCCTGTAGGGGGCGGGGCAAGCCCGCTCACACAGGTTGCTCTCGAGATGTGTAGATACCAATGCTGCGCATCTTCAAGTGTTCCTTACGTTGCCGCCTTCTCCCCGGTCGCCTTACGCACTGGAAACGGAAAGTAGAGAAACCGCAAAAACGCCACCCGCTTGATCACTTCCCCGATCAATAACGGCACCACCACCGCCACCACAAACCCCACGCACGCCGCCGGCAGTGCAGGCAGCCCCAAGCGCTCCATCAGGTCGAAGGACTTGTGCTGGATCTCGCCGTGGAAGATCAGCAGGATCAAGGTGTTCTGGCCGATGTAGGTCATGGCCCGGGTGACCCAGGCCGAGACCATCAGCACCCGCGCCAGCGCCCAGCAGGCATAAACGCCGATCGCGGCCGGCAGTGTGGTCCAGAACCAATGGTCGTAGCGACGCTGTGCCAGGTCCATGGTGTCCCAGGTGAAGGTGAACACCAGGGCGAACAGCGCGATCGAGATCAACAGCGTCAGCCAGGAACCCGAGTGCCGGCGCAACCAATCGCGCAACAGGTAGCCGACAATGAAGTAAGTGCTGCTGATCAGCGTGATATCCAGGCTGAACGGCAGGCCTGGCAGCACCCACGTATGCTCGCCGAAGGTGACCGGCAGTTGCCAGAACCACGGCAGCATCCAGGCGCCTAGGATCAATTGCAGTGCCACCAGCGCGAGGCTCAACCACAGCGACAGCTTCAAGCGCTGGATCAACCGCAGCATCACCCAACTGAACAGGATCGCCACCCAGAAGTGCGGCAGAAACCACAGCGCCTGCCACGGGAGGGTGTCCACCGAGGCATACAGCACGCCACCCACATCCGGTAGCAGCGGCTGGCCGCGCAGAATGCTGCGCACGACCACATAGGTGAGCATGGTGAAGAGAAACGGCTTGAGCAGGCCATCGGCCTTGCGCACCGCCATCTCCACGAACGGTTGTTCAGGCTTGAAGAACACCCCCGACAAAAAGAAGAACAACGGCAAGATAAACGACGCCAGTACCGGGTACAGCAAGTCCGGCGAGGTGGCGACGAACCAGCTGTGGGCAAATACGATCACCAGGATGCCGATACCCTTGGCAATATCCATTTGAATCCAGCGATGTTTCATCTGAGTTGTCCCGATTGATCGTTCATGCCTTGCGCCACGGCTTCAGCCACAGCCCCATCCCGAGCAACACCACCGCGCCGGTCAGGGTGCTCAGCCCCAGTTGCAGCCACACGCCTTCAACCCGAAACAGCGCCAGCGCCACCACGCCCATCAGCACTGCACTGAGCAGCCAATGCCGGGCCCAGGGCAGGGCGCCAAGCAAGGCTTGGCGCTGCATCAGCAGTAACGCGGTGCAGATCACCCCGGCCAGCGCAGCCAGAGGAATGCCGGCCAGGCCGAACATAAAAGGCAGGGCGCCGAGCAGCAGCACATTGACCAAGCTACCGAGCAATTCGCAGCGCAGTGGCTGGCGTGTATCGCCAGCGGCATAGGCATAGCGCGCGAGCAAGGCGTTCCAGGCGCCGAACACCAGTGGCACAGCAAACCAGGCCAGCAACAGTGGCAACGGCGAGTCCACCGATTGCCTGGGCAGCAGCAACGCCACCAGGCTCGGTGCCGCCGCCACCAGGCCAACGCCAGCGGGCAGGGTCAGCACGCTGGCGGTTTCCAGGCCGCGCTTGAGCAGGGCCAGGCGTTCATCGCCCTGGCGACGGCTCATCATGCCCAGCAGTACTTGGTTGAGGCTCATAAGCGCAATCAGCGGCAGGTTCATCAGCTTGCGCGCCAGGTTGATCCAGGTCACCGCGCCTTCCCCCAGCAACGACGCCACCAGCCGCTCGATCAGCGCCAGGCCCTGGCTGGCGCCATTGCTCAACAACAGTGGGCCGATGCGCTGGCCCAACTCCCGTAGTGGCGCCAACGACAATTGCCAATGCCATGGCCGCCAACCCTGACGCCACATCGACGGCAGCAGCGCCAACGGCATCAACAGGCTGCCGGCCAGGCACGCCAGTGCCAGGGAGTGCGGTTGGGTGGCGGTACCCGCGAACGCGAGGTAGGTCACCGGCGGCAGATTGAACAACAATGAGCCCAAGCCTGCCAGCACAAAACGCTCGCTGGCCTGCAACGGAATACTGAACAGTGCATGCAGCATCAGCCCCGGCACGCACCACGCGACAATCTGCAAGTTGCTGCTCGCCAAAGCCGTCGCACTGGCCGCCAAGCCCGGCCCAAGCAGTTGCACCAGCCACGGCGCCCACAGCGTCAGCAGCAGGCTGATGACCAGCGCGATCAGCAGCAACGTCGGAAACAACTCCGTCAACCAGCCCTGCCGCTCGTCGTCTTTGCGCGCGAGATAAAGCGGCAGCGCAGCGGCGCTCAGCACACCGCCAGCCAGAGACATGCGCAGCGCCTCCGGCAAAAACAGCGCGATCAGGAACGCATCACTGCGCTCACTCGCACCCCAGGCCGCCACCAGCAACCATTCGCGGGCGAAGCCCAGGCACAAGCCCAGCAGCGTCGCCAGGGTCAGCCAGACCGCGGAGCCCAGCATCAGGGTTGCGCGCCATCAATCAGCGGTTTGCGCAACGCCACGCTTTTTACCTGTGGCAGGCGCGCCGGAAACAGTCGGCGGGCCTCCAGCACATTGATCCCCACCATCAGCCAGAACAGCGCGACCATCACCACCGCAAAGCTGAAGTAGTGGTCGAACAGGCCGCTGACCAGCGCCGAGAGAATCCCGGCGGTGGTGCCCAGCCATAGCGCATTGTCTTTCGTCAGGCGGATCGGGCCGCTGTCCGGGCGCGCTTCACGCCACCAGCGCACCGTCACCGCCACAAAAAACAGCATGCCGACGATGCCGGTCTTGTAGATGAAGTTCAGCCACAGGTTTGAGATGCCCAGCAACTGAGTGCCCGGTACCGGTGGATCCACCTTGAAGCCAATACCGAACGGGTAAGACCCCACCGCCTGCGGGAACATGCGGTACTCGTCGAAACGCACTTCTGTACTGGCGTTATCCGACGAAAAGATCGTCGCCAGGCGCTCCTGCAACGGTGGATAAGCCATCACCAACGCTACCGTCAGCGCCGCACCGATCATCAGCAGGCGACCGGTGTAGGGCACCCGGCGCGTGGCCATCCACATCAGCACCAATGCCAGGCTGACCATCGCGCCGCGGCTGCTGGCCAACAGCAGCGCCGCCGCGCCCAGGCACGCCACGATCAGGCCAAGCGCGCGTTTCCAGCCTTGCTCGGTCATGCCGAAACAGAAGGCCAGGGGCAGCAGCAACGCCATGATCCCGCCGATGGCATTCGGGTGCATCCACGGCGAGCCCATGCGCGAAGACATGGCCTCCAGGCCGAACTTCAACATGTCGAAGTTGGCGTAGTTGAACAGCCCCAGGATCGGCGCAATGCCGGCCGCGGATCGCGTGTGCACAAACACTGCAATCGACAGCACCAGCATCGCCAGGCTGCCCAGCAGCAGGGCGATTACCAGCGATTCGCGGTGCTTGTGATCCACCAGCAATTTAGCGCAGAGGAATACCGCCGACAGGCTCAACAACCAGCGCAGCCAGTTGGCCACGCCGCTGGTGTCGGCGTGGATGGTGACTTGGCCGACGATAAACGGGAACACACTGAACAGCATCAGCCACAGCAGCATCTGGTCGGTAGGCCGGCGGGAGAGGCTCGGTGTGTCGGGCAGGCGCGCCAGGAAGTTGTGCCACAGCACCGCGCCCCATGTCAGCGCCAGGATGGCTTCGCTGACGGTACTGCGAATGCCCAGGTTGACCGTGGAGTACGGCATGAACGTGGCGATCAGGGCAAACAGCAACAAGCCCCAGAACGGAAAGCGCAGGATGGTAACGGCCCCGGCCAGGCCGATCACGGCGAGGAACGCCTTGGCCGGTGACAGCAGCAGCGCGAGGGCGCCAAACAGCAGGCCGAAGAGGATCGCGAAGAGGCTGGTTAAATTTATTTTCACTTCAGCTCCTCAATCAGTTCGCCCAGGCGCCGGCGATAGGCGTGATGGTTGAAGCGCTCCGCCCACTGGCGCCGTTGCTCGGGCGATTCCTCATTGGCGCGCTCGCCCAGGCTGACCATCAACTGCGTCAGCGCCGGGCCATCGGTGGGCGAGAAGCGCGGTGCCGACGGCGGGGTGATTTCATCCAGCGACGTACCGCTGGCCACCGCCACCGGGGTGCCCACGCTCAGGGCTTCGATCACAGGCAGACCAAAGCCCTCGGCATACGAAGGTTGCCACAAGCGTAATGCCCGGCGGTACAGCGCGTGCAATTCGGCATCCGACACGCCACTCAGCGCGCGAATACCCGGTAGGGCACGCAGGGCTTCGGGCAAATGGTCGAGGCTGCCCACCAGCACCAAATCCGGCACGGCAGGGGATTGGCGTCGCGCTTTCTGCCAGGCCTCCACCAGGAATGGCACGTTTTTGCGCAGCTCGCGGGTGCCCACCAGCAGCCAGTAGCGCTCGGGGAGTTGGCGGGCGCTGAGGTCCGCCGCCAGTTCGGAAAAACCGTCGACCTGGTTGGGCAGCACGCGAATCTTGCCCGCCGACTTGGGAAACAACCGCGCGGTTTCGTCGGCGCTGTACTGCGACGGCGTCCACACCCGGTCGGCGCTGTGCACCGCGTAGGCAATCGACAGGCGATCGCTGGTCTTGTAGATCAGCGCCTTCAAACGGTTGGCGTGGTAGTTGTCCAAGGTGATCTGAAACAGGTCATGCAGCAGCACCACGGTACGCAATCCTTTCGGCTTGGGCGGCAACGGCAGGCCCATGTTAAAGGTGCTGATGTACAGGTCGATAGGCTGCTCACGCAACGCGCGCGGTAGAAAACCGGCCTCGAAACGCAGGCGATTCTGCGGCTGGTGCATGGCGGTCTTCGCGCAGCCCCAGGCTGGGCAGTGGGCCTGCAAACGGGTTTCATCGCCCAGGGGCGCCACGGTAAACCGCTCAAGCTCAATGCCCGGCAGGCTGTGCAGGGCGCTTTCCAGCGCGTACACCTGGCGGCTGATGCCCGATTGCGGCGAAGTGCCGACGGTGCGGTAATCCAGGCCTACACGCATGCGGGCTCCTTTTGATTCAACGGCGAAAGGCTCGCGTACACCTGCTCTAGCTGGCTGGCGGCGACGCTCCAGTCATGGGCGCGACGCACATACGCGCGGCCAGCTTCACCCATGGGCCCGGCGGCGTCGGGGAACTGCAGCAGACGCACCACGGCGTCTGCCAGGCTCGCGGCGGTTTGGCCGCCTAGGTAGTCCAGGCCTTCTATCAGGTCGAGCCCCGAGACACCTTGCTCGGTACTTGCCAGCGGCAGGCCGGCGGCCAAGGCTTCAAGCACCTTGAGTTTGGAACCGCCGCCATGGCGCAACGGCGCAAGAAAAACCGAGCAACTCGATTGCAGGTCTATCAGGTTAGGCACAAAACCTTGCCACTCAATGCGTGGGTCCTGCCAGCGCTCGCGCCAGCTGGCTGGCATGCCGAAACCACACACGCTCATGCGTGCCTGCGGGCAGCGTTCCCAGACCTTGGGCAGGATCTCATCCAGCGCCCACTCGATAGCGTCCACATTGGGGGCGTATTCGTAATTGCCCAGGAACAGCACGCGGCGTGCCGATGGATCGGGATGGGCCACCGCGAAGTGATCGCAATCCACGCCATTGACCACCACCGACACCGGTTTGCCGGCGATCTTGGTCAGGGTCTGTGCGTCGCTGTCAGTCACCGCCACTACCTGCGTGGCCTGGCGCATCACACGACGCTCCCAGCGCGTGTAGCGCCATTGATCGTAGCGAATGAAGGGCAGCGCCCAGCCCGGCAAGCGGTCATAGGTGGCCGCGCCCAGGGCCGACTCGACATTGTGTTCGGTCAGCACGAACGGCTGGGATTTACGCGCCAGCGCGTCCTCGTAAGGCTGGAAGCTGTAGCTGTGCTCAATCTGCACCACGTCCCAGTCGTCATCCAGCAACCCGTTGAAGGTTTCCTGCAGTTCATTCGACAGGCCATTCACACTGGCCAGCAGCGGGTAGGGTGCAAACAGCCCGGCCACGAGGGTCTTCACACTGCGCAGTGGGCGGCGCGGCAGGATGATCAGTTGTTCGAGAAATGCTTCCAGCACTTTGCGGTCTGTGAGCGACACCGGGTGCTTGTCATGCAGTAGCAAGGTGATCCGATGCCCGCGCGCGGCCAGGCTGCGCAGCAGGTGAAACTGGCGCGTCTTGCCGCCGCTGGTGGCGGGCCAGGGTGAGTAGGGCAGGATCCATAAAATGCGCATCGCAGGCCTCAATCCCATAGCAGAATTTGCAGGTTCGACTTGACCGGTACAGTCAGGCCGTTGGTGCCGCTCACCGGGGTCTGGGTGCCGCGCAACGGGTCGTACAGGGTGGCGCTGGCCAGGCCCGGCAAATGCGCGTTGCCGCCTTGGGCAGACCAGAAAAACCACAGCTTGCGCCCGTCCGCACGGGTCCAGCCGATGCTGAACAAACCGCCGGGCAACTGGTCGGCAACCGGTGGATCGCCCGGCGTGAGTTGCGGCCCGCTGACGTCGAGGAAGTTTTTCAGCGCGGTGTAGGCGGGCTTGGGGTTGGCGTCGATATCGAGCAGGCCATACGACTGGTCGCGCACGCTGGCGCGCTGGTCGAGGTCGCTGAGGGTGAACAGGAAGATTTTGTCGTAATCCATCGCGCTCATCAGCGCCACACGCCGCACGATGTAATCGGCCTGGGCTTGTAGCGTGATGATGTCCTGGGCGTCTTTTGGCCCGTGGTAAGTCGACCAGCCCCACTCGGTGCTCCACAGGGTTTGTACACCGCCGTTGCGCAAGGCCTGGTTGAGTTGGGTGGTCTTGGCGATGAAGTCCAGGTTCGCCGGATCGTTGCCTTCAGGCAGTTGGGTGTAGGGGTGGTAGGAAATTACCGTGTTCAAGCTGGCTACACCCAGCGCACCGAGGGCCGCGAGCATGGTCTGCCCATTAGGCATTTCGCTGAAGAACGCCATACCAGCGGCCACCACCGGTGTGTTCGGGTTCACGGTGCGCAAGGCATTGGCGGTAGCCGTCAAAAGGGTGGCATAACCGGCCGGGTCCGCTACCGGGCGCCAGAAGCCCAGCAGGTTCGGCTCATTCCACACCTGCCAGGCATCCACACTGGGATAACGCTGGGCCAACAGCGCCATGCGATTGGCGAACACGTTCGGATCCTTGGGCGGGTACTGATCCTGATACGGCGCCCCGGCTGGCGCGGTCGTAGCGAAGGGCGCCGAGCCGACCAGGTAGAACACCGACTTGAGCTGATTGTCCTGCAACTTGCCGACCAACTGATCCAGGGTTGCGACCTGGTACTGGTTCTCGGCGGGTTCAAGCTGATCCCAGTGCAGGTCCAGGCGCACCCATTCCAGGCCCAGGGCCTTTAGGCGGTCGATCTGCATCTGGTAACGCACCGGGCTGAACCACAGGAATTGCGCGTTCACCCCCAGGAAATCCTTCCACACCACGACTTTGCTGCCCTTGAGCACAGGGTTCTCGGCATCGGCCTGGCGCCCCCACAAAAACGCGCTGAGGCCCAGGGCGGCGACTACCGCCAGGGTGACCAGGTAAGTGCGTTTACGCGACATGGCGGGCTCCGACGATGGCCTCGCCAAACAGCGTGACAAATTTCTGCGCCGTCAACGGCCACAACCGTTCGCGACCAATTTCCCCGGCGCGCTCGGCCCAATCCCGCGCCAGCAGCGGCGTGCGTGCCAGGCGCAACAGTTGTTCGCCGAGGGCAGCCACATCACCCTCTGGGTAAATGGCGCCGTTGCCACTGGCGACTTCCTCGGCAAACGCGCGCGCATCGGAGGTGATCGCGCCGCGCCCGCAGGCGGTCGCCCAGGACAACGCCCCACTGGTGCCGCGCTGGCGCCCGAGCAGGCCAAGTTTTTTCGATTCGCGGTACGGCAGCACCATCGCATGGTGGGCCTGGATGGTATGGGCAATTTCATCGGCGGGCAGGTTCAGCCGCCAGTCGATGGACGCGGTCAGGCCCAGTGACGCGATCTGCGCGTTCAGTTGCGCCAGGTAATTACCGCCCGCGCCAAATGCCATCTCCGGGGCAGTGCCGCCGGCCAGGGTCAGGCGCACGCGATCGCGTAATTCGGGGGCGTGTTTGAACACATCCGCCAGGGCCTGCACCAGGTCTTCGATGCCTTTGCCGCGGTAGATGAAGCCGAAGTACAGCAGGTGCAGCGTGTCCAGCGATGGCAGCGGTGCCGGTGTAATCGCCAGGTTGGCATGGTTGATCACCGCCACTTTGGCGGCGGGCAATTGCATGCGCTGGCTCAAGCACTTGGCACCCAGGCGGGTGAGGGTCACCAGCCGGGTCAACCCTTTGGCGACCTGGCGTTCTTCGCGCAACGTCAGCGGGTCGGCCAGCACCACGGCCGCTTGGGGTAACGGGCTGGGCAAACGCTCCAGCAGGCTCAAAGGGAACGGCAGATGCTCACGCCGCCACACCAAGCGTTCCGGGTCATGCACGGTGGCGGTCAGTGGCAGTTGCGGGTAAGCCTTGCGCAGCTCGCGCAGGGCCAGGAACTCCCCCAGCCGCCCGCCGCCCAGCTCGGCGTGCACCAAGTCGACGGTTTGCCAATCGAAGCCGGCGACGGCCTGCTCTATCGCTTTGGAGTTGCCCGCCACCCCGGCCAACGGCGTCAGCACCGTCACACCGAGTTGTTCCAGCGCCGTACGGAAATGGTTCGCGTAGTCGGCGATGCCGTTTTTTTCCGGCGGCAAGGGCGCGAGCAGGGCGATACGCATCAGAACGCTCCCCGGTATTTGCCAATGGTCTGCAGCACCTTGCTCGGCACTTCGAACTTGCGCCGGTTGATGATGATGCCGTCCACCTTGCCGAACGCCGTGTTGAGAATCGACAGCGCATGCTCCACCACCGGCACGGTACTTTTGCGCGCCTCCACCACCAGCGCGATCAGGTCGGCGCAGCGCAGGGTCACAAACGCATCGCGGTTAGCCAGCAACGCCGAGGCATCCAGCAGCACCACCTCGCCGGGCGCCGCCGCTTCAAGCCCGCCGACCCGCACATCGATGCCGTTTTCGGCCAGCAACTGGCGCAGTTGCTCGACCACAAAGGTCACCCCCTCGCCGTGACGCGCTGAGGTCAGCCCGAGTGTCAGGCCCTTCTCGGCGATACGGTCGGGCTGCAGCAAGCTGTATAGCCGGTAGATGCTCGCATTGAACGCGTTGGCGCTTTGCGCGGTGGTGGTGTCCAGCTCGGGCAGGGTGGTCCACAGCGGCAGGCCGAACTTGCGCTCCACCAGGCCACCGTCGTGAATACGCTGGTCGAGCAGGTAGCACAGGTAGATCACCAGCAAGCCGACGACGATCGCAAACGGGATCGCCAGGATTAGCATCACCAGGGTTTTCGGGAAGATGCGGCCTGGGTTCAGGGTTGCTTCTTCGATCACGGCAATGTTGCTGATCTGGCTGTTGTCCAGCTCACGGTCGATGCGCGATTTTTCCAGGTTATCCACGTACAACGCGTAATTGCGCTCTGTGGTGTTCAGCTCTCGGGAGAGGCGGGCCAGCTCCGGTTCTATCTCCAGGGCTTGCTTGCGCTGCGCTTCCAGGTTCACCAATTGTTTCTGCTGTTGAACCAGCTGCGTGCGCAGCGCCAGGTTGTTACTGGTTTCATCCAGCAGCACGCGCTGTAAGTGGATTTCCAGGGTGTTCGGCGCACGGTTTTCCGAGGCTTGAACGGTGTTGCTTTCGCTGGCGACCTGGACCTGCATGGCACGAATCGACGCGTCCAGGGCTTTGACCGGCGGCGCATTGTCCGTGTACGTGCGCATCATGTCGGCCTTTTCCAGCAGCTTCTGGTTAAGCAGGCGACGTAAGTCCTGCTGCTGCGGGTTCAGAGCGATCTGGCGCACCGTGGTGACTTCCTTCGGCTGGCTCTTGAGTTGCTTGCGTGTGCTCTGGATTGCGCTGTCGGACGAGGCGATCAGCCGCGTAGTGTTGAAGGTCTCGCCGCGCAGCACGTTGATGCGCTCGGACAAGTCTTCCAGGCGATCGGTGATGCTCGCTGCGCCGATCTCGTTGAGGTGCGTGAGGATCTGTTGCTTGTAGCTCTTGATCTCGGTCGCGCTGTTGGCCGCCTGGCCTTCATAAAAGGCGTACAGGCTCTTGCGCCCCAAGGCCTGGGTGCGTTCGTTGATATAGGTTTCGACCCAATCCTTGACCACCGCCTGGGCGATCTCCGGGTCGCCCCACTTGAAGCTGATATCCATCACCGTCGAGCCGGCGGCGTGGCTCACTTCAAAGTTCTTCTCCAGGCTGACGGCCAGGCGTTCAACCGGGGTAGTCTTTTCAACCACGCCAACGGTTTCCAGCACCACGCGCAGGCCATCGAATACCGCACCCAGGCCGCTCTTGACGTAGTACTTGGTGCGCTTCCAGAAGCCTTCCGGCGGTGGCGCGTTGTCGATCACTTCCAGGTAGTGCTCCGCCACCGCGCGCACGATCGGGCGACCGGTGAGCAGGCGTTCTTCGTCGACAATCGGGTCTCGCTGCGTGCTGGGCATCACCAGCGCCTGGCGGTTACTGATCTCGATGGGCAGGGTCGAATCCCGCCCAGGCTTGACCAGCAGGCGCGCAGTGGATTCGTACTTGGCCGGCAGCAAGAAAGCCCCCAGCAGGATGATCACCAGCGCGGCAATCGCCGCCAGTTTGAACTCGCGCCGGAAAATGAAGAACAGACGCAGAAGATCACGAAAAGAACGGATCTCGATCATAGGGATGTCGCTCCTTTAGTTACTGCCGCCGCTGGTTCGTGTGTAGTTGTAGCCAACCCCAATGGACTTGGTGAAGGGGATCAGTTGGTTCAGGTAGGTATCCACCCCTTGGATGCGCTCGCCCACGTTGGATTTGGGCACGAACACCACATCGCCGCGTTGCAGGCGAACAGGCTTGCGCCCGTTGGGGCCGGTCTTGAGCAGTTGGCTGAAGTCCAGGAAGTAGGCGCGATAGGCACCCTGTGCGTCTTCACGCAGCAGGGCGACCATGCTGGCATTGCCCGCCGGGCTGACCCCGCCGGCACCGATGATTGCCTGCTCAAGGGTGTTGGCCGTGGCAATCTGCACTGCCGTCGGGTTGTTCACCGCGCCGCCGACGATGATCGAGCTGGCCGGTGCCTGGTTGATGTTTACGGTCACGCGCGGTTCGCGGTAGATCGGCGCGAGCTTGGTGGTCAGCTCCGTGGCCAATTCCGAAGGCTGGCGCCCGGCCACTTGGATCGGCCCCAGGAACGGGTAGTTGATCTTGCCGTCGGTCTGCACTGTGTACAGCGTCAGCTCATAGATGGTGCTGACGTTGAACGCTGACAGCGTCGGCATCTCACCGGCATCGCGCACGATGCGCAGCTGGTCGCCGATGCGGATACGTTCCATCGCCGGCGGTAGCTGTGCAAGCTGCTCGAGGGCGCGCTTGCCTTCTTCGACGGTCTTGCCGTCCGGCGGCACAATGCGCGCAGGCGTGTTACAGCCTGCCGCAGTCAGCAGGGCGAGCACGAGCAGGGTTCGTTTCATCAAGGGGGACTTCCTGTAGGTCATGATGCTCACCTCCAATAACCGGGAAACATGCTGATGCGCCGCTTTAGGGAGAGGGGGAGACGGCGCTCCAGATGGCCCAGCCGGTAGCCGAGCAATTTGAACGCGCTGCGTACCAGCACTTCGGGAATGCGGTGCAAGGCTCGGGCCTTGCGCAAGGCCCTGAGTTCAGCCAGCACATAGCGCTTGCCTTCGCCACCCGCATCGCCAAAGGCCTGCTTGATCCACGGCTCGCGGCCGTAGAACACGCCAATGTCGAAGTAGCGGTGAAACTCATCCATGAGTCTGTAATCGTGGGAGTGGTGCACCAGCGCCGTGGCGGCGTAGCGCACCTTGTAGCCTTCGAGCAGCATGCGTGCGGCCACGAAGGCGTCTTCGCTGCCGATCACGTCTGCCGGGAAACCGCCCACCGCCTCCAGCACGCTGCGCCGGTACACGGAAAACGAGTCGGAGCTGAAGCAGGTCTTGATCCCTAATTCCGCTGCATCGGCCAGGCTTTTGCTGCGGCTCTGTTCCGGATAGTTGAAGTGCCGCGATTGCGCGCCCAACACACCGGCATCGGGGTGAGGCAGCTGGCGCCCGTAGGCCACGCCATTGAGCGGGTCCTGCTGCAATTCGGCGAGCAGGTTGGCGAAGGTCTCGGGGGTGGCGGGGATCGCGTCCTGGGTCATCACGATCAGCGCCTCACCGCCCACCTGTTCGCTGGCCCAGCGCCGCGTACCGCCATGGTTGAAATCACGCGCGTCGATCACCTCAACCCGTGCACCGAACGCGCGAAAGCGCGCCACGGTGTCGTCGCTGGACGCGCTGTCCACCACCAGCAACTCGTCAGGTTGCAGGGTTTGCATCTCCAGCGCCGGCAGCAGGCGTGCCAAGTGGCTGGAGGCGTTACGGGTCGGGATGATCAGAGACGTACGCATGTCATTTTTTCACTTCAGCCGGGGCGCGCCCGTAGATGTCGTCGAAGCGCACGATGTCGTCTTCGCCCAGGTACTCGCCGCTCTGCACCTCGATCATCACCAGGTCGATAATGCCGGGGTTGGTCAGCCGGTGTTTATTCCCGGCGGGGATGTAGGTGGACTCGTTGGCGTTGATCAGGAATTCGCGCTCGCCGTTGGTGATCTGCGCTGCGCCGCTGACCACCACCCAGTGTTCGCTGCGGTGGTGGTGCATCTGCAGTGACAGCGACGCCTGCGGCTTGACCACGATGCGTTTGATCTTGAAGCGGCTGCTTTCCTCCAGCACGGTGTAGGTACCCCACGGCCGGGTGACGGTGCGGTGCAGGCTGTACGCCGGATGGTTCTGGCGCTTGAGTTCGGCGACGATGTAGCGCACATCCTGGCTACGGTGGGCGTCGGCGATCAGCAGCGCGTCGGGCGTGTCGACGATAATCAGGTCGCGCACGCCTACCGCGCCGAGTACGCGCTTGGGCGAGTCGATGTAGCAGTTGTGCACGTCATGCAAAATCGCTTCGCCATTGACCTGGTTGCCATGCGCGTCGCTGGGGGTGAGCTGGCGCAGGGCTTCCCACGAGCCGATATCGCTCCAGCCGATGTCGCAGGGCACCACGGCGACTTGCTTGGACTTTTCCATCAAGGCCACGTCGATGGAAATATCTGGCGCGCTGCCGAAGGCCTCCGAGTCCAGCTCACACTGGCGCGAGGTTTTGTTTTGCAGGCTCTGGCTATGGTCCAGCGCGGTGCGGGCGGCTTCCAGCACGTCGGGCGCATGGGTGGCGAGTTCGTCCACCAGGGTGCTGGCCTTGAAGCAGAACATGCCGGCGTTCCACAGGTGCTTGCCGCCGTCGAGATAGCCCTGGGCGGTGACCAGGTCGGGTTTTTCGACGAAGCGTTTGACCCGGTTGCCCGTGCTCAGCGGCTCACCCTGTTCAATGTAGCCAAAGCCGGTTTCCGGGTGATCCGGCTGGATACCAAACGTCACCAGGTAACCGGCTTCGGCCAGGTCGCGGGCCTGGGTCACGGCCTCGGCAAACGCCACTTCATTGAGGATCAAATGGTCGGCGGGCATGACCAACAACTGCGCGTCGCCGCCAAAATGTTCCTGTACGTGCAACGCCGCCACCGCAATTGCCGCTGCCGTATTACGCCCGAACGGCTCCAGAAGCAGGTCCAGGGGCAGGTGAGCCTTGTTGACCAGGCGGTAGTCATCCAGGGTGCGGAACAGCAGGTCGCGGTTGGTCACCGTCAACACGCTTTCCACGCCGGGCAGTTTGGCCGCCCGCTGAAAGGTTTTCTGCAGCAGGCTTATGCCATCGCGCATGCGCATGAACGGCTTGGGCATGTTCTGCCGGGACACCGGCCACAGCCGGGTGCCCGAACCACCGGAAATGATGCAGGGAATCAATCCGTTGAGGGTGTTCATCAATAGACTTCCTTGGTGGAAAGGACGGCCGGGATCGTCATGAAGACGATGTACAGGTCAAACCACACCGACCACTTGGAGATGTACTCCAGGTCGTACTCGACGCGTTTCTGGATCTTGAACAGGGTGTCGGTCTCCCCCCGGTAACCGTTGATCTGCGCCCAGCCGGTGATACCGGGCTTGACTCGGTGACGCGAGCTGTATTCGCTGACCGCCACTTCGAAGGGCACGCCCGCCGCCTTGGTCGCCGTGGCGTGCGGGCGCGGGCCGACCATGGACATGTTTCCCAGCAGCACATTGAACAGTTGCGGCAGCTCGTCAATGCTGGTCTTGCGGATGATGCGGCCCACGCGCGTGATGCGCGGGTCTGTGCGCGTCGTTTGGCGCTCGGCGGTGAAGTCGCTCTGGTCGGTGTACATCGAGCGGAACTTGAACACGCGGATTTCGTTGTCGTTGTAGCCATAGCGGTTCTGGCGAAACAGCACTGGGCCCTTGGAGTCGAGCTTGATCGCAATCGCTGTCGCCACCATCAGCGGTGACAGGCACACCAACGCCAGGCTGGCCAGCAGGAAATCCTCACAGCGCTTGATCACTGGCGACCAGCCGCGCAATGGCAACTGCGAGGTGTTGAACATTAGGATGCCGCCCACATCGGTGATTTTGCTGTGGCCGTAGCGCAGGGCCGCCATGTCCGGCACCAGCATGACGTTCACCGACAGCTGCCGCAGGCGGTTGACCAAGCCGTGGATGCGCTGCTCGGCGGCCCAGGGCAGGCAGATCATCACTTGGTTGACCTGCTCGGCACGGATCAGTTTTTCGAGGTCGCGGGTATTGCCCAGCAGGGGCAGCTTGCTCAGCTCCTTGGGAATGCGCTCGGTGCGGTCGTCGATAAAACCGACCAGGCCGGAACGGATATCGCCGTGGCGCTGCAGGTGATCGGCGACGTGCACAGCGGTGTCGGTAAAGCCCAGGATCACCGTGCGTTGCAGGTATTTGCCAGCCCGCATCAGCCTGCGATAAAGGCGCAACATCACCAGGCGCTCCAGGCAGAACAACGTCAGGCTGGCGACGTACCACGTCGCCAGGTTACGCGGGGTTAATTGCGGGAACATGTGCAGGATCTGGTACATGAACAACAGAATGCAAAACGCCGCCGACCAGGCTTTGATCTTGGTTTTCAAGCGCAGCCGGTTGCTGAACAATTCTTCGGAATATATGCCCAGGGCCTGAAAGAGAATAATGGTCAGGACCGCGAAAAACACCAACATGCCCACGAAATGAGCGCGCAGTTCAGGGTCAATCGGGTCGAGGAAAAGCACCAGGACCAGTGGAGGCAAAATGGCCGACAGGCCGTGGATCAATTTGACGAAGACAACAAAGAATTCAACAAAACCAGCACGCGTTAAAAACAAGCTGTCGACTGACGACTTCTCTCGCATAAACCATCCCTCATTGCACGCCAAGCGGCACTGTTCGACTGTTCGCTCAATAAAGCAGCGGGCCGCTTTAGCGTTCAGCTCGAACTGACTGCACTGGGTAATACGCAACTTTCCAATTCAAATGCACCCTCCAAACACAGCGATTCATTTGAATTGATTTTGCGGGGTAGTGACTAAAGGCGTTTTCCCTTTATTTGCTTAGTCAATAAGTTGACTGTTGTGCGAGGCCCCCATACTAGAGAGTTCTATCATTATTTTTAGTGGCATTTTATTGACATTCCTTGTCTGGGCACTGGGTGATTGGGTATGTTTTTGAGTGTAGGAACAAATAAGGAATTTTTCCTGCTTTAAGGAAAAAGCTTTTTTGCAGTGCGCTGGGAAAGAGGGACAAAAGAGAGGTGGCAGGGCGCACTAAGTGCCCTGCCCATCGGGTTTGCGCCCGCTCAGAAGTTACCTTTCAAACTAATCAAAAAAATGACGCGGTTCACCCTGGAAATTGCCGCAGAAGCTACGCCTACGTTCCATTTCGACAGTGCGGTGTCCAGCGGGTATTCACACCACGAGCGTGCGGCCATTCGCGATTACCAGAAACAATGTATCCATCACAATTTTTTGTTCGCACACGGTACGCCGATTAGTCTGCAGGCTTTTCCGGTGGATGGCTTGAGCATGATTGACCTTGCAACCCTGGCGGTTTTTTCGGGTGCTGTGCTGTTGCTGCTGTTATCGCCTGGGCCGAACATGGCCTTTGTGATCAGCCACGGCGTGACTCATGGCTGGCGCGGGGGAGTGGCATCAGCCTTGGGTATCAGCGTGGCCGACCTGTTGCTGACCGCATTGACCGCCACGGGGGTGACGGCGTTGGTCGCCAGTTGGCCGCCATCCTTCGATTTGATCCGCTATGCGGGAGTGGTCTACCTGCTGTGGCTGGTGGTCAAGACGTTGCAGAAAAATCCAGGGCTGGGCGCGGCCCAGGTCAATCGCGTGCCCCTTGGACGAGTGTTTCTGCAGGCCATGTTCAACAGCCTGCTCAACCCCAAGGCATTGCTGTTTTTCGTGGTGTTTTTGCCGCAGTTTATACGGCCGCAGGGGGGGCAATTGCCGTGCAGTTGATGGTGCTCGGGGGCGTGCTGACGTTAATCGCTGGGGTGTTTCATGCGGTGCTGGGCATTTTTGGTGGTGCGCTGAGCCGATTCTTCGCCAGGCGCTCAAAAGGCGCCTGGCTACAGAAATGGGGTTTGGCGACGGTGCTGATGGTGCTGGCCGTGCGCCTGGCGCTGATGTCTCGCCCAAGCTGATTCAACGCACGATGTCAGCCCAGGCGTGCAGCTGCGCGTGCGACGATCTCGCCGCGAACTCTGCGCGATTCGGCCGTGCGCTTGTTGGCTTCCTCCAACACGTGCTTGGGCGCAGTGTCCGGTCGGCCTGCGTCGAACGGTGGCGCTGGCGCATATTCAATCTGCAACTGCACCAGTTGCGCCGCCGCGTCGCTGTACAACTCGGCCGCCAGGGTCAGGGCGAAGTCGATGCCGGCGGTGATGCCGCCACCGGTGAACAGGTTGCCATCACGCACCACGCGCTCTTGCACCGGGGTCGCGCCGAGCGGGGCGAGCAGGTCGTGGTAAGCCCAGTGAGTCGTTGCCCTGCGCCCGCGCAGCAAACCCGCCGCGCCCAGTACCAGCGAGCCGGTGCACACCGAGGTCACATAGCGTGCGGTTTGCGCCTGGGCCTTGAGGAAGTCCAGGGTGAGCGGGTCTTCCATCAACGCGCCGACGCCGGAGCCGCCCGGTACGCAGACCACATCCAGGCGCGGGCAGTCGGCATAAGTCATGGTCGGGGTGAACACCAGGCCGGTGCTCGAGGTGACCGGTTGCAGGTCTTTCCACACCAGGTGCAACTTCACGTCCGGCAGCGAACCGAGTGCGTCATAGGGGCCGGTCAGATCCAGTTGTTGGATACCGGGGAACAACACAAAGCCGATCTGCAAGGTCATGAATAGCGCTCCGTCAAAAGGGTGGACGGCTTCACTCTAGAGGCCTAGGCTTTGGCGAATACGCCATTGAGCCCACGAATCACGCCAATCATGCCCAGAATCGTCCATGTCCTCGCTTTTGATAATGCCCAGGTGCTTGATGTGACCGGGCCGTTGCAGGTATTTGCCTCTACCAATGACCTGGCGCGCCAGCGTGGCGAACCCTTGCCTTACGCCGTCTCGGTGATCGCCGCGCAAACGCCGCCGGTGATGACCTCCGCTGGCCTGGCATTGGTGGCCGAGCCGCTGCCTACCGTCGATGCACCGTGCGACACACTGGTGATCGCAGGCGGTTGGGGCGTGTACGGCGCTGCCGAAGACCCGGCCCTGGTGGGTTGGGTGCGTGAGAAAGCCAAGCACACCCGACGCATGACTTCGGTGTGTACCGGTGCGTTCCTGCTGGCCGCCAGCGGCATGCTCGACGGCTGCCGCGTGGCTACCCACTGGACGCGTTGCGAAGAGTTGGCGCGCCAGTTCCCCTCGTTGACGGTGGAATCCAACCCGATCTTTATCCAGCAGGGCGCCGTCTGGACCTCTGCCGGCGTCACCGCTGGCATTGACCTGTGCCTGGCGTTGGTGGAACAAGACCTGGGCCGCGCCGTGGCCCTGGAAGTGGCGCGGCACCTGGTGGTATTCCTTAAGCGCCCCGGTGGCCAGTCGCAATTCAGCGTAACCCTCTCCCTGCAAAAAGAGGGCAGCCGTTTCGCGGACCTCCACGCCTGGATGGCCGAAAACCTTACCCTGGATTTGAACATCCCGACACTGGCCGCCCAGGCCGGCATGAGTGAACGCAGCTTTGTACGCCACTATCGCGCCGAGACGGGTCAGACCCCGGCGCGTGCCGTCGAATTGATCCGCGTCGAAACCGCGCGCCGGCAACTGGCCGACAGCACGGCGTCGATCAAACGCATTGCCGTGCAGTGCGGGTTTGGCTGCGAGGAAACCCTGCGCCGCAGCTTTCTTCGTGCCTTGTCGGTAACGCCCCAGGCTTATCGTGAACGCTTCGCGCCGGTGACTTAGGCGAGCAATTCCAGCAGCGCATCAAGCGTGGCGTGCGGCGCTTCCTGAGGGATGTTGTGGCCCACGCCGGGCAACACCTGGCGCCGGTAAAACCCACTGAAATGCGCCACGTCATCATCCTCTTCGGGGGGCGGGCCCACCCCGTCATCGGCACCGCACAACGAAATGCTCGGCACCGAAATCGCCGGCTGCAACATCAGGGCCTGCTCGATGGCTTCGAGTGCGGGGTCGCCAGGCGCATACATGAAACGGTGGCGATAGGAATGGATCACCACCTCGACAAAGTCCGGGTTATCAAACGACGGCGCCGTCTGCTCATACAGCCCCGGTCCTTCGGTCCAGGACGGCGACCACAGTGACCACAGCAGTTCGCAGAGTTCGCGGCGGTTGGCGGTCAAGCCGTCGACACCGCGCTGGGTATGAAAGTAGTACTGGTACCACAAGCGATGTTCCGTCTCGGGTGCCTGTGGCGCCAGCGACTTGGCGATGTCCTGGATGTTGTAGCCGTCACCGGTCACCAATCCACTGACGCGCTCGGGCCACAGCGCCGCGACGATACACGCGGCACGTCCACCCCAGTCGTAGCCGGCGAGGGTCGCCTGTGGGATGCCCAGCGCATCCATGAAGTCCAGCAGGTCCTTGGCCAATGCCGCCTGCTGTCCGGAGCGCATGACGTGTTCGTTGATAAAACGCGTCGGACCGTAACCGCGCAGGTACGGCACCAGCACTCGCAAGCCATGCCCGGCCAGTACCGGCGCTATCGCGTCATAGGCGCGAGGGTCGTAGGGGAAACCGTGCAGCAGGATTACAGGTTTTCCGTCAGCGGGGCCGTGGGCTTCATACGCCACATCGAGCATGGAAGTACGGATGTAAAGCAGCGGGGCATTGGTGGTCATGGTGAGCGTTCATCGGCTGGCCAGAGGTGCTGGAACTCTAGCCGAAAGCCGTGAACGGAAGGGGTGGAATTTAAGGTAATGGGCTGACGTGTGTGGCCCGAGGTCAGCGCCGCTCGGCGACCTCAGGGTTGCCAGGTGGTTTTTTCCCCGCTGAGTTTACGGTCCAGGAACGTCGCTGCGCTGATCAACGCCAAGTGGCTCAAGGCCTGCGGCGTATTGCCCAAGTGGCGGGCCTGGCTGTCGAACTCTTCTGCGTACAGCCCCAGCGGGTTGGCGTAGCGCAGCAGTTGTTCGAATTCCAGGTGGGCCTTTTCCACTTGCCCGGCGCGGGCCAGGCATTCGACGTACCAGAACGAGCAGGCCGCAAATGCGCCTTCGGTGCCTTGCAGGCCGTCGATCTGGCTGTCGTCGTTGCGATAGCGGTAGACCATGCCGTCGCGCACCAGGCTTTTCTGGATGGCTTCCAGCGTTGAGAGCCAGCGTGGATCGGTCGCCGCGACGAAGCGCACCAACGGCATCAGTAGCATCGAACCGTCGAGCGCGGTGCTGCCGATATGCTGCACAAAATGTCCGCGTTCCTCGTTCCAGAAGTTGCTCCAGATGTCGGCATAGATCGCTTGGCGGGTCTGGTCCCAACGTGCAAAAGGCGCCGGCAGCGAACGCTTGGACGCCAGGCGGATGGCGCGGTCCAGCGCGACCCAGCACATCAGTCGCGAGTGCAGGAAGTGATGCTGCTCGCCGCGCATTTCCCAGATGCCTACGTCTTTGGTGTTCCAGATCTCGCAGACCTGATCGGTGACTTCTACCGTATGTTTCCAGCCCTCATGAGAGATGGCTTCGCCGTACTTGTTGACCAGGTACACCGCGTCCATCAGTTCGCCGTAGATGTCGAGCTGAATCTGGTCGAACGCCTCGTTGCCAATGCGCACCGGCTTGGCGCCGCCGTGGCCGCTGAAGTGGTCCAGTTGGGCTTCCGGCAGCTCCTGGCGACCATCGATGCCGTAGAGAATATTGATTTTGGTCGGCTGGCCGCAGCAGTCACTGACGCGTCCTTTGAGCCAGCTCATGTAAGCGTTGGCTTCTTCGACAAACCCCAGGCGCATAAAGGCGTAGACGGTGAACGAGGCGTCGCGGATCCAGGTGTAGCGGTAGTCCCAGTTACGTTCGCCACCCGGCGTTTCCGGCAGGCCGAAGGTGGCAGCGGCGATGATTGCGCCGTGTTTGCGCGAGGTCAAAAGCTTGAGCGCGAGGGCCGAGCGGTTGACCATTTCGCGCCAGCGGCCACGGTAGTTCGACTGCGCGATCCAGCCGCGCCAGAACTTCAAGGTGTGGGCCAGCGCCAGGTCGGTGCAGCCGCCGTCGACGCGTTCATCCTCCTGGCCGCCCAAGACGAACTCGGCACCTTCTTCCTGGTCCAGGGTAAAACTGGCCACGGCTTCGCCGTCCTTGATCTGCAACGGCTGGCTGCTGGCCAGGCGCAGGCCAGGTTGGCCGTCGGCGCTGAAGCACACCTTGCCGTTGTCGAGGCTGGCGTGGGTAGGCGTACGCGCGTAGTCGTGGCGCACCGCGCAACGCAGATGAAGGGTGGCCTTGCCACTGACCACGCGCACTCGGCGGATCAGCAGCGGCAGGTCTTCGATTTCTTCGCTGATGACCAGCAGATCAGTGATCTCCACCACGGCTTCGTCGCTGAGCCAGCGGGTTTGCAGCACGTTGGTGTCGGGCAGGTAAATTTGTTCGCGCCGCGCGTTGGGCAGGTCCGGCGCGAGTTGGAAAATGCCGGCGTCGGGGGTGTCCAGCAGCGAGCAGAAGATCGACGGGCTGTCGAATTCCGGCCAGCAAAAGAAGTCGATGCTGCCTTTATCGTTTACCAGGGCCGCACTGCGCATATCGCCGATGATGCCGTGGGCATCGATGGCGCTTTGTTGCTCGTTCTGATCAACCATTTCCACGAAACTCCGGATAAAGGCTCATGCCGCCATCGATAAAGAGCGTGCTGCCCACGACGTAGTCGGAAGCATCACTGGCCAGCCACACCACGGCGCTGGCTACATCTTCTACATCGCCGACGCGGCCATAGGGAATCAGCTTCAGCAGTTCCTTCTCTGCGGCGCCTTCAGTGGTCGCACGGTTGATCGCCGTACGAATCGCGCCGGGCGCAATGCCATTGATGCGGATGCGCTGTTCGCTGACCTCCTGGGCGAGTGTGCGCATCAGCATTTCCACGCCACCTTTGGACGCCGCGTAATTCACATGCCCGGCCCAGGGGATCAACTGGTGCACCGAGCTCATGTGGATGATTTTGCCTGCCGCCCGCGACACACCCTCGCGCACGCCCTGGCGATTGAAGATCCGCACAGCCGCCCGCGCACACAGAAACTGGCCGGTGAGGTTGACGCCGATCACTGCATTCCAGTCGTCGAGGCTCATGTCGACCAGGTTGGCGTCCTTTTGCATGCCGGAATTGGCTACCAGGATGTCCAGGTGGCCGAAGGCATCCAGCGTCTGGGCAAACAGCCGCTCCACGTCCGCTTCTTTAGACACGTCGGCGCCGATCGCAATCGCCCGGCCGCCGCTGGCATTGATCTGCGCGGCGAGGGATTCGGCGGGCGCCGCCTGGGTGTTGTAATTCAGCACCACGGCCGCTCCGGCCTGTGCCAGAGCCTTGGCCGCGCCGGCACCGATGCCCGAACTGGCGCCTGTCACCAGTGCCACTTGTTGTTCCAACGAAATACGCATTGCTCACCCAGCCCTAAATTCGTGAGTTCAAGTAGCTGACTGATAGCGCGCAAGGGAAGTTCACCCGTGTGAAATGAGCGACTACAACCATGGTGAAAAATGGAATAACAGAACTATAAAAAATAACCATAAGATACTAAAAAACCGTTCAAAAGCGTTTGACAGGATTTTTCGCCCCGTGTTTTATAGGCACACCTCAACCCGCTCCGTTGGTAGTTCGGAAGTCATCGCGGGGCCAGCGATAAGAGATATCTATGTGCCGCTTGGCCGATACAGGGGAACTGCCCGTTCAGGAAACAGCCGCGGCCTTAGTGGGTGTGCCTAAGTTAGTTATCTTTGATTGCGACGGTGTGCTTGTCCAAAGCGAAGAAATAACCCTGTCGGTGTTGATTGCGCGGCTAAATGCATTAGTGCCGGACGACGCGATGCTGGATGTCACACGTTTTATCGAGCACTTCCGTGGGCGCAAGATCGTTGAATGTTTACGCGAAGCGGAACAGCTTTTAAATATTCGTCTAAACAGTCAGTTTGAACAGCACTTTCGCAAGCAGGCATTGGACGCACTGACAAAAAGTTTAAAAGCCACTGAAGGCGTGATTGAAGTACTGCAAGCGCTGACGGTTCCCTTTTGCGTGGCGTCCAGTGCGCCACGTGACAAGATAGAACACTGTCTGCGCCTCACCGGGCTGTTCTCTTATTTCGAAGGGCGAATATTCAGCTGTTATGAGTTGGGCCGTTGGAAACCTGACCCCTTGGTGTTTCTGACAGCGTGCGACACTTACGGTATTGACGTGAGTGATGCATTGGTTGTTGAAGACAGTGTTACCGGTATTCAGGCTGCTGTTGCCGCCCATCTACGTGTCCTGGGTTTTGGCCCTGCGCATCGGCATCCGCAGTTAGTGGCTGCTGGTGCACTGCCGATTGCCGATATACGTGAAATGTTGGCCGTTTTTAATTGATCTTATTACTCAGGGAGGAGGCGTCGTGAATACACGTGGTTACGTAGAACGGCTTAAACGCAACGATCACACTTCAGAAGTGTGGTGGGATTCATCGCCTGCCGTGTACCTGCCTTATAAACTGCACCTGCTGGAAAAGTACCCGGCGGCGACGCCTTATATAGATGCGTTGATGCCGGATGATATCTCCCAGCCCAGGGGCGTGTGCAGCGTGACCACCAACCCGCGGTTGGTGACGGCCGTTATCCTCGAAAAGCGCGAGTATTGGTCATCGCGTTTCAATCTCGCGAGCCTGTCTCCCAGGGAGTTGCGCAAGCAGTTGTACAACGAAGTCATCCTCGAAGGCGCCGCGACGCTCACGCCGCTGTGGGTTCAGTCGGCGCAGGTCGAGGGCTGGATTTCCGCCCAGGTAGACCCGGTGGATGTGCGATGCACCGAGCGCATGACCGCCAGGGGCCTGGAACTGCATTGCCTCGCACCGAACGTGATGGTCAAGGTGCCTGGCAGCCTGGAGGGGCTGGCGACTGTCGAACAGCTGGTAGCCCTGGGCGCGTCGGTGAATATCACCTTCTGCTTCACGGTGGCGCAGTTCCAGGCCGGTATCCAAGCCATCGAGCGCGGCATGGCGACTGCACACAGCAACGGGCTCGACACCCGTCGCTGCAAGTACGTCATCACCTTCATGATCGGGCGTTTCGCCTGCCAGCCCGAATTCACCTTGCAGGCGGCGGAGCGTGGCCTGGTCTTGAGTGCCGAGGAGCTGCGCTGGGCCGAATTGATGATCTACGAGCAGGTGCAGGCGCTGGTCGCGGCCTCGACCGTGCCGGTCAAAACCTTGCTCTCCAGCATAAAAGTCGACGTGGACGAGCGTGGCAACAAACACTGCTGGCACTTGGAAAAAACCGGACAGACGGCGACGTGCTACACGCTGACGCCGGAGGTGGTGGAGTTTCTGATCGAGCGCGAGAGCCACGGCAAGCCGGTAATGCCTGCGGTGGGCCCTCAGAAGCCGCCTGCGTCGACCTTCGCCAAGCTGATCCGCATCCCGTATTTCTACGAAGCCTATTTCATCGACAGCATCGAGCCGTACGACTTTGGCAACCACGAGGCGTTTATCAACGCCTGCAATGAAGCCAACAGCGCGCACCGACGCCTGGCGGACTACTGCGTACGGTTGTGCCCGGTGACCAAACTTTTCAAACGCGCGCTCAACGCGCTGCTGGCCGCCGAATTCGGGGTGATCGCATGAACCGGATGATCGGATTGTGGGCCCACCCACGTTCGCGCTCCACCGTATTGGAGCGCGTGTTTATCGAGCGAGGGGATTTCGAGGTCTTTCACGAGCCCTTTGCGCATATGGCGTTTTCAGAGGAATCGGCGATCCCTTCGGATGAGTGGGATCACAGTTTCCCCACCACTTACCAAGGCATAAAAGAACACTTAGTCACTGCGCGCGAACGCACTAACGTTTTTCATAAAGATATGTGTTACCACTGTTTGGATGATTTGAAAGTTGATGTCGGCTTTCTGGCGCAACAGGACAATATCTTTCTTATTCGCGAACCTGCCAGCAGCATTATTTCTCATCATCGGGTCCACCCCGATATGCCGTTGCAGGCCATCGGGCATAAAGCGCTCTACGACATATTCTGCGTGGTCACTAAACTCACCGGCAACGTGCCTTACGTGATCAATGCAGATGATTTGGCCGCCGAACCGGAGCGGGTGATTCGCCAGTTATGTGATCACTTGGGTATTGAGTTCTTGCCGCACGCCATGACGTGGAAGCGAGCGTGTCCACAACAATGGAACACCTGGCGGCGTTGGCATGTGGCGGCGGAAAACAGCGAGCGTATTGTTCCGCCGCACGAGCAGCACATTGACATCGAGGCGTTCGACCGACATTCGAAGTTAAAGGAAATGTATGAGTACCACCGGACGTTTTACGCGCGCATGAATGAATTTTGCCGATAAGGATTGTTGTATGAAGAAGTTAATTGTCACCGGGGCGGCCAACGGAATTGGTCGGGCGACTGTTGAAATGGCCATTCAGCAGGGTTATTTCGTTATCGGTGCCGACAAGGACGCCGACGGCCTGAAAGTGCTGCAGGATCTCTATGATGCTGATGTGTTTGAAGCGCACAGTGCCGACTTTTCCGATAAGGCAGTTATCAAGGGTTTTATTCCCGCCTTGTATGAGCGTCACGCGACCTTCTTTGGACTCGTCAATAATGCGGGTATTTACCACGGCAAAAGTGTCTACGCCTATTCCGATGAACAAATAGACGAGATCCTCAACGTCAACCTCAAGGCGCTGGTCTATCTCTCCAAAGACTTCGCCGAACGGGAAATGAAGCACGAGGCCCCGCGCAGTATCGTCAATATCGCCTCGGTGGCGGGTGAAGTCGGCAGCTGCGACGCCCTCTACGGTGCCACCAAGGCGGCGGTGATCGGCCTAACCAAGGCCAACGCCTGGAATTTCGCACCGTTTGTGCGGGTGAACGCGGTGTCCCCGGCGCTGATCCACGAAACCGCCATCTACGACACCATCCCCGAATACCGGCGTGCTGAGTACGCGCGCCAGGAAGTCCTCAAGGACCCCATCCTGCCGAGCGGCGTTGCCGAGGTCATCATGCTGCTGGTCGGCGATGCGATGCGCCACATCACCGGCAGGGTCATTCCGGTCGATAACGGAGCCTACCCACGATGAGCCAGTCGATGCCCAGGAAAAAACTGCTGGTGGTCGGCGCCGGCAACCTGTGCCTGCAGATCCTCAAGATTCTCGGCCCCAAAAACGCTTTCGACTTTGTAGTATTGGGCCGCAATGAAGAGGCGACGATTCGGCTGTGTAACCTGGTAGCACTGTCGTGTGCGCAATTGGGGCAATTCATTGCCATCAAACCGGTGGTCGCCGACCTGACAAATATCGCGAAAGTCGCGCAACTGCTGCGTGAAGAAGCGCCGGATATGCTGGTGAACTGCGCGTCGCTGCAGTCCTGGCGGGTTATTACCGGGTTACCCAAGCTTTCGTTCGAGAAGCTTGACCAAGCCCAGTTCGGTCCCTGGCTGCCCATGCACCTGACGCTGATGCATTGCCTGATGCGAGCGGTAAAAGCCTCGGGCATCACCACTAAAACCATCAATGCGGCGTTCCCCGATGCGGTCAATCCGATTCTGGCGCGCATTGGCCTGGCGCCGGATATCGGCGTGGGCAATGTGGCCAACCTGGTTCCTGCCGTGCGTTTTTCCATCGCCCGCTTGCTCGAATGCGCGCCCGCTGATGTGCAAGTGCAGCTGTATGCCCAGCATTACTTCAGCCACTACGTGCCGCGTGGTGGCTTGCCCCCGCGTGCCAGTTACCGGCTGTTGTATGAGGTGCGCGACCGGCCGGAACTGGCTGGTCCGGCCGCCGAGGCGATTTTCTCTACGGTGAAATCCGAACTCCGCCGCCTGGGCGGGGTGGATGGCCAGTTCCTCACGGCATGTTCCGCCGTCACGGTCATCGAAGGGCTGTTTTCACCCACGCCAGTGTTGGTGCATGCGCCAGGCCCGCTCGGGCTTCCGGGCGGTTACCCGGTGTTGCTGCACGAGGGGCGGATCGAGGTGCAGTTCTCCGAGGCTTGCCCAAAGGACGAAGCGGTGCGCATCAATACCATTTGCCAGGGCCAGGATGGCATTGACGAAATCCATTGTGATGGATCAGTCAGCTACAACCCGCAATGCATGGCCGTCATGCAATCGATGCTGGGGTATTCCAAGAACACCATGTCTATCGAGCAGTCCGCCGAGTTCGCCCTCGAGTTGGCGAGCAAGTACCTGTCCTTCAAGAACTCAACCTGGTAGGTGTGTGATGAATCAGATTTCCGAGCGCAAGCACAACGAAGTGGCCAGTTATTCCACGCAGTACTCGGCGGATTTCGTCGAGCGTTGGGATGAGTTGATCGACTGGGAAAAACGCAAGGCAGGGGAGGGCGGGTTCTTTGAAAACCTGCTGCACAAGCACGGCGTGCGCTCGGTCATCGACGTATCGACGGGCAGTGGTTTTCATGCGGTGCAGCTCAAGCAGGCGCGCTTTGATGTGGTCGCCACGGATGGCAGCAGCACGATGTTGACCAAGGCGCGGGCGAACTTTCGCAAACACGGGCTGGACATCGAGTCCTATTACCGCGACTGGCACTCACTGGACCCGCAGGAGCTGGGCCAATTCGACGCCGTGGTGTGCCTGGGCAGTTCGCTGTGCCATGTGTTCGCCGCTCATGACCGATTGAGCGTGTTGGCGAAGTTCAGGGCATTGCTCAAGCCGGGTGGCTTGTTGATTGTGGATCAGCGTAATTTCCTGGCCATTCGCGCGGGTAACTTCAAAGCCAGCGGGAATTATTATTATTGCGGTACACACGCATCCGTGAGCTTGGGGCAGGTCGATGAGCACCTGTGTGAGTTCATCTACAACTTTGATAACGAAGAACGGTACACGCTGAAGGTTTACCCGTTGTTGCCGGGTGAGTTGGCCACTGAAATGCTCGCTTCCGGGTTTCGAGCCCATGAGAGCTACGGTGATTTCAAGTCTGTCTACGACATGATGAATTGTGATTTCGTCATCCACACCGCGCGCGCTGAATGAGAGGTCGATGATGAGCACACTTGTTCAGAGCAATACCCGCCCCTTGGACAGCGTCGTATTGGCGGTCGTCCTCACTGGCTTCGTGGCCAGCACCTACGGGTTTGGCGTGTACCTGTTCGCCAACCTCGTGGTAGACATGCGCCGCGACATCGGCTTCGACTACACCACAGTGGGCTTGATCACCGGCGGCGCGCAGATCGGATTCCTGTTGTTCTCGTCAGTGACCAGCTATATCAGCCGGTTTTTCGAGGGCTGGAAAATCAGCCTGGTGTCTACGGTGATGACCTCCCTGGCGCTGCTGGGCCTGAGTATCAGTGACAGTATCTGGCTGTCGGGCGCTCTTTTGATCCTGCTCGGTGGCTGTTCCGCCTCGGTGTACATACCGTTGGTGGAAATCGTCACCAAGGGTTTCAGCCCGGGTAATCGCTCCCGGGTCATGGGGCTGATTTCCAGTGGCACCAGCTACGGCGTGTTTATCAATGGCTTGCTGGTGTCGTTCCTGACATTGAATGGCGGCTGGCGCTCGATCTGGCTTACCGCTGGCCTGATATCGGGTGTGCTGTGCGTGGTGGCGTGGTTTCTGTTGCGCACCCTGGCCACGAGCCGCGACACCGAATTTTCCGAGGAGCGCGCCGCTGCATTTGACAGTCAACGACCCTGGCTCAGCCGTTCGTTGTACCTGACGTGGGCCATCGCCTTTCTCAATGGCATGGCGCTGCTGCCGTTCCAGACGTACCTCGCGCCGTTCCTGCGTGATGAGTTGGGTGTGTCGGTACAAGACGCCGGGTTTATCTGGACCACCATCGGTGCCGTGGGCATGGCGTCGGGTTTTCTGGTGGGGTGGATTGCCGACAAGGTCGGTGTGCGGGCGTCGCTGGCGATGTGTTTTCTCAGTGCCGGGCTGGCCGCCACCCTGGTGTTCAGTTTCAACAGCCTCCCGCTGTTCTACCTGGCGGCGTTTCTCTTTGCACTGGCGTTTTACCCCATCTTTGGGCTGGTCCCCAGTTACATCGGGCAAATCGTGCCGGTCAACCGGTTGATCCAGGCCTTTGGCATCGCCAACGTTCTGATCGGCTTGGGTGGGGTGTGCGGCAACTTCCTGGGCGGCTTTTCCAAGGACCTGACCGGGTCGTTCTCGACGGTCTACTGGGGTGTTGCGCTGTTGTTGTTCGTGCAATGCGTGATGGTGTTCATGTTGGGTAAACAGCCTGTTTCGGTCGAGGAGGGCGAGCAGTCATGAGTTATTTTCCAGACAGTCAAAACCAGAATCTGCATGCGTTCGCATTCAGCCACCGGCGCGCCGAACACAGGCGGACGAACCACAAGCCCGCCGTCATCTGGATGACCGGTATCTCTGCTTCCGGTAAGTCGACCATCGCTGATGCGCTGGACATTGCCCTGCAGGAACAAGGGCGGATCACGGCCATTATTGATGGCGACTCGGTACGTGGTGGGCTGTGCCGGGACTTGGGTTTTACCGACAGCGACCGCGATGAGAATATCCGCCGGGTCGCCGAGGTCGCGCGGCTGATGCTCGACGCGGGGCTGATGGTGATTGTCGCGCTGATTTCACCCTCATCGGCCAGCCGGCACTACGCGCGCTCTATTATCGGCAATGAATACTTCGTGGAAGTGCATGTGGACGCGCCGCTGGAAACTGCCGAACAGCGTGATCCTAAAGGCCTGTATAAAAAGGCTCGCGCGGGGTTGATCAAGAACTTCACCGGTATTGACTCCAATTATGACGTGCCGGTGTTTCCGGAAGTGCACGTGAACACCCAGGCGCTTTCCGTGGCGCAGTCTGTGGCGGCTATCCTTGATTGGGTGGCGCATAACGACGAGCGCACCTAGCCGTCTGTCTTTGCGTCAGGTTTGCGCCGGGATCGCAATGTCTGCCCTTCAAAAAAACAAGGTAATCTGCGCCATCGCAAGGAGAATGCGTTTTTTCAGGAGCAGGCATGACACATTTTACGGGCACTGCAAAATCGATCCGTCTGATTGGTGGGGCTCGGGTATTGGACTTTATCAATACCACCAATGGTCGTCGTCCCGGCACCGCACTCAAGGTCCTGGAAGAGCGACTCACCAGCTTTCAGTTCTTCTTTGAATGGGCATTCCATGCGTCGTTGATCTCGGCCCAGGAGTTTGCTGACTACAAGCCGATGGTGCTTGAGTCATCGATCGCCTACCAACCGGACCTGGATGCCGTTATTGCATTCAGGGAGTGCCTGTACGAGGTGTTCTATCCGTTGTCGTTGCGCGGCGCTGCACCCGATGAGGCGTTGCAGCAGATTAACCAAACGTTCCAGCACGGCGTCGCACGGCGCGTGCTGCGTTCTGTCGACGGTAAGCCTGCCTGGGAGTGGAAGCCCTGCAGTACGGCACAGGAACTGACGGCCACGGTGCTGGGGCGCCTGGCGATAGACGCCACGCAATTGCTGGTATCGGGTGATTTGCAGACGTTGCGCAGTTGCACCTCGACTGACTGCGATTGGGTGTTTCTGGACGTCTCCAAGAACAAACAGCGCAAATGGTGTCAGATGAGCGTGTGCGGCAGCCGCGAGAAACTCAGCCGACTCAAGCAGGTTGGCGGCGCGCAATAGTTTCGAGGTCATATGGCGGGTAGCAATTGCGCCACTTAATAGGAAACATTACTATTCACGCCCGCCTCACCCGTGCCCCCGCAACGATCCCTCCCTCAACGTCGGTGTACGTGGCCTGACGTCGCACCTGTCACCACGCTCCACCGTGCTGATCGATGGTGTATCGGCTGCATTCGCGCCGTACGGCCAGCCACAGCTGTCGATGGCGCCGATTTCGCTGGGTAACCTCGATAGCATTGACTCGACATGTCCGCTCATCCTGGCCAGGCTGGGCGGCGACCATGCCCATGGTGTGGTTTGTCTCTCACGCCTTCAGACGTTCTTCCTACCTCGATTCTGGAAACTATCAGCCGCCTCAGGAACCGGCTCCCACAGTTCTGCCACATAGGATATGCCTGCCTCCACGGGTTTCCTTGACGCCTCCTTAAGCGCCGGGGTAGCTGGAACAGTGAGGTCAGGCACCTGAATACACCGAACTGGAGAACTAGAATGTCGGTATCAGCATACAATCAGAGCGTCGCTCCTTCCCTCGATAACGCCTCTCTCGCAGATGCAAAGCCCAGCACCGAGCGGTCTGCTACCGCGTCCAGTGCCCAGGTCACGATAGGCGTCAATTTCACCTCTCATCCTGGTCAATGCGGCCCAGTTTTCGGTTGCCCGCCACCGCGGCCAGTCCCAGAAAACGTGCGCCCCAATCCCGGCCCGCCGCCGCGGCCAGTCCCAGGAAACGTGTGCCCTAATCCCGGCCCGCCGCCGCGGCCAGTCCCAGGAAACGTGTGCCCTAATCCCGGCCCACCTCCGCGCCCGACCCCCACGTTGCCCGACCCTTATTACTCCAAGCAAAGCAACGAGCAACTGGCCCAGGGGCTTTTGAATAATTATGACGCGCTCAAGGGCCGCTGGCCTTCGCGCGAGGTCACGCGCCAGAGCTTGCAGAAAATGGCCAATCAACCGTTAACGGGCAACCCCTACAAGGACCCAAACATCCGATTGGCGAACGAGTTGCTGCGGCGTCCCGGGTTGCTGCAATCGCTTGACCGAAATGGCTGCACCGGTGCATTGGATGGCCGTTTGTCCAAGAACGATATCCGGAGCTTTGTTCGTTCAGATAACCCCTTGAAATTGAATGACGACAAACAGATCGTCCAAGACGTACTGAATAATTTCAACGCATTGAAGGGTGGCTACTTCAGCAGCACGATAAAGCTCAGGGAGCTCAAGGCACGCGCCATGCAGCCGTTGACGGGCAACCCTTACACCGACCATCTCACCCAGCTGTCGAGGGAAATCATGTCCCGTTCAGATCTGAGGTCGGCGATGGACAATATCGTCAGTTGGCAACGCGATGGCAAGATCTCTCGACAGGAATTGTACGCACTGCTTCGTTAGACCTGGGCTGTCTTCTGCCGTGCACACGCGGCAGAAGTTGACAGGCGTTTGATGCAGTAAATACAAACCTGGCATGCAGGAACCGTTTACGGAAATGCACCACCAAGAAAATATCCACCGGTCATTGATTACCGGTGGGGGCCTTCATCTACCGGATTAGGTCTGGACCATGAATTCGACATCATTTGAATCCCGTCATTCCCAGTACAACGCCTCGGCCCGGGCCGGGCTTACGCAGGAGGCAGAAAGCCCAAGAGCGTCCCAGCTGCAGGGGCTCAACCTCACATCCTCGCCCAAGTTCAGCTTCAAGGCGCCCACCGCCGAAGATTTTGACAAAGGCTCTCGGGTGTTCATGGAAGAGTCGGCGCCCAGCCCTGTGCTTTCAGTGTTTGCCAGCTTGTGGAGCAAGTTGTCCCGCCGCTAGCAGGCCATTCCAGGCCATGGATGGCCCGCAAAACTGAGGCGGTTACAAACGCTCAAGATTCACCGGGTCATATCGGGCGTCTTGGACGACCGTCTGCGGAACCATTGTTTTCTGAGAACCACTCAGTCGGTGCTTGTGCCATCTTGATTTCGAGGCGTTTTCGAGGATCAGGCAATCAGGCCCAGGCTACGGAATCTAGATAGGGTGGAGGTGAATCATGATTGGTAGTGTCAATAATCCGGGCTTTACGCAAACGGCGGCGCCAGCGACATCAGGGCCGACGGGAAACGGTCAGTCTCGTTTTGAGGTCGATGCTCGCGCATTAGGTAAACCGCTGCCAGCGGCGCAGCCAATCAACTCCCGATTCGCGAATGGCGCCGACCGGCACTTTGACGGTCAGAATCTGTACGGAGGCATGACGAAGGTTGGCAACCCCTTTGTCAGCTCAGACGACCATCTGCTGGCGACTGACCTGAAGAACAACCTGCCATTGCTGGACGCCTTCAAGAAAGAGGGACGACTGACCCAAGGCTCTTTGCAGGAGATTGCCAAAGAGGAACCCAACAGCAGCAAAGTCTCCGAGCGCACGATTATGTTGGCGCGAGAGATACTCAACCGCCCCCGGCTAAACGACGCCATTATTGCAAAGGGCGGTGAAATCACGCATGAAAGCCTTACCTCAGCGGCCGACGCACAGATCGGTAATACCAACCCCAACACGCAGAGCGCGGATCCGTTCCATGCGAAAACTGACGCGCAGGTCGTCCAGGCATTCAAGGGTATGTTCGATGATTTGCGGGACACGTCGGAAGACCGCACTTTCTTTTTCGGTACACAAAGACATCGTTACGTGAAAAAAGACACGATTATCGAAATCAGCAAGGACCCCAATCAGACGGGCAACAACGGTGAGCCTCTGCGGGATGTACGCACCGGGTTTCCTTTGAAAAAATACAGCGAACAACAAGTTTATCTGGCCAAGAATCTAATGGAGCGACCCGGGTTGATGGCTTCTCTGGATAGCTACAAAGCCAACGGTTACAGCCCGTTCGGTAGCCTGAATGACGATGGGTGGTTGAAGAACTACAGCATTGACCGCTGGCTGGAGAACGATAAGGCAGAGAGGGGGCATTAAGGGCACACGCGTGCATGAGCATCTTGAAAGACGCTGCTCATGCCGTTATGCGGTCATACCCGCAGTATTTTCCCACTGACCGCCACCGCTGCCAGCAACACGCCTATCAACAGGAAGGCGGTTGCCAGGCTGCTGCCATGGGCGATAAATCCAATCACGGCAGGCCCGGCTAATATCCCCGCGTAGCCCAAGGTTGTAATGGCTGGCACGGCAATGTGTTCTGGCATGACATTTTGTTTGCCGACCGCGGAATAGAGCACGGGAACAATATTGGAGCACCCGGCGCCTACGAGTGCATAACCCAACAATGCCACTTCCCAGTCTGGGGATAATGTGGCGAGGAATGTGCCGGCGGCGGCGAGGGCGCCACCGACCACGATGACCCAGGTCGCGCCCAGCCGGCGCACGATTGCGTCACCGGTCAACCGCCCGGCAGTCATGGTCAAGGCAAATGCCGCGTAACCCAGGCCAGCATAGGCTTCGTCCAGGCCGCGCTCGTCACTGAGGAACACTGCGCTCCAGTCGAGCACCGCACCTTCGGCGAGAAACACGATAAAACACAAACAACCGATGAACAGCACCACGCCGTGGGGCACGGCAAAAGCCGGGCCCGAACTCTCACTGCCATAAGGCAACAGATGCGGTGCGGCCTTGAGCAGCGCCGCCAGCGTAATGACGATCACCACGAGGGTTGCCTGTAGCGGCGACAGGCCCAGCCCCAGTAATGCCGAAACCCCCGCCGCGCCGACGATCCCTCCCAGGCTGAACAGCCCGTGAAAGCCAGACATCATGGTTTTGCCGCTGGCCCGCTCGACGATCACCGCCTGCAGGTTGACGGTGGAATCCACCGCGCCCAAGCCAGCACCAAACAGAAACAAGCCCGCTATCAGTAACGGGATTGAACTGACTGTCGCCAGCATCGGCAACGCCAGGCAAATCATGATTGTCCCGGCGCTCAACACCTTTCGGCAGCCATAGCGCGAAGCCAGCGCACCCGCCGCGGGCATGGCGATGATCGAGCCGACACCCAGGCACAACAACAGCAGGCCCAGCGTACCTTCGCTCAGCCCGGCGCGGGCCTTGGCATACGGCACCAGCGGCGCCCAGGCCGCGATGCCGAAACCGGCGATAAAGAAAGCGATACGGGTCGACATTTGCTCCAGCCGCCCGGGAGCCACGGGCGCTGAGGTTGGGATGGCAGTCATGAATAATCCTTGGTCTTGCGTTCAACGAACGATGTCCGGCGCCACATCGTTGCATATCAGGCCGTGGCAGGCGAGCCGGGCTCTCCTGGGATTCTGCTGGTCGTGGACTTGGTTTTTAAAACCTGGAACGTAAGGGCAGTTTGCAGCCACGTGTGCAGTATCGAGTGTGTAGGAGGCGGTCTGGAAGGTGCGTAATCCCTATGGGGGCTTTTGAACCCCTGGATGCTAACGGTGGATTCCCACCTTCCAGGCCGCTTCCCATCATTGGTAGGTTCTGTAATACGCTGTTGTCTCAATAGGTAGGCAAGCGGACGGACTCATTGATGAAACACTTCAGGCAAACAACGTCATGACCCTGTTCTATGACGCCCGCGGCAATATCTACGGCGTGGTCAGCCCGGCCTCATTAAGAGGCAAGGGTATTGATATGCCCGAAAGCGCTGCCTTGGCCGCGCAGACTCGTGACCGTTGGACAACATCCGCCATCGCCTGCGAATGCGATTGGGGCTCGACACCTCGCCTGGCCGGCGCAAAGGCCCACCGCAGTGACGGCCTGCTGGTCGGCCCGTTCCAGGCCGAGCCGCCGTTTGACCTGCTGATCGTTAACACCGACGGCTCTTTGGCCGAGCGCAGTGGCAATGGCTTGACGATTTTCGCCCAGGCGCTCACTGACCAGGGCCTGATGACTGGAGCCAGTGAGTTGCGGGTGCATCACGACAAGTCGGATGCGTTGACACCGGTACCGACACGGGTTGAGCCGGCAGTCCATGAACAGGTTGCGGGGTTCTGGCTTGAGCTAGGTTTTCCAGCTTTCGGGCCCATGGCGGTGGGGGCGCAGGCCGTTGGTCGGACGATGCTTGGCGCAATTGAACTGAGCCACGTGAGCGCGTTGGCGGTGATCAACCCACAGTGGGCAACCAGTCAGTTTGTGCGGGTGGGTAACCCTCATTGTGTGACGCTGGTCGAGCACGTTTCGGCATTGCCGGATAACGCACAGATGCAGCAGCCAGCCCTGTTCGAACCCTTGAAAGCGATTGCCTTCTCGCCTCCAGCGGGTGGCGGTGAACCCTGTGTGGCCGGTATCAACTTGCAATGGGCGGCGCGCCAGTCCGACAACCGAGTCATCGCACGGGTGTTTGAGCGCGGGGAAGGGCCCACTGCGTCTTCCGGAACCAGCGCCAGCGCTGTGGCTTGCGCGGCATGGCGTGCTGGATGGGTTGAGAGCGGTGAGGTTGCCGTGGTGATGCCGGGTGGCATTGCGCCGGTGCGTTTGCACGCTCAGGGCGAGACGTTACTGAGTGTCAGTCTCTTCGGGGCTGCAAAGCCGCAGGCGTGAGGTTGCTCAACCGCTGATGCTTCGATCCGGTGTCAGCTGTTTCTCTATCTGTTAGTCGTTCCAGCGAAAGTTTGCGTAGGGCATTTCTTATTACTAGGAAGTGGCTCATTGACTCATTTTCTTATTTTGTAAAAGACACTTCCAACGTCGTCGTACGAAACTTCTTTTTTATTTTAAAACGGCCGATTTCTGCCTGGAGTCGCTAAGCTTCGAGGCGTTCAAAGACTTTTCTCAGCAACGTATTCCATGTTTAGCGAGAGGAAGTATCTCAGGGCGTTCATTCATTAACGGCGGGTAACAACGGATGGTTAACGCGTTTGTTTTTTCACGTTTCAATCTGATTCTTCCACGCATAAATATCGACTTACAAGTACTGGCATTCAAAGGCAGTGAGGTCCTTGATCAACCGTTCTTTATCCACGTGCAGGTGGTCAGTGAAAACCCTTCCCTTGATCTACAGGCGTTGCTTCACCAACCCGCCTACCTGGACTTTGGCGAAATCAACGAAGGCCTGCATGGTCAGGTTTACGCCGTGGGCCGGGATGACCCGGGCCGGCGCATCACTCGTTATCACCTGACCCTGGCGCCCCGCCTGGCTTACCTTGCACACCGGCATGACCAGCGGATTTTCCAGCAGCGCAGCGTGCCGCAGATCATCGCGGCGGTCCTGGAGCAGCATGGCATCCTGGCGGACGCCTATGCATTCGAGCTAGGCCCTGTGGTTTATCCGCCGCGCACGTTCTGTGTGCAGTACGCGGAAAGCGACTTGCACTTCATCCAGCGGCTGTGTGAAGAGGAGGGTATTCACTACCATTTTCGTCACAGTGCGGACGCTCACCTGTTGGTCTTTGGTGATGACCAGACCGTGTTTCGCCGCTTGCCCGTGCAGCGCTACTGCCCCGACGGCGGGCTGCAAGCGGATACAAAAGTGATCCAGCGTTTCGACCAGCGATTGGCCACCCGTAGCCAAAAGACGGTGCGCCGGGATCACGACTTTGAACATCCCTCGTTGCACCTGCAGGACAGCGCGGGTTCTGCTTCGATACTCCCGCTTGAGGACTATCGGTATCCCGCTGGATTTGCCGGCCATGCCCGTGGCAAGCAATTGGCGCGTCGAGGGCTGGAGCGTCACCAGCGCGACCGGCATCGAGCATTGGGCAAGAGTGATCAACCCTTACTGCACAGTGGGCATTTCCTTGAACTGCGTGATCATCCAGACCCCTCCTGCAACGACCTTTGGCTGATCACTTCGGTGCGTCACGAGGGTTATCAACCGCAGGTGCTGGAGGAGGCTACACCTGCGGCTGACGTGTTCCGGGGGTATCGCAATCGCTTTATCGCGACACCCTGGCAAGCTGTGCATCGGCCGCCCCTCAAGCACCCCAAACCGACCATCAATGGCAGTCAGACCGCAACCGTGACGGGGCCAGACGGTGAGGACGTGCATTGCGACGCCTATGGCCGGGTGAAAGTGCGCTTTAACTGGGACCGCCTGGACAAGGCGGATGATAAAAGTAGTTGTTGGGTTCGGGTTGCGTCCGGGTGGGCCGGAGACGGGTTCGGCGCAACGATGATCCCGCGCGTGGGCATGGAAGTACTGGTGACCTTCCTGGAAGGGGACCCGGACCGGCCGCTGATCAACGGTTGCCTGCCGAACGCGCTGCACCGGCCGACCTATCCTTTGCCGCAGCACAAGACCCGCAGTGTTTTGCGCAGCCGCAGTTCCCTTGGCGGCGAGGGCTCCAACGAAATGTACCTGGAAGACCGTCGTGGCGAAGAGCTTGTTTACCTGCGTGCGCAGCGCGACTTGGAGCAACGGGTCGGTCATGACAGTCGGTTGGAGGTTGCGGGGGAACGGCGAGAAGTCATCCATGGTTTAAGCACGACTCACGTTGAAAGTGAAGAGCATCGTCATGTCACCGGCGATCGCAAAGTCGTGCTCAAGGCGAGCGACTACCTTGATGTGCAAGGCGATAGCCGGACCCACGTGACTCAGAACTTGGTCATTGAGGCGGGGCAGCAGCTTCACCTCAAGTCCGGCGCCAGCCTGGTGATTGATGCCGGTGCGCAACTGAGCCTCCGGGCGGGAGGAGAGCATCTGGTCATCCAGGCGGGCGGCATCTTCAGCAGTCGCCCTATCACCCTTGGTGGTTCACCGTCTGTGGTCCAACTGGCGAACGCCTTGACGGTGTCCGATGTGCCAAAGACCTCCAAGGTACAAGGCAGCATCATGAACCTGTCCAGGCACCTGGGGGCGGACTACTGCCCGGTATGCGAGCGCTGTCGTGAAGGCTTGTGTGAGCTGCCGGGGAGGGCTGCCTGATGCAGAACATGCCACGCCATTGGATGGCTCAACAGCAGCGCGCTGGGCGACAGCTGTGTTTGATCCTTGAGGGGCAGAGTAACGCGCGACAGCCGCTGCTGGCGGCGCGCAGTTTGTCAGAGTATCGCAGCCTCTATGGCGAGACCGCGCTGGCGGAACTGGCGGTGGAAGGCCCGGTGATCCTTCTGTTGAAACAGATAAGCGAGCCCGTGCTGCTCAACCTCTTGCAACAGCCCGAAACGAACTGGGGCTGGCTGGGCTCTTTGCCAAGCGAGGACCTGACAGGCGTGGCTCAACACTGGCGCGACCGTTTGCTGGTGGGGCAGGAAGGCGAGCAATCGATGTACCGTTTTCATGACAACCGCACTCTGGCGCGTGCATTGGCCTATCTGTGCCTGGAGCACTGGCCGGTATTCCTCGGCCCGTTGATCAGCGTGTGCTACTGGCACGAAGACCGCTGGCGCACGGGTGACAACCCGGCTCCCGGTGAGTATCCGCTGCCTGACCCGATCCCTTGGCTGACCACGCCCAACCCAAACGCCGAAGCCATCCTGCACGCCAATATCCTGCGTTACCTGTTGACCGAGCACAGCGAAAACTTGGTCTCACTGGTGGAATTCCAGGACCCGAGAATCTGGCTGACACAGGTGCTGGAACAGGCGCGCGCCTGGCAATGGCGGGAGCCGGAGCAGCTGGAGTTTTTGGTGGTACGCAGGTTGGAGGAGGCCACCAGGAACAGCTTTATCCGGTGGCAACCGAAGGAGGGAGAAACACCGCAGGATCATTTTCAACGGGTGGTGGAGCAGTGGAAATTGATGGGGGAAATGGATGGGTAGGCGGAGTGTTGGCGTGTTGGTCGCGTTAGGGCTAATGGGCTGTGCGGGAGAGCCGGTTGATAGCGTGACGTTGGAGGTGGATTTACCTGCGGAATTCCGCTTCATCGGCGGCGCCAACTATGGGCCAGCGACCGGTGAGATCTGCACGTTGCCGAGGCGTCGAGGCAAAAGACCCGAGAGGAAGATCTTTATTGCGCGTTACAAACCTGTGGCTGAACGGGTGAGTTTTAAACTGCCATTGGCTGAGGTGATTGAAGGTTGTCCTACGGTTTTGCGTAGTGTGAATTTTGATATTTATGCGAAGTGGGGAAAGCGTGATACGGACGTAAGTGGCGATATTGCAGGTTTCTCAATTAGAGATCCGTCGAACGCCGATTTACCTGGGATGCCAGAAACAGGGATTCAGGAACTGCATAAGCAATGTCAGTGGTTATTTCGGACGGTGGGGCCGCAGCACGCGATCATCAAGGTGCTTGTATGTAAGTCCTTCGGGCTGGCGAGTCAGCCGCAAGAAGAGCGTGCAGGAGTTCTTGTTGAACGGGATCAATTGCCGGGAAAAACACTCAGGGTGGTACTGAGCGTTACTGATGAGGAAGCCCCCGCAGTGGGTGATAACTGGTTAGCCGTTCCAGGCGGCTGGAAGCGTTGTAAAGGTGAGAGCTTTGAAGATTTGTTTGCGTTTTGTAATGGCAATATCACCGATTTTAAGCCTGTAAAAATTCCGGATGGTCGCGTATGTGACGTCTATCCATCGTGTAAGTAATAAGGGACAAGCTCATGAAGCTAGATGCACGGAAGCGATCTTTTTTCAGTGATAGCAAACCGGCCTGTTCATTGCGAGGGCATTGGGTGAGCTTTTGCCTGGTCGATGAACTGGGCGTTGGAGCGGCATACGGTGGTTTGCCTTACACCGTCCACGATAGTGCAGGGCAGCAGTACAAAGGCAGGCTGAATGGAGAAGGGTTTGCCAAATTACAAGATATTTACTGTGGACCTGTGGTGCTTGTTTTTGACGACCTGTATTCCGGAACAGAGCAGCCGTATAAATGGCTGATGTTACGCCCTACTTACAAGCTTCCTATCACCGAACTCCAAATTCGCGCTGAACAGACTCGATTTGCAGTCTCTGATGGTCGGCGTACGGAAGGTAACTCAGCTCGACAAAATGCCAACCGTTTCTATCAAGTTGAAGTCCGCGATTTGGTCAGCCATGTCGCTCACTTGCCACCGATTGCTCCGAGGACTCATCAGCCCCAACGACACGCACTGAAAATGATGGCGGATCTGGGGTTTGGGCCGTCTCAATCGACCTTGGCGGGAGTCGTATTATTTCCCAATAACCACACCGTTCTTGAGGTTCGACCACTGCGTGCATTCCGTCCGATGCTTTCAACCGATGACAGCTTCTGCGCCTTGAACCTGTATCAGTTAGCGTTGATGGCTACCTTGAGTTATTGCAAATTCGGCCAAGAGCCACCTCAAAAGCCTCAAGACGAAGTTCGCTTCCCTTTTGATCCCAGCGTCGGTCATTTTTTCGCTGAGAAACTCTCGGGTTGTCACGACGCCTGGCGCGTCGATGCAGAGCAGGACCAGCGTTTTTACCCGCTCTACGAAGAGGTCCCGTACTCTCGACGTTTCGAGATTCTACCCTTCGATCCTGTGTTGTATCCCCAGAACCGACCAGAACTGGAGGAGAAGCAAGAGCACCCTGCGAGTTTGCATTTTTTTGATGACGAAGAGTTAGGTACCGACACGCAAGCATTTATCAGCCACCACGAAGATGTGATCCTGATCGCGGTGCGTGGTACCGCCAGTGCTGCTGATGGGCTACGGGATGCAAACGCCCATCAGGTAGCTTTCGTTGACGGTGCTGGTAAGGCACACGAAGGTTTTTACCAGGCTTACCAGGCGATGCGCGATTTTGTATTGCGATACCTTGGTCGGTTCCACACCAACCAACGAATAATCATCTGCGGCCACAGCCTGGGCGGCGCGATCGCTTTGCTTTTGGCAGAAGGCCTGCGGCGAGCACCGGATGCCAACTACAACATCCTCCTCTACACCTACGGCGCCCCCCGCGCCGCCGATGCCGAATTCACCGCGGGCGCCTCCACCCTGGTCCACCACCGTATCGTCAACCACAACGACCCCGTCCCCAGTGTCCCAGCTCCGTGGATGAATACCACCGCCAAACTCTGGGTCCCTGGCGCCGTCACTCTCTTCAGTGCCCCTGCACCGGGCGGCCTGCTGTTCGCCGCCGGTCTGGTTCGTTTCGGTGGGAACCCTTATCAGCACCATGGCGAACAACAACACTTCATGCCGGTCATGCTCGCGGATGGCACGCGTTCTTCGGTGCTTTGGAAGCCCGGTTGTGAATCCATTCAAGAGGCGGGTTGCAACCGAGCATTGCAACTGCATGGCGACATGCCCGACCGCGATAACCTGCTGAAACAGCTGCTCCAAGCCAACCAACACTTCATGACCGCCAGCTACATCCCGGCTGCCTGGGCGACGTTGCGTCGCTGGCAACAAACCCAGGAAAGCGACGGCCCATTGGTCACGCCAAGAGAGTTTGAATTACTTGATCATGCACTCGAGGACATGCGCCAGCAGTTGCGAAACAAACGCAGGGAACTGGCCCGGCTAAGACCTGCCAACGACCGTGGCTATGAACACAACGAAGCCTTGAACGCCGAGATCGATCGCTTGCACACCAGCCGCGAGCGCCTTGCCACCCTGCGCTGGCGCCGTCTGGACGCCCGTGATGTCTACGGCAGTCAGGCCCACAGTGCCCATTTGCAACCCAGCCTCAAGCGCTGGTTCAGCCACCGTGAAAACCGTGAACCGGCCCAGGTCGCCAGTATCCCTCCCGCCACGCAAACCGAATGGGGGAGGACGCAAACGCTGGATATCGACTCGATCGTATGACCGAGACGTTTACATAAACTCCACCTGCGCTGGCTGACGCTTCATCAACACTTTGCCATTGCGGATCGAGTACAGCGGCAAGCCCTGGCTGCGGATGACCTCGTAGTCGCTGTCCGCCGAAAGGATTAACAGGTTGGCTGGCCGCCCAGGCTCCAGGCCGTAGCGGTCACCCAGGGCCATGGCCTTGGCGCTGTTGTCAGTGACCAGGTCGAGGGCGTTTTGCAGGTTGCGGTAGCCGAGCATGTGGCAGATGTGCAAACCGGCTTCGAGCACCCGCAGGATGTTGCCGTTGCCCAGGGGGTACCAGGGGTCGACGATGGAGTCCTGGCCGAAGCACACGTTCATGCCGGCTTCCAGCAGTTCGTTGACCCGGGTGACGCCGCGGCGTTTCGGGAAGGTGTCGAAGCGGCCTTGCAGGTGAATGCTTTCGGTGGGGCAGGAGACGAAACTGATACCCGAGTGCCCGAGCAAGCGAAAGAGTTTGGCGCAATAGGCATTGTCGTAGGAGCCCATGGCCGTGGTGTGGCTGGCGGTGACGCGGGCCCCCATGTCGCGGCTGCGGGCTTCTTCGGCCAGCACTTCGAGAAAGCGCGAGTGCGGGTCGTCGGTTTCGTCGCAGTGCACGTCCACCAGGCAGCCGGTACGTTCGGCCAGGTCCATCAGGAACTTCACCGAACTCACGCCTTGGTCGCGGGTGTATTCAAAGTGCGGGATACCTCCGATCACGTCGGCGCCCAGGCGAATGGCTTCTTCCATCAGCTCGCGGCCGTTGCGATACGACTCGATGCCTTCCTGCGGGAACGCGACGATCTGCAGGTCGATCAGGTGCGTGCTTTCTTCACGCACTTGCAGCATGGCCTTGAGTGCTGTGAGGTCCGGGTCGGTGACGTCGACGTGGGTACGCACATGCTGGATACCGTGGGCGGCGAGGGTCTGGATGGTCTTTTTGGCGCGGGCCTTGGTGTCTTCCTCGGTGATGGTGGCTTTGCGTTCGCCCCAGCATTCGATGCCTTCGAACAGTGTGCCGCTCATGTTCCAACGCGGCTCGCCTGCGGTCAGGGTGGCGTCGAGATGGATATGCGGTTCGACAAAGGGTGGCGTCACCAGGTTGCCGGCGGCGTCCAGGGCGTCGGCCGCCGCACTCGGTGCCCCCGATTGTGGGGTGATGCTGGCGATCCGGCCATGTTCCAGGTGCAGATCATGCAGGCCTTCACGGTTGCGCAGGCGGGCGTTGATGATGTGCATGGGCAAGTTCCTCTTGGCTAAAAACAGTCAGGCAGACAGCCGCCAGATCATCAGCGCAATGCCGATGTCCAGGCGATCATAAGCATTATCCAGCGTCAGCCCGCACAGGGCTTCGATGCGCTGGACGCGGTGTGTCAGGGTGTTGCGGTGCACGGCCAGGCGCTGGGCAGCGGCCACAAGGTTACCATTCTCGTGAAACCAGGCTTCCAGAGTGGGCATGAGGCTGGGGCCATGGTGCAGGTCGTGGCGCAGCAAGGGGCCGAGGCGTTCATTCAGGAATTGGTCGAGCAGGGCGCGATCACGCACGCCGCTTAGCAGCTTGAGCACGCCCAACTCGTCGTACACGCACAGCCCGGCGCGTTCGCTGAAACGCCGCGCAGCCGCGAGTGCCTGGCGGGCTTCCTCCTGCGCCTGGGCCAGGCGTGCGGGTGGGTGAGCGGCGGCGCTGAGGCCAATAAACAATTTAAGCGGCGACAGGCGCAGATTCAGTGGGTTGAGCCAGTTGGTCAATTGTTGGCGGTTGGCCAACGCTGCGGCAGCGTCCTGTGCCGGCAGCAGCAACGTCCATTGCCCGGCTCGACCCTGAACCGGCAAACCGGCCGAGAACTGACGCAAGCGGCGGCTGATGGCGTCGTGTTGTCGGGCCAGTTGCGCCTCCACAGAAGCCGCATCACCCTGGGCAAACAGCGATTCACTGCCTGCCAGTTGCAGTTGCACCACCTGCCAATGCCCGGCCAGCGGCATGCCCAACTGCGTGGCCCGGTGCAGCAAGAGATCCAGGGATTGGTAGTCGCCGGTCAGCAAGCGTTCCAGTACGTCATGCCGCGAGCGCCCCAACTGCTCGGACTGGATCAGCGCCGAACCGATGGCTTGGGTCACCAATACCATTTTCAGCGAGTAGGGCTGTTCGACCAGCGGCATGCCGGCGGCTTCGGCAGCGTCGAGTAAGCGCTGGGGGATCGCCTGGATATAGGACGGCCCGGTCAGAACCACCAACCCAGCCACTTGACGCTCGCAGGCTTCCTCCAGCAATTGCAGCAGGTTGGCTTCGTCACGCGGGTGATTGATCCCAGTGACGAATACCAGTTCGCCGCCCAGCACCCATTCGGCGATCCCGCTGTTTTCCGCCACATAAGGCCAGCGCACGCCGTTATCCAGACCCGCCTCGCCCGCGCGCAGGCGCATGGATTCCAAACCTGGCAGGGCGAGCACATCGGCAAGGGTCAGGCTCATGCTTGAGCGTCAGCCACCGGCGCTCGCACCCGTAGTACGGCGGTGAGCGCGATGTAGGTCAACGACGCGGCGACGATGCCCACCAATGGCGCGACCCAGGGCGAGCTGAATGCCAGCACTGTGCCCACGGCATACGCGACCAGTCCTGGCCAGTTGAACGCCGGCAGGCGGGCGTCGGCCAGGCGTGGATAGTGGCCGCGATAGCGATAGAAAAAGTCCGCCATGATCACCCCTCCAATCGGCGGGATCACCGTACCCAGCACAATCAAGTAGGGCACCAGCAGGTCGTACATGCCGAGTAACGCCAGCAGGGTGCCGATCACCGCACCGGCCAGGGTCACGGTCTTGCGCCGCTTGGTGCGCAGCAAGTTACAGCCGGCAACGGCGAAGTTGTAGATGGTGTTGTCCTGGGTACTCCAGATATTGAGTAGCAACATGACCATCGCCGCCATGGCAAAGCCTTGCAGCAATAACACTTCGACTACGTCTGGTTGCTGGTAGACGATGGCACCGTAGGCGCCGATCAGCACCATCAAGCCGTTACCGATAAAGAAACCGATCAGGCTCGCCAGCACCGCCACCTTGGCCGAACGCGAAAACCGCGTCCAGTTGGTGGCCTGGGTCGCGCCGCTGACAAAGGTGCCGAACACCAGGGTAATCGCCGTGGACAAGTCCAGCTCAGCGGTCGGTACCACTGCCAGCAGTCCGTCCAGCCCACCGACTTTCACTGTGGCTACCCACATCGACATAAACAGCAGAATGCCCATGGCTGGCACCGCGATGTAGGACAGAATTTCGAGCCCACGATAACCAATGTAGGCCGTGGCGCAGAACACCAGACCAAACAACACCATCAACGCAAGCACACTGCCCTGGCTCAGTTCGAAATACTTGCCAAGCAATACGGCAGCAGTGGCAGTACCCCAGGCATACCAGCCGATTTGAGTGAAGCCGAGGATCAAGTCGCTGAGTTTGCTGCCCACTTCGCCAAAGCAGAAGCGCCCCATCAACACTGAATTCAGCCCGCTCTTGAAGGCGATGCAACCCAGGCCTGCGGCGTACATACCCAACAAAAGGTTACCCAGGGCCACCACGCCGAGCATGTCGACGAAACTGAACGCCACCCCCAGCTTGCCGCCGGCAAACATGGTCGCGGTAAAAAAGGTAAAGCCCAGCAGCACCATGGCGGTCGATGCCAGGCCCTTGCGCGCATGCATGGGGACTTCGCTGAGGGGGTAGTCGTTGCCCGGTTCTTGCTGCGTCATGTGCCTTGCTCCCTGAGTGAGTGACGCAGCGCTGTTGCACCGTGCGTGCCAATCCGGCAGCAGTGACGAGCGCACGGTGGGCGCTGTGCACTGTGCACAGTTTTTATAGCGAAAGAGGGCGCAAGCACAGCAATGAATGGTCGCAGTGCCCAGTCGGGCACGAAAGCGGTGCAGCAGTGATACAAAGTGGATCAGTCAAACAGCGTCTGGGTCGTCTCGCCGCGATGGAAGGCAAAGGCGGCCTCCAGATCACTTTCGATGGTGCGCCCACGGGACAGCGGCGGTAGTGCATCGAGGCGGAAAAAGCCCACGTCAGTGGTTTCGAATCCGGCCATCGGTGTCGACTGATCCAGCGATTCACACAGGAAGTACAGCTTGTAGAAGTCCCGCACATCCGGTCGATACAAGCCTTTGGCCTTGTGCGTCACGCTGTACAGCGCCCTGGCGGTTACCGTAAGCCCCGCTTCCTCGCGAATCTCTTTGACGATGTTTTCGGCTGCCGACAAGCCGATATCCGCATACCCACCCGGCAACGCCCAGCAACCATCGGTCAACTCCCGCACCAACAAAATCCGGTCGCCTTCGATAACCGCACCGCGCACGTCAATCATTGGCGTCGAATAACGCTGGGCAAAATCTGTGACCAGTCCGCAGATACGTTCCAACGGGACATTGCCCAATTGCGCCAGCATGCTGTGGGCAATCTCGGCAATTTCTTCCAGGCGCTCGCGCTCGAAATCATCAGTGCAAAAGTGCAGCCCCGTGGACGCCAGCGCCTGTAAGCGTTTGGCTTGGGCCAGCCAAATGTTTTCCATGGGTTACTCCTGGAGAGGCTTGGTCATGTATATGCGCCGCAGGCCGTGTTCCTCGGCGCGATGGGTTTCAAGATAGCCGCGGCGATGGTAGAGCGCGATGTTCTCGGTCATGGCTTCATTGGTATAGAGGCGGACCACAGCGAAACCTGCGTCGATCGCCTGCTGTTCGGCAAAGTCCAACAGCAACCGCCCGAAACCCAGGCCCTGTGCCTCAGGGGCGACGGCCAGGTTATCCAGCAACAGCGCGCCGTCGGCCTCCAGCAGGACAATAAAGCCCTGGACTCGCCGTGCGTTTTCCAGCACGTGCACGCCGCCGGCTTCCACCCGTTGGCGATAATCCTCGAGCATCGGCCCGGGTTTACGGCCGATTCGTGCGATATACGGCGAGTAAGCTGCCTGGACGATGGCCTCGATGGCTACAACATCATGGACAGTGGCGGGGCGCATCATAGCCGCGTGCTCCTAGTGGCAGCGAAGCCACGACTGTAAGGGAGGCAGGCACAAAAAAACCACCGCGTGGGTGGTTTTTTCATATCGCAGGCTTACTCGCCGTGATAAATGCAGCCGCTGGTGCAGGTCTCGTGGATGCGAATCGCACTGAGCTCAGGCAGCAAGGGTTTCAGCTCATTCCAGATCCACTTGGCGAGCACTTCGCTGGTCGGGTTTTCCAGGCCAGGGATGTCATTCAGGTAGTTGTGGTCGAGGCGTTCGTAGAGCGGCTTGAAAATTGCCTTGATCTCCGAGAAGTCGCGAATCCAGCCGGTATGGGGATCCAGGTCGCCGCTCAGGTGGATCGCCACCTTGAACGAATGCCCATGCAGGCGCCCGCATTTATGGCCTTCCGGTACGTGGGGCAGGCGGTGGGCGGATTCGAATGTAAATTCCTTGAAGATTTCCACAGTGTTTTCAGCTCGGTCGATGTCTGGCAGGCGGCGAGTTTAACAGCTTGATCCCTTGTCGCGCATACCGCTTGGTCATAGCGCCAGCATGTGCTCGCCCAATTTGCCGTTATCCGCCAGCTCAAGAAACTCATCCCCCAACCGCCGGCTTTCGCTCATCGCGGTCTGCCAATATGTGTTGCGGCTCGGGTCGTCGCCCATAAAGCGCTTGAAGTCGCTGCGGTCCGGCAGTTTGCCGTGGGGCAGGTGGGCGAGGTAGTCCTTGGACGGCGCCAGAAGCAATACATCCTGCAAACCCTGCGGATTGCTGCGCCGCCATGGCAGGCCTTTGTCGAACCAGCCGGGAATGACCCGGTCAGTAAAGTGCGGGTACAGCACAATGTCATCGCCGTGATAAGGCAGGTCGAGGTGGTAGTCGAGCAGGCCGCCGTCGCGGTAGGTGCCGGCGCCCGCGCCGGGCAGGTCGCGTACGCCTTGCATCACCATGGGGATCGAGCCCGACGCCAGCAGCGCCTGGCGCAGGTTGCCCACTTCCAGGTCGAGGAAGCGTGACGGAAAATCCTTCAAAGGATGCACCGGCGGCGCCTGGCGCGGGTCGTGGATGATCAGCCGTTCGAAGTGGCGCGACAGCCGTGCGCGGCCACGCAAATTATCGGCAATCACCGACGACAAGCCCAGCCCGAGGCGCCCACGGTGATCATCGGCAAGCAGGCCGTGGCTCTTGACCACCATGATGTTGAGGCGATAGTGGGGTGTTTCCAACACCTGCGCATCGCGGCCGGCCAGCAGGTCGTCGAGCATGCGCTGGCAGCTCTGGCTGACCGCGGCCATGGTCACGCCTTTGGCAAAGCGTTGTTCGTTATATAGGCGCCCGAGGTCCAGCAGACCTTGCACCGGGTCCGGCAGGCACGCACTGGCAAACCGCCAGGAGCCGATGGACGCGCCGATCAGCGCGCGTTCCCGTGGTGCACGCGGCAACCAATCGCCAAACAGCGCCAGGTCCAGGCCTTGGATACCCAGCGCCTTGGGGCCGCCGGCCGCGCCAGGCAGGATGCCGACATCGGCAGGCGCCAGGCCTTGTTCGCGAATGCGCGCAAAGGCGCGTTTACCGGCCTTTAGGGTCAGGGCGGGAAACTTGATGTGAATCGCTGTCATACCGGTCTCTGTGGAAGCGAGCAGGGTTGTATAGGAAATTTCGCACAATAATTGGGGAAGAGGGATGTCGGAAATTGCCATGGTGGCAATTCAGTTTCAATTAAGTTGCTACAGGTACGGTGGCCGACGTAGGAAAAATCTTGAAACGGAGACTCCCAATGATGCGCCTTACAGTGCTGGTCGCCGCCGGTATCATTGCCTTCACGGCGATCCAGGCCCAAGCCGTGGACCCCGACAAACCACTGAAAGTGCCTGCCACTGTTACAATTATCGCCTTTGATCAGTTGGAAGCCACGGCCCTGGCCTTGCACCCGGGTTCAACACTGCTGGATACCGACCTGGACGAGGAATACGGCAAGTATCTTTACCAAGTTGAACTGGAGGATACCGATGGCATCGAGTGGGAGGTTGAATTGGACGCGCTCACCGGGCAGGTTCTCAAGAATCATCAGGAAACGTAATGAAGGTAAATTTATACGGCGGCAGTCGAATGGCGTTGCTGCTCCTGGCTTTTTGCTCAAGCCTGGCAGCCCGCGATCTTGATCAGGACGAGGCCTTGGTCCTGCGCCAGAACGGCGTGATCCTGTCGCTGGAGCAGTTGCTGGACCAGGCCATGGCGCGTCATCCGGGTTCGCGCCTGCTGGAGGCCGAGCTTGAGAAAAAGCACGGTAAATATGCCTATGAAGTGGAACTGGTCACCGCCGAAGGCGTGGTGCGTGAGATCAAGTTGGATGCATCCACGGGTGCGCTGATCAAAGACGAGGAAGACTGATGCGCCTGCTTTTGGTGGAAGACAACGTACCTCTGGCCGATGAACTGTTGGCCGGCTTGCAACGCCAGGGCTATGCCGTCGATTGGCTGGCTGATGGCCGCGATGCGGTGTACCAGGGACGCAGCGAACCCTATGACCTGATCATCCTCGACCTTGGCCTGCCCGGTTTGCCTGGGCTTGAAGTACTGGCGCAATGGCGGGCCGCCGCGCTGGCCATCCCGGTACTGATTCTCACGGCGCGTGATTCCTGGGCCGAGCGCATCGAAGGGCTCAAGGCTGGCGCCGACGACTACCTGAGTAAACCGTTCCATCCCGAGGAACTGCACCTTCGCATCCAGGCGCTGCTGCGCCGCTCCCATGGGCAGGCCAATCAGCCCACCCTGCAAGCGGCTGGCCTGCACTTGGATGAAGGGCGCCAGTGCGTGCTGCGCGATGGCGCAGAGATCCAGCTGACCGCCGCCGAATTCCGCCTGTTGCGCTACTTCATGCTGCATCCCGAGCAAATCCTGTCGAAAAGCCACTTGGCCGAGCATTTGTATGATGGCGAAACCGAGCGCGACTCCAATGTGCTGGAAGTCCACGTTAACCACCTACGGCGCAAGTTGGGGCGCAGCGTGATCGAAACCCGGCGCGGCCAGGGTTACCGGTTTGGCGCCAGCGCCGAATGAGGTCGATCCAGCGGCGCCTGAGCCTGGGCCTGGTCAGCGTTATGGTGATTGTCGGCGTTGCGTTGGCGCAAACCAGTCTTTGGTTGTTTGAAACGGGCTTGCAGCGCTACCTGGAAGCGGGGCTGCGCGACGACAGTGAGAGCCTGCTGGTCGCGCTGGTACGCGGCCCAGATGGCTTGCAACTGCATGAGAAACGCTTGTCGCCAGCGTACCAACGACCGTTTTCCGGGCACTATTTCCGGATTGATTTCGCCGATACGCACTGGCGCTCCCGCTCGTTGTGGGACCAGGAGCTGCCGCAACTGCCCGAGGCCGGCCTCAAGGGCAACCTGCAACTGGGGCCGGAAGGTCAGCAACTGTTGGTGTTGCGCGAGGACTACAAACGCTTCGGGCAGTCGATTTCCATCAGCGTGGCCCAGGACTACACGCCGGTGCGGGAAAGCTTTCGCCTGATGCGTCAGATCGGTCTGGTGCTGGGGCTGGCGGCGCTGCTGCTGGTGTTGGTCCTGCAACGGCTCACCGTGCGCCGCGCCTTGCGCCCCTTGGAAACCGCGCGTAACCAGATTGCTCAACTGCAACAGGGCCAGCGTTCGCAACTCGACACCCAGGTGCCGCTGGAGCTGGAGCCGCTGGTGGCGCAGATCAACCACTTGCTGGCCCACACCGAAGACAGCCTCAAGCGTTCGCGCAATGCCTTGGGCAACCTCGGACACGCCCTCAAGACCCCGCTGGCGGTACTCTTGAGCGCGGCGTCAAGCGAAGCGCTGATGAAGGATCACCCTGAACTGAGCAAGCTGCTGCGTGATCACTTGGAACACGTGCAGCAACGCCTCAACCGTGAACTCAACCGTGCGCGCCTGGCCGGTGAAACCTTGCCGGGTGCGTTGTTCGACTGTGAAAAGGAATTGCCGGGCCTGCTCGCCACCTTGAACATGATCCACGGTGAGCACCTGGACCTGAGCTATCACGCCGCGCCCGGGCTGCAACTGCCCTGGGACCGTGAAGACCTGCTGGAGCTGCTGGGCAATCTGTTGGATAACGCCTGCAAATGGGCGGATGCCGAGGTGCGCCTGACCGTCACAGAGACTGCGCACAGCTACGTGCTGGCGGTGGAGGACGACGGCCCCGGCATACCCGAAACCCTGCGCGATCAGGTCTTCAGCCGCGGCGCACGGCTGGATGAGCAGACTGATGGGCATGGCCTGGGGTTGGGTATCGTGCGGGATATCGTCGAGGTGTGGGGAGGGGTGTTGCAGTTGCAGGAAAGTGCGTTGGGCGGTTTGAAAGTACTGATTGAGTTGCCCAAGCGTTAGTCCTGACACACCACAATCAAAATGTGGGAGCGGCGGTGCGACGATTCGACTTGCTCGCGAATGCAGTGTGTCAGTCTCTGAATATGTCGACTGATGTACCGGATTCGCGAGCAAGCCCCACATTGGATCTATTACACCGTCAGACCCGGAACTGATCCATCAACCCCTGCTGCTGATTCGCCAGGCTATTCAACGCCTGGCTCACCCGCGCCGATTCATTCGCCTGTTCCGACAGCGATTCGGTCACATCGCGAATCGTCGCCACATTGCTGTTGATTTCCTCGGCCACCGCGCTTTGCTCTTCGGCAGCGCTGGCGATTTGCAGGTTCATGTCGCTGATCACCGTGACGGCCTCGCCGATCTGGCGAAGGGCGGTCACCGCCTCGCCAACTTGTTCGACGCTGCCCTGGGCCTGGCGATAGCTATTGTCCATGGCGCTGACGACCTCTTCGGTGCCGCCTTGCAACTGCTCGATGACCAGGCGGGTTTCCTCGACGGACTCCTGGGTGCGCCGCGCCAGGTTGCGCACTTCATCTGCCACCACCGCAAAGCCACGTCCAGCCTCACCGGCGCGGGCCGCTTCGATGGCGGCGTTGAGCGCCAACAGGTTAGTCTGTTCGGCAATACCACGAATCACTTCCAGCACCGAACCGATTTTTTCGCTATTGGCAGCCAGGCCTTCGACCTGGTTCATGGCCGTGCTCATATCCGCCGCCAACTCCCCGATATTGCGGGTCGTGCGGTCGATTACTGTGAGGCCGTCGCGGGTCGCCTGGTCGGCATCGCGTGCAGCTTGGGCCGCCTGCGCAGCGCTGCGCGCCACATCCTGGGCGGTGGCGCTCATTTCGTGGGAAGCAGTGGCCACTTGGTCGACCTGACGATACTGCTGTTCCATGCCGGCGCTGGTTTGCGTGGCAATTGCGGCGGACTGGTCGGCGGTGCCACGGGCGTCCTGCACCGAACGCTTCACCTCGGCGATGATCGGTTGCAGCTTGTCCAGGAAACGGTTGAACCAGCCGGCCAGTTGGCCCAGCTCGTCCTGCTTGTCGTAGGCCAGGCGTCGGGTCAGGTCGCCTTCGCCGCTGGCAATGTCTTCGAGCATCTGCGCTACGCCGAGGATCGGCCGGGTCACGCTGCGTGCCATCAGCCACACCAGGATCAGGCCGACCACTGCCGCCAGCAGGCCCAGGCCCAGTTCCAGCAGGGTGCCGCGCGTGTTATCGGCGTCCAGTTGCGCCTTGAGCGCTTCGGCCGGGCCTACCAGGACTTTCTCCGGCACATCCAGCAACACGCCCCACGGCTTGCCATCCGGGATCGGCGCGAACGGCGCCAGCACCTTGAGTTGGTGGTCGCTACGCAGGCTGCGGATGTGGGTGCTGCCAGACAGGGCGCTGATCAATTGTGCGCCATTGGCGCTGTCGACCTGGTCCAGGCGCTGACTGAGCTTGCTGGCGTCCTGGCTGTGGCCGGCGAGCAAACCTGTAGGGCTGAGGATGCTGACGTGGGTCTGGCCGTCATACAGCTTGTGGCTGGCCTGTTGGCTCACGGCCTGCAGGCTGTTGAGGTTGATGTCGACCGATAACGAGGCGATGACTTTGCCATTGACCATCAACGGAAAAACGATGCTGGTCATCAGCACGTTTTGCCCGTCGATCACATAAAAGTAGGGTTCGATCACGCACGGCTTGAGGGTGGTGCGCGGGCAGGTGAACCAGGCGTTGGCCTTTTCACCGCTGGGGCCGACGCTGGCGTCGGACATGTCGCTTTCCGGCAAGGCCATTGAGGTCAGCTTGCCGGGTGTCGGCTGCGACCAGTACAGGGCGAAGCGGCCTTTGTCGTTACTGCCCAGTTCGGCTTGGCCTGCGAACAACTCATCCTTGCCATCCAGGGCATTGGCTTCGAACACCAGGGACAAACCGAGCAAGTCCGGGTTGGCCTGCAACGCGGCCCTGACCTGGCGGGTCAGGTCTTCGCGGGTGTCGAAGGCGTCGAGAAAGCGTTTTTCCGCCTGTTCGCGCAAGAACAGCACCTGACGAGAAAAACCATGGCCGTACTGATAGGCGTCCATGAACTGCTGCCGAATACCCAGCGCCTGCACTTCGCCTTGGGCTTCGATGCGCGCCTGGGCGGCTTCATCCAGCATCTGCATGCTGGACGCCTTGACCTGCTGCGAACTCTGCTCCATGCGATACAGCGACAGACCCACCAGCAGGGTCACGATTCCCAGCAGGCACAGGCCGGCGAGCAGGGTGATTTTCCATTGAATGGAGAGCTGCCTAAGCGACATCGGTACATCCTTACCTGAAAACACATGAGCCCGGTTATCGGCCGATTTCAAACTTTCTTAATTCAAACGATCAATTTAAACCTGAAAGCGGCGCCGCTTTTTGACATGCGCGCCCACCTGCGGCAAAGTGCGCGCCCTCTAATAAGACCTCCTTCAAGCCTGTACGTCGGCTGCCGCCCGATGGCCGCCCGGGCGCAGGCATGCCTGTTGTTTACGTTTTTTGCTTGAGGTAACCATGATTAACGCAGTTATTGCCGCGGTCGGCACCATGCTGGTGCTCAGCCTGTCCCGCGTGCATGTGGTCATCGCCATCATCGTTGGCGCACTGGTGGGCGGCCTTACCGGTGGGCTGGGCATCGACGCCACGCTCACGGCCTTCAATGGCGGTTTGGGCGGTGGTGCCACCGTGGCCTTGTCCTACGCCTTGCTCGGCGCTTTTGCGGTGGCGATTGCCAAGTCTGGCCTGGCTCATGCCCTGGCCGACAAGGCGCTGCTGCGAGTGGACCGCCAGGAAGCCAGCGGTGGCAGTCACGTCAAATGGCTATTGATCGGCCTGCTGTGGGGGGTGGCGATTGCCTCGCAGAACATCCTGCCGATCCACATTGCGTTTATCCCGTTGCTGGTGCCGCCGCTGTTGTATGTGCTGACCAAGCTGCAACTGGACCGCCGCCTGATCGCCTGCGTGATGACCTTCGGCCTGATCACGCCCTACATGTTCCTGCCGGTGGGCTTTGGCAATATCTTCCTCAACCAGATCCTGCTGGCCAACGTGGCCAAGAGCGGCGTGGACATCAGCCAGGTCAGCGTCACCCACGCCATGAGCTTGCCGGCCCTGGGCATGGTGGTCGGCCTGCTGGTGGCGGTGTTTATCAGCTACCGCAAAAAGCGTGTGTACAACCTGGAAAAAATCGAGCGCGTCGAGCAGGTGGCGGTGCAGTACAACCCGTTGACCCTGCTGGTGGCTGGGGTGGCGATTGCTTCGGCGTTCATCATTCAATTGTGGCTGGACTCGATGATCATCGGCGCGCTGGCCGGGTTCCTGATCTTCTCGGTGTCGGGCATCGTGCGCTGGCGCGATACCGATGACCTGTTCACCGAAGGCATGAAGATGATGGCGATGATCGGCTTCATCATGATTGCCGCGTCGGGGTTTGCCGAAGTGCTCAAAGCCACCGGCGATGTGCGCGCGCTGGTGGAAACGTCCGCGGCGTTCATCGGCCATAGCCGTGGCGTGGGGGCATTGCTGATGTTGCTGGTCGGGCTGCTGGTGACCATGGGCATCGGTTCGTCGTTCTCCACCGTGCCGATCCTGGCCGCGATCTTTGTGCCGCTGTGTGTGCAACTGGGCTTCAGCCCGGTCGCCATTGTGTGCATCGTCGGCACGGCGGGTGCCTTGGGTGACGCCGGCTCACCGGCCTCTGACTCCACCCTCGGCCCGACCTCCGGCCTGAATATCGACGGCCAGCACCACCATATCTGGGACACTGTGGTGCCGACGTTCCTGCACTACAACCTGCCATTGCTGGCGTTTGGCTGGCTGGCGGCGATGACCCTCTGACGGCGCGCTCACTACAGAATCCGCGCAATTGGCCGATAGCCTCTCAAGTCGTGACTAATAAGAGAGAAAAGCCATGCGTCTGAGCCTCAAGGCCAAAGTTCTGTCCCTCGCCGTAGTGCCGGTGTTGCTGTTTGCGGTGGTCATCAGCCTGACCACCGTGTGGATCCTGCAAGGACAGGCGCGCAACGAGGTGGATGAAACCCGCCAGCGCCTGCTCAACGACGCCAAGGCTACCCTGCAAAGTTATGTAGAAGTGGCCATGAGCACCGTCAAGCCGCTCTACGACGCCGCCGCCCCGGGCGATACCGCCGCGCGCGCAGAGGTGGTCAAGTTGCTGTCCAACACCAGCTACGGCAAGGACGGCTACTTCTTCGGCTATGACTCCGAGACCATCCGCCTGTTCAAGGGCAACAGCCCAGACGGCGTGGGCAAGAGCTTCAAGGACAACCGCGACCCCAACGGCGTCTACGTCAACCGCGACCTGGTCAAGGTCGGCAAGGACGGCACCCACTACCTGCAATACAGCTCGACCCAACCGGGGCAGACCGAACTCGTGCCCAAAATGGGCTACACCGAATACCTGCCTAAATGGGACATGGTCATCGGTACCTCCGTCAACCTGGACGGCATCGAAGCCCAGGTCGCGGTGGTCGAGGCCAAGGTGCAAAAACGCATGGAAGGCGTGTTGCTGAGCATCCTCGGCGTGGCTGTGGTGGTGCTGCTGGTGATCGCTGCCGTCGGCATGGTGCTGGCCAATACCATCCTGCGTCCGCTGACCTTGATGAAAGCCAACCTCGACGATATCGCTGCCGGCGAAGGCGACTTGACCCGCCGCCTGGCCATCACCAGCCAGGACGAGCTGGGCGATCTTGCCGGCGCGTTCAACCGCTTTGTCGACAAGATCCACGGCCTGGTGCGCCAGATCACCGAGATGACCACCCAACTCACTGGTCTGGTCAGCCAGGTCTCCGACCAGGCCCAGCGCTCCGAACAGGCCATGGAGCGCCAGCGCCACGAGACCGACCAGGTGGCGACTGCGATCAATCAGATGTCGTCCGCTGCGCAAGAAGTGGCGCGCAGTGCCCAGGGCGCCTCGGTGGCTGCCCAGCAAACCGACGCCGAAGGCCAGGCCGCCAAGCGCGTGGTGGACGGCAGCATCGCGCAGATCCATGCGCTGGTGAACGACATCCGTAGCAGCGGTGTGTCCCTCGACAGCTTGCAGCAAGACGTGTCCTCTATCGTCAGTGTCCTCAGCGTGATCCGCTCCATCGCCGAACAGACCAACCTGCTGGCGCTCAACGCGGCGATCGAAGCGGCACGGGCAGGGGAGGCCGGGCGTGGTTTTGCCGTGGTCGCCGATGAAGTGCGTGCCCTGGCCAGCCGCACCCAGACCAGCACCCAGGAAATCCAGGGCATGATCGACCGCCTGCAAAAAGGCACCGAAGCCGCCGTGGAGGCCATGCGCCGTTCCAGCGATGCCGGGGATGGCACCTCGGCCCAGGCCAACGAAGCTGGCGCGTCGCTGGACACCATTGCCCAGTTGATCGGCACCATCAATTCGATGAACGCCCAGATCGCCAGCGCCGCCGAAGAGCAGACCGCGGTCGCCGAAGAGATCAACCGCAGCGTGCATCAGATTGCCGTGGCGGTGGACAGCGTGGCCGACGAGACCCAGCTGGGCGCGCAGACCTCACGTAGCCTGGCGGAGCTGGGTCAACGGTTGGGGCAATTGGTCGGTCAGTTCAGGATCTGAAGCCGCCATAGCAAGCTGAAACCACCCATGCTCGGCGGTGTTAAGAAGCGATCCAGCGGCTACAAGACATCACGCATCAGCAAGCCAAAGCGCACATCCATCTCCGCCGGGACAGGTACATACACCGTGTGCCCATCTCCCGGCGCGACCTCAACAGCCTCGCCCCGGCTGTTGTGCATCCTCTCCAGATCAAAGTGAAAATTGCCGGCCGGTGTCATCAATTCCAGGTGATTGCCCACCGCAAAGCGGTTCTTCACCTTGACCTCGGCCAACTCGCCCCAACGCTCGCCGGTCAGCTCTCCGACGAATTGCTGACGCTGCGACACCGAGCTGCCGCTCTGGTAGTTCTGGTACTCATCGTGCACATGGCGGCGCAGGAAACCCTCGGTGTAGCCGCGCTGGGCCAGGGATTCGAGGTCGGTCATCAGGCTGCGGTCGAAGGCGCGACCGGCCACCGCATCATCGATTGCGCGGCAATACACCTGGGTGGTGCGCGCGCAGTAGAAATGGGATTTGGTGCGGCCTTCGATCTTCAGCGAATGCACGCCCATGTGCGTCAGGCGCTCCACGTGCTGCACCGCGCGCAGGTCCTTGGCGTTCATGATGTAGGTGCCGTGCTCGTCTTCGAAGGCGGGCATGTGCTCATCGGGGCGGTTGGCCTCTTGCAGCAGGAACACCTGGTCGGTCGGTGTGCCAATGCCCAGGGTCGGTTCCGGTTGAAACACCTGGACGATATCGCCCGTGGCGTTTTCCACTGCTGGCGTGGCCTGGTATTTCCAGCGGCACGCGTTGGTGCAGGTGCCCTGGTTAGCATCACGCTTGTTCATATAACCCGAGAGCAGGCAGCGTCCGGAATAGGCCATGCACAAGGCACCGTGCACGAACACTTCCAGTTCCATGGCCGGTACTTGCTGGCGGATCTCGCCGATCTCTTCCAGGGACAGTTCCCGCGACAGGATCACCCGGCAGATCCCTTGCTGCTGCCAGAACTCCACGCTGGCCCAGTTCACGGTGTTGGCCTGCACAGACAGATGGATCGGCATCGACGGGAAGTGCCGGCGCACCAGCATGATCAACCCGGGGTCGGACATGATCAGCGCATCCGGGCCCATGGCGATCACCGGGGCCAGGTCCTTGAGGAAGGTCTTCAACTTGGCGTTGTGCGGCGCGATGTTCACCACCACGTAGAAACGTTTGCCCAGCCCGTGGGCTTCCTTGATGCCGAGGGCCAGGTTGGCGTGGTCGAACTCGTTGTTGCGCACTCGCAGGCTGTAGCGCGGCTGGCCGGCGTAGACCGCATCGGCGCCGTAGGCGAAGGCGTAGCGCATGTTTTTCAGGGTGCCGGCAGGGGCGAGCAGTTCGGGGGCGAGGATGGGAGGCATGGGCACGGGTCGCAAAAGGTCGCGAAGGTAGCCGAGCGGCCACGACGGTTTATTGATCCAGGTCGTTGTTTGGGCTTTTTGTATCGCTGTGTATCGACAGGCGCTGTTGAAGGAGGCCAAAGCCGTTGAGTGAGGCGGTCTATGCTTGTTCGATAACCTAGGGCACTCCCAGGTTTCGCTGCGGACTAAGCAACAGGGCCTACACGAGGCCACTGCTTTTCTGACATGGATCGGACATGAATCAAACCAACCTGCAATTCAAAACCCTGCTGTTGTTGCTGGTCCTGGTGACCATTGCCTTTATCTGGATATTGCTGCCGTTTTACGGCGCGGTATTCTGGGCGGTGATCCTTGGCATTATCTTTGCCCCGATGCAGCGCCGCCTGCAGCAGCGCTTTGGCTGGAACCGCAACCTTACGTCCCTGGCCACCTTGAGTGCCTGCTTGATAGTTGCGATCCTGCCGGTGATCATCACCAGCTCCTTGCTGGTGCAAGAGGGCGCGACGCTCTATAAAAACGTTGAAAGCGGTAAGTTGGACGTGGCGGGGTATATCGAGCAGTTCAAAAACGTGCTGCCGCCGTATTTCCAGCACCTGCTCGACCGTTTTGGCATGGGCAACCTGGAAGGCTTGCGCGAGAAGATCGTCAAGAGCGCGATGCAGGGCAGCCAGTTCTTTGCGACCCAGGCGTTCAGCTTCGGCCAGGGCACGTTTGATTTCCTGGTGAGTTTTTTCACCATGCTGTATTTGCTGTATTTCCTGCTGCGCGACGGCCCGGACCTGGTGCGCAAGGTGCGCACGGCGGTGCCGCTGGCCGAACCGCAGAAGCGCCGGTTGCAGCTCAAGTTCAATCGGGTGGTGCGTGCCACGGTCAAGGGCAATGTGCTGGTGGCCGTGACCCAGGGTGCGCTGGGCGGGTTGATCTTCTGGTTCCTCGATATCCCGAGTGCGTTGCTCTGGGCGGTATTGATGGCGTTTCTGTCGTTGTTGCCGGCGGTGGGCGCGGGGATTGTGTGGGGGCCGGTGGCCGCTTACTTCCTGTTGAGCGGCTCGATCTGGCAGGGCGTGGTGCTGGCGCTGTTTGGCGTGTTTGTGATTGGTTTGGTGGACAACGTGCTGCGTCCGATCCTGGTGGGCAAGGACACCAAAATCCCGGACTACCTGATCCTGATCTCCACCCTGGGCGGTCTGTCGGTGTTTGGCTTGAACGGCTTTGTGATCGGGCCGCTGGTGGCGGCGCTGTTCATGTCCAGTTGGGCGTTGTTTGTGGAAAGCAAGCCGCGGGTCAAGTTGCCGTTGCCTTAGGGGCAGCTGTAAGTTTCAAGCTTTTAGCCTCAAGCTTGCAGCTTGAGGCTTGCAACTGCTTCTCCACTGCTCCTGAAAGGCCCCCTGATGGCTTCGCCATCGCGTACTAGGTACCAGCAGGCGAGCAAGCCCAGCTCCCGAAGAGGGGCGGGGACGGCGCTGCCGATGACGGACATGATCTGAACAGTGGGCATAAGGACCTCCAATCGCTATGGAGGTCACCTTACGGGGCTGGGCGGCGTAGGAAAAATCAACCGTCTCGATAGTCGACATCAACGCGAGGCGTCAGTCCACCACCTGATCAAGCATGTTCACCACTTCCTGCTCACTGAGCAAACCCTTGCGCACCAGGTTTTCTGCCAGCAGTGCGAGGAATTTGGCGCTGCGGTGGCCTTCCAGGTGCTTGAGCTCGGTGAGGGCGCTGTACACCTTGCTGGACGTGCAGAGGCCAGCGGTGCGGTGTGGGTTTTGCGTGGGCATGGTCAGTCGTCCTTGTTGTTATTGGGTGGACAGGCTCGATAGTGGGAGTGTGTCGTGACACAAACATGACAGCGTGAGGCCCGGTCGAGCAAGTAGACATTGGTGTTGATGATGTGCGAATACGCGACGGGCATTGTCCTCGGAACGACCTTTGCAGGATGAATCCGGACTTTTCAGACAAAAAAAGGCCTCGCAACCTGCGAGGCCCGTTTCAGCGTGATCGATTACCAGCCGCGGCCGTAGTAGCCGTGGGGGCGGCCGTAATAACCACGCGGTGGACCGTAATACACCGGCGCCGGGCGGTAGTAGACCTGTTGTTGCACATACACCGGTGGCGGCGGTGCGTAATAGACCGGCGGCGGCGCGGCGTACACCGGTTGCGGTTGCACATACACCGGCTGCTGCACATAGACCTCACGTGGCTGGCTGGCAACCACGGAGCCCACGACTGCTGCGCCGACCAGGGCACCCAATACGGCCGGGCCACCCCAACCACCACCGTGGGCGGAGGCTTGGCCTGCCATCGCGAGTGCGCCAACAAGCAAGGCGATCTTGGGGATTGTACGAATCATGGTCATTCCTCGGTTAGCCCCTGCGCTTGTGGTCTGCAATCAATGGACTCAAGTAATGTCGCGGGGATACTTTTAAGACAACGTATTTCTGAAAAACAGCACAGCCGCTAGGTAAAGGTTGTGTAAGGTCTGTATCGAATCGCTTACTCAAGGAGTTACCCATGCAGATGCACCCCAACAAGGACACGCGGCTGTGCATGTCGCTGTCGGCGCGCCCCGGGAATTTTGGCCTGCGTTTTCATAACCACCTGTACGAACAGTTGGGTCTGAACTTCTACTATAAAGCCTTCAGTAGTCAGGATTTGCCCGGCGCGATCGTTGGTATCCGCGCGCTGAACGTCCGTGGTTGCGGGGTTTCCATGCCGTTCAAGGAGGCCGCCATTGCCTTAGTGGACGAACTCGACGATTCAGTTCAAGCCATCGACTCGCTAAACACCATCGTCAACACCGATGGGCATCTCAAGGCCTACAACACTGATTACATCGCCATTGAGCAACTGCTGAAAAAGCACGCCGTGCCGCAGTCATCGACATTCGCCCTGCGTGGCAGCGGCGGCATGGCCAAGGCCGTGGCCAGTGCCTTGCGCGATGGTGGCTACGCTAGTGGCGTAATAGTGGCGCGCAATCAAGCCGCAGGCCGCGCCTTGGCGCAGAACCTGGGCTATGAATGGTTGCCCGACTTGGGTGAATTGCGCCCACAGATGCTGATCAACGTGACACCTATCGGCATGACCGGCGGGCCTGAGGCGCACGCCCTGGCGTTTGATGCCGAAGCCGTGGAGGCTGCCGAAACGGTGTTCGATGTGGTGGCGATCCCCTCTGAAACCCCATTGATCGTGCGGGGCCGTGCCAAAGGCAAACGGGTGATTACTGGGTTGGAAGTGATCGCGATCCAGGCGTTGGAGCAATTTGTGCTCTATACCGGTGTGCGTCCGACTCCTGAGCAATTCGAGAAAGCCGTGGCATTTGCGCGTGCCTGAAACCTCATCCCATCGCATCCCCCACCCAGTACCCAAGTAGCATAGGTCTCCCCCCTGGCCCTTCGTACACTTGTGCCTCAGAGGGGGAGCCAACGATGCACAACAGTGAAGGCGTAGTCAGTGCCATGTCCCAGGCCACCGATGCCGGGCAGGCCGCCGAAGAGCTGGCGCGGCAACTGTTGCATCCGTACCTGGGTTTCGTGCTGTTTTTCTGCTCGGCCTCCTATGATTTGCAGGCTCTGGGCCACGCGCTGCAACAATGCTTCGCCAGCGTGCGCGTGGTCGGCTGTACCAGCGCCGGCGAGATCACGTCCCAAGGCTATGGCCGCAACTGCATCACGGCGGTGGGCTTCAACCACGCTCACTTTTCCATCGCCACTGAGCTGATCGACCAGGTGGAACACTTCAGCCTGATCAACGCCCAGGACATGGTCGAACGCCTGGTCGGCGGTTGCCGCAGCAATACGCTGGCGCCGATCAAGGGCAACACCTTCGCCCTGACCCTGCTCGATGGCCTGTCCAGCCGAGAAGAAATGGTGCTCGCGGCCCTCAGCGCCGCGTTGGGCGATATCCCGCACTTTGGCGGTTCGGCGGGTGACGACAATTTCCTCACGCACACCCACGTCTACTTCAACGGCGTGTTCCACAGCGGCGCAGCGGTGGTGGTACTGGTCAATACCTGGCTGGATTTCGAGGTGTTCACCACCCACCACATCCTGCCGCGCTCGGAAAAGCTGGTGGTCACCGGCGCAGACAGCCCGTCGCGACGGGTCTTTGAACTCAACGCCGAGCCTGCCGCCGAAGAATACGCGCGGCATATCGGTGTGGCCGTGGCCAACCTCGACCACCGCACCTTCGCCGCGCACCCGCTGGCGGTGCGCATCCACGACCAGTACTACGTGCGCGCGATCCAGCAGGTGCACGAAGACCTCAGCCTGAGTTTCTACTGCGCGGTGGAAAACGGCATCGTCCTGACCGCGATGAAGCCCGGCCCGATTCTGCCGAACCTGCAAACCCTGTTCGACGGCCTGCAGTCGCGCCTTGGCGACCTGCTGCTGACCATTGGCTGCGACTGTTTCCTGCGGCGCCTGGAACTGGAAGACAACGGCACCCTCGAGCAGATCGGCAGCTATCTGCGCGACCAGCGGGTGATGGGCTTCAACACCTATGGAGAACAGTTCAATGGCATGCACATCAACCAGACTTTCACCGGGGTCGCCATTGCCCGAGGCCGACGCTGACCTGCCCGCCCTGGTGGCGCGACTGCAACAGGACAACCACAAGCTGGCGCGGATCAATGCGGCGCTGATCGAGCGCATCGAGTCCGGCATGACCCAGGGCAACAACCCCTACACCACCTTCCAGCATTCGGTGGTATTGGCCGAGCAAGTACGCGAACGCACTGACGCGCTGAACCAGGCGATGGCTGAACTCAAGGCCAGCAACCACCTGCTGATCAACGCCCGGCTGCGCGCTGAAGCCCTGCGCGGCGAACAGGCAGCGGCGCAAAAGGCCCAGGAAAGCGAACGCTGGATCCGCCTGATCACCGACAACGTGCCGGCGCTGATCGGCTACCTGAATGCTGATCTGGTCTACGAATTCACCAATAAAGTCTATGAAGAATGGTACTGCTGGCCGCGCGGCATGATGCTCGGCCAGAGCCTGCGCGAAGTGCACAGCGAGCAGCATTGCCAACGCCTGGATGCCTACGTCGCACGCGCCCTGGCGGGGGAAAGCGTGACGTTTGAATTCGCCGAAACCAACATCAACAATCAGGAGCGCTACATGCTGCGTTCTTATGTGCCGAACCTGTTGGCCAGTGGCGAAGTGGTGGGGATCTTCGTATTGATCCGCGACATCACCGAACGCCGGCGCACCGCTGAGGCCTTGCACCAGGCCTACCAGCACCTGGAGCAACGCGTGGCCCAGCGCACGTCGGAACTCACCTCGCTCAACGACCAGTTGCTCAAGGAAATCGACGAGCGCCGGCGCATGGAAACCCGCCTGCGTGAAGCCAAGCGGGAGGCCGAACAGGCCAACCTGTCGAAAACCAAGTTCCTCGCCGCTGTCAGCCATGACCTGCTGCAACCGTTGAACGCCGCGCGCCTATTTACCAGCGCATTGCTCGAACGCCCCAGTGAAACCCTGGTGCGCAACGTCAGCAATTCCCTGGAAGACGTGGAAAACCTGCTCGGCACCCTGGTGGATATTTCCAAGCTGGATGCCGGGGTGATCAAGGCCGATATCGCGCCGTTTGCCCTCAGTGAGTTGCTGGACAACCTCGCCGTCGAATACACCGAACTGGCCCGCGCCGAGGGGCTGGCGCTGCACTTTATCGGCTGCTCGGCGCTGGTGCGCAGCGATATCCAGCTGCTGGCGCGGATCCTGCGCAACCTGCTGAGCAATGCGATCCGCTACACCTACAAGGGCCGCGTAGTACTGGGTTGCCGGCGCCAGCATCAACGCGTGTTGATTCAAGTATGGGACAGCGGCATGGGCATTGCCGAAGAGCGTCTGGAAGAGATTTTCCAGGAGTTCAAGCGCGGCGATGTGCAGCGCCCGGATCAGGATCGCGGGTTGGGCCTGGGCCTGGCCATCGTGGAAAAGATCGCCGGGATGCTAGGCCATCGCATCAGCGTCAAATCCTGGCCGGGTAAAGGCTCGATGTTTTCGGTAGAAGTGCCGTTGAGCGCCACCGCGCCCAAGTCCTCGCCGGCGCCGTGCATGAGCGAGCCGATGCTCGAACGCTTGCAGGGTGCGCGCGTGTGGGTGCTGGATAACGACGCGGCGATTTGTGCAGGCATGCGCACGTTGCTCGAAGGCTGGGGCTGCCGGGTGGTCACCGCGCTGTCGGAGCAGGACTTGGCGCGACAGGTGGACAACTACCATGCCGAGGCGGACTTGCTGATTGCCGATTACCACCTCGACAACGACCAGAACGGCATTGACGCAGTGGCCCGCATCAACGCGCGGCGGGGCCGTGCGATACCGGCGATGATGATTACTGCCAATTACAGCAATGAGTTGAAACAGCAGATTCGTGAGCTGGGGCATACGTTGATGCATAAGCCGGTGCGGCCGATGAAGCTGAAGACTGCGATGAGTCATCTGCTCAGTCGGCCCTGACAAAAGGCAATCAAAATGTGTGGTTTTGTGTTCTGTCTGGAGGTTCAGCGCCGCAGGTAGGAGCCGAAATCAATATCCCCGGCACTGAGTATCGCCTGCACCCGATTATGCACATTCAACTTGCGCAAGATCGCCGACACATGCGCCTTCACCGTGGTCTCGGCAATCTCCAGGGTGTACGCAATCTGCTTGTTCGACTCGCCCTTGGTCATCCGTTCCAACACCAGCAATTGCTTGCGCGTCAGTGCCTGCAACAGCTCCGGGGCGAAACCGGGATTGTCGTTCATGCGCCGTTGCCCGGTGTTTTTCTGGGAGCGGATGATGTCCGGCGGCAGGTACACGTTGCCGTTGAGAATCTGCTGGATCGCCTCGGTCATTTGCAGGCGGGGCGAGGACTTGGTGATAAACCCCACGGCGCCATACGTGATGGCTTGCAGCACGATTTGCTTGTCCTGTTCGGCCGAGACAATCACCACCGGGATAGTCGGTGACTCGTTGCGCAGGTTGATCAAACCGTTGAGGCCGTGCATGCCGGGCATGTTCAGATCCAGCAGGATCAGGTCGAGGTCGTCGTGTTCCTGGGTCAGGGCGAGGGCACTGTCCAGGTCGGCGGTTTCCATCACCTCGCTGCCGGGAAATCCGTCGCTGATAACGTTATGGATCGCCTCGCGAAACAGCGGGTGATCGTCGGCAATCAAAATTTTGTACATGGCCGTTCACCTTCTTGTTGTGGTTTTTTATTCAAAGGGTTCGGGTGTGGCAGTCATCACTGGCAGGTTTGCCGCTTCCCATGCATCCAAGCCATCGCGATACCAGTACACAGAGGTATAGCCCAGCTCGGCGGCTCGTTTTACCGCGTTCCAACTCAGCCAGCAATCGGAGCGGCAGTAGAACACCAGCGGGCGTGCCAGGTTGCCGCCGGTGAACGTGTACAGATGTCGCACGAGATAGCCTTGCCATTCAGGTGAGAGGTCACCGTCGCCGGTGTTGGCCAGCCAGTGGCTTCCTGGCAGATTGGCGTGAGGCTGGTCTTCGATGAAACGGCCTTGCAGCCACTGGCGCCGGTACACGTCGATCAGGACCGGCGCGGGCGTCTGGTTGAGCAGGGCTCGCAGGGCCGGGGTGTCGACGATGGTCGCCCCTGGCAGTTGATCGGGCGTAGGGCTGCGGTACACGCTGATGCGGTAGCCGTCGGCGGAAAACAGGGGTGGGTCGGCGTGTACATGCGTGATGAACAGGCACAACAGGGCCGCTAGGGGCAGTCGAACGGGCAGCATGGCGGGTCCAGTCGTTATCGTTATGCACCTATTACACGCCAGTCCCGCTGCCTTGGGAATGCGACGATAGACAGCAAAACCAGTACCAAAGTAGTAGGTCGCGGCGCGGCGCGGGGTTCTAGCATGGGACGAGAGCCGCTGCCATTGGAGGCATTATGAATATCCTGTTGGTCGATGATCACGCCGTGGTCCGCCTGGGCTATGCCGGGCTGTTGCGCAGCGGCCTGCCGGGTGTGGTGGTGCGTGAAGCGGCCAGTGGCGAAGAAGCCCTGGCGCGCGTGCATGAGGCGGTGCCCAACCTTGTGATCATCGGCTTCGGCCTGCCGGGTATCAGCGGCCTGGAAACCACCCGCCGCCTGCGCCAGCGCTTGCCGCAGTTGCGCGTGCTGTTTTTCAGCCAGCACGCCGAGTTGCCCCTGGTGCGCCAGGCTCTGGAGGCGGGTGCATCGGGCTACCTGACCAAAAGCGCGTCGCCTGCGGTGATGCTGGACGCGGTGGAGCGCATCCTCGACGGTCACACCTATATCGAACAGGACCTGGCGACCCAGCTGGCCTATCACCCCACAGACCGCCGTTTGCAGAGCATGACGCAGCGCGAACTGGAAATTTTCCTGATGCTCGCCAGAGGCACCCCGGCCCGCTCGATTGCGGCCCAGCTGAGTATCAGCAGCAAGACCGTGTCCAATTACCTGACCTTGCTCAAGAGCAAGTTGCAGGTGAGTTCCCATGCCGAGTTGGTGCATTTGGGGATTGATATGGGGGTGGTGCGGGTGGCGGGATGACAGTGGCGACGCAAATCCCCTGTGGGAGCGGGCTTGCTCGCGAATGCAGTGTGTCAGTCAACTGATCCACCGCATTCGCGAGCAAGCCCACACATTTGGATTGCGTTGTCTCAGCGATCCCACGTAGTGGGGCAATCTTTGCAACCTTCCATATTCGCATCCTGAAAGTTCGCATAATGCTGACGACTCCCCGTGAGCGTGGCTTTCTCCAGGTTGCTTTCACCAAACTTGGCTTCTTGCAGATTGGCATCACTGAGGTCCGCCCCTTGCAGGTCGGCCTTGCTCAACCACGTCATTTCCAAGTCAGCCGCACGCAGGTTGGCCTTGTGCATCTTCGCCCCTGACAACCGTGCAAATTGCAGGTAGGCCGCGCTGAGGTTGGCGTTTTCGAATTGCGCGCCTTGGGCAAACATCCCCCAGCCTTGCACCGCCATCAACGTGGCACCGGTAAAGTCGGCCAGGCGCAGATTGGCTTGCTGCAGGCTGGCGCGGGTCAGGTTGGCGCCTTGCAGTTGGGCTTTCTCCAGGTTGGCGAGGTCCAGGTTGGCGTGGCGCAAATCCGCATCGCGCAAGTCGGCACCGGCCAGGTTCATTTTGCTCAGGTTCTGGTTGCGCAGGTTGGCGCCCTTGAGGTTGGCGCCGGGGCACTGGCTGTGTTCGGCGATGGTGCAGCCGTTGATGATCAGGGGGGCGTCGTCGCCGTCGTCGGCGGCGTGAGCCAAGGGAAGTGACAGCAGCAGTAATAAAGGCAGGTAGTTCATCACGAGACCTTTTAGTGAGCGGGCTTGCCCCGCGCTGGGCGGCGAAGCCGCCCCAACAGGGACGGCGCCGTGTTTCAGAGAGACCGAGACGCCGGGGTTTGGGGCCGCTTCGCAGCCCAGCGCGGGGCAAGCCCGCTCACTGCAAGGCGGTCCCGCATTTACAAGCTTATTTTTGCGCGGTTTTGTTATCCCAACTCGGGATCTTGAACACCCAGAATGACCCACCCTGTGCCACCGGCTTGGTCAGCTCGGCCATGTCGCCGCCCCACAGCGGCACCGCGCCGCCATAGCCGACTGTCACGCCGACGTACTGCTCGCCATCCTGTTCCCAGGTGATCGGCGGCGAGACGATGCCGCTGCCGGTCTGAAACTTCCACAGTTCCTTGCCGGTTCTCGCGTCGAAAGCCTTGAAGAAACCGTCGCCGGTCCCGGTGAACACCAGGTTGCCCTTGGTCGCCAGCACGCCGGCCCACAGCGGCATGGCTTCCTTGTGTTCCCACACCACCTTGCCGGTGGTCGGGTTCATCGCACGCAGAGTGCCAACGTGGTCGTCATACATACGCTTGATGCGAAAGCCCATCCCAAGGTAAGCCGAGCCTTTCTTGTAGTTGACCTCTTCGGTCCAGTATTCCTCTTTCCACTGATTGCCCGGGATGTAGAACAGGCCGGTGTCCTGGCTGTAGGCCATGGGATTCCAGTTTTTGCCACCGAGGAACGGCGGCGAGACTTCCACTGGCTTGCCTTTGGTTTCACCGGGCAATGGCTTGGCCGGACGCTGGCCTTCGTTCTCCACGGGGCGGCCGGTCTTCAGGTCGATGTGGCTGGCCCAGGTGATGTTGTCGACGAACGGGAAGGCGTTCTGCAGCTTGCCGTTGTTGCGGTCCACCACATAGAAGAAACCGTTGCGGTCAGCGTGGCCGGTGGCCTTGATGACCTTGCCGTCCTTGTCCTTGTAGTCGAACAGCACCAGTTCGTTGTTGCCGGAGAAGTCCCAGGCATCGTTCGGCGTGTGCTGGTAGAACCACTTCACTTCGCCGGTGCTTGGGTCGACGCCGACCTGGCCCGAGGTGTAGAGGCTGTCGAAGTCGTGGGGGTTGCCGTCTTTGGACGTGCGCGCCCAGGTGTTCCATGGGCCAGGGTTGCCGGCACCGACGATGATGGTGTTGGTCTCGGCATCGAAGCTCGCGCTCTGCCAAGGCGCGCCGCCGCCGTGGCTCCAGGCCTCGACTTTGCCGGTTTCGGTGGTCGGGTCATCTGGCCACGAAGGCGCCTTGACGTCGCCGGTCGGGGTGCTGTCCTTGCCGTTCAGGCGGCCCATATGGCCTTCCACGAACGGACGCATCCAGACCTCTTCGCCGGTGTCCGGATCGCGCGCAAACAGCTGGCCGACCACGCCGAATTCATCGCCGGAGCTGCCGTGGATCAGCAGCACCTTGCCGCTGACCTTGTCTTTGACCAGCACCGGGGCGCCGGTCATGGTGTAGCCGGCGGCGTGGTCACCGAATTTTTTGTTCCACACCACTTTGCCGGTGTTTTTGTCGAGGGCGATCAGGCGCGCGTCGAGGGTGCCGAAGTAGATCTTGTCGCCAAAGATCGCCGCGCCACGGTTGACCACGTCACAGCACGGGCGAATGTTGTCGGGCAGGCGGTGGTTGTAGGTCCACAGGCGCTTGCCGGTCTTTGCATCAAGGGCGAACACACGGGAATACGAGCCGGTGACGTAGACCACGCCGTCATTGACGATGGCCTGGGATTCCTGGCCGCGTTGCTTCTCGTCGCCGAACGAGTAGGACCAGGCCGGGGTGAGCTTGAACACGTTCTTGTCGTTGACCTGGGCCAGGGGGCTCCAGCGTTGGGCGTTGGTGCCCATGCCGTATTGCAGCACGTCCTTGGTCGTCAGGTGGTCGTTGGCGATGTCTTCCCAGGTGACGTTGTGGGTGGGCTTCGCAGGTTCGGCGGCAGCAGAGCTTGCAGCACTGAGGGACAGGCTGCCCACCAGCAGAAAGGCTTGCACGGCAAGGCTTAGGGGTGAGCGGGCGGGTAGCGATCTTATTGTCATGGTTGCAGTTCCCAGTGGAGGTTTTGGCCTGCACAGGTTGCTGCCTGGACGGGTTGGCGAATACGGAAAAAGTCCCGGTGTTGCCGGGACAATTTCCCGAACCGCCTCTGATTTAGCAGTGCCCCACAAGGCCTGCTACCAACGGATGAGAACCCGCCCACCAAAGCAGCATACGGGTGCCGCCGGGCGCTTCCTAAGATGGTTGCCATAGCCTCTGCCAAGAGGTTTTGCGTGCACTCCTTAGGGGACAAAATAATGAAAACAAAACGCAACGCCTTGTTGACCGCCTGCCTCCTTACCGCTGCGATAGGTGCCGGTTCCGCCTGGGCCCACGGCAACGTGACCCCAACTGCCGTGGAAACCAAAGGCCTCACCCCGATCAAGGATGCCGGCGTGCCGCTGGACGCCGATGGCTGGGCCGCGACCAACCCGTATCGCACCTCCCCAGAGCATGACAAGGCCGTCGAAATCGGTGCCTCGGCGTACAACCAGAACTGCGCGGCGTGCCATGGCCTGGAAGCCAAGTCCGGCGGGATCGCCCCCGACCTGCGCATGCTGGATGCCGGCGACCCCGGGGATGAGTGGTTTGTCGAGCGGGTCCGCCACGGCGCCGTGCGCGATGGCCGGGTGTACATGCCGAAGATGGCTGACTACCTGAGCCAGGAAGCCCTGTGGGCGGTGCGCACTTACCTCGACAGCGTGCACGTCGAGGAGTAAGCCATGCGCCTGCGCGGGTGGTGGGTCTGCTGTTTGCCGGTGCTGGCCTGGGGCGCGCCCGTCGACCCGGTGCCCTCGGTGATGTGGGCCTACTACCACCAACGTTTCCTCGACAATGCGCCGTTCGTATTCGACGAGCGCGTGAAGCTCTTGGCGCCGCCGTTCGCCGAGGACGCGCGCCAGGTGCCGCTGGAGATTGATGCCCGTGCGTTCAAGGGCGAGGTGGTGAAGATCCTTGCCTGGGCCGAACTCAACCCGCTGCCACAGATTGTCGACTTCCAGCCGGTAGAGCGCGTGCTGGCGTGGCTGTCGATCCGGATTCGCATCGAACAGGCCACGCCGTTGCGCGCGGCGGTGTTGACCCGGGACGGGATGTGGCATGTCGGTTCGACACTGATCGATGCCGCCGGCGGCGGTTGCACGGCGCCCAGCGTGGTGCGCGCGCAAGCGGGCTGGGAAGACCACCTCGGCGAAGTGCTCGGCGGGCGCTACCCGCGCGCCGAATTCAGCCGGGTGAAGCTGCAAGTTGCCCATCCGATGGATAACGGCATGGTCAGTGGTATTCCCGAGTTTTTCGTTAACAATGCCGAACTTCACGGTGCCAACGGTGAGCTGTTGGCACGCCTGGAATTGTTCCCCGCCGTCAGCGAAAACCCCAACCTGGCCTTCGATATCGAAGGCGCCGAGCCCACGCGTTTGACTTTGCGCGACACCAGCGGCAGTCAATTCGAGGCGCTCATCCCATGACCCGGCGCTGGATTCTGCTCTGGCTGATCATGCTCAGCCAGCCGGTGCTGGCCGAGCTGGATTACGGCCTGAAACCCCGCCTGATCGCCGATGACACCTGGCTGCTGGAAGGCAGCACCGATAACTTCGCCAAGGACAACGGCGGCAACATCGTCAATATCGGGTTCATCGTCACCGAACCCGGCGTGGTGTTGATCGACACCGGGCCGTCCAAGCGCTACGGCGAAGCCCTGCGACAGGCCATCGCCAGCGTCACTGATAAGCCGGTGATCCAGGTGTTGCTGACTCACCACCACCCCGACCATGCGCTCGGCAACCAAGCGTTCAAGGAGGTGACCATCGGCGCCCTGGCCGGCACCGCCGAGTTACTGCACGAGCAGGGCGACAGCATGGCCGAGAACCTGTACCGCAGGGTCGGCGACTGGATGCGCGGCACTGAAGTGGTGTTGCCGGGTGAAGTGTTGCAAGCGGGCGTAAAAACCTTCGGCAGCCACGACCTGCAACTTCTGCACCTGCGCGGCCATACCGGTGCCGACCTGGCGATATTCGACCGCAAGACCGGCGTGCTGTTTGCCGGTGACCTGGTGTTCTACCAGCGCGCGCTCACCACGCCCAATTCACCGGGCCTTGCACTGTGGCTGGCCGATATCGCCACCCTGCAAGGCTTGCCCTGGACGCTGATCGTGCCCGGCCACGGCCCGATCGCGGCGGATGCAAAACCCTTCGAACAGATGCGCGACTACCTCACCTGGCTCGACCAGCTCCTGCGCGACGGCGCCGCCCAAGGTCGCGATATGCCTGAGCTGATCCGCAGCCCGATCCCCGAACGTTTCGCGGCGATCAACCTCAGCCGCTACGAACTGATCCGCAGCGTGACCCACCTGTACCCGCAGTACGAACGCGAGCAGATGCAACGCCTGCACCCCTGACAACACCCACAACAGACAGAGGCCTCACCATGATCTACGCACAACCTGGCACGCCCGGCGCCATCGTCAGCTTCAAGCCGCGCTACGGCAATTACATCGGTGGTGAGTTTGTCGCGCCGATCAACGGCGAGTACTTCACCAACACGTCGCCGGTCACCGGCGACGTCATCGCCGAATTCCCGCGCTCCAGCGCCGCCGATATCGACAAGGCCCTCGACGCCGCCCACGCCGCCGCTGATGCCTGGGGCAAGACGTCGGCCCAGGACCGCTCGCGGGTGTTGCTGAACATTGCCGACCGCATCGAGCAGCATCTCGAAGTGCTGGCCGTGGCCGAGACCTGGGACAACGGCAAGGCCGTGCGCGAAACCCTCAACGCCGACGTGCCGCTGGCTGCTGACCATTTCCGCTACTTCGCCGGTTGCATCCGCGCCCAGGAAGGCGGTGCCGCCGAGATCAACGAACTGACCACCGCCTATCACTTCCACGAGCCGCTGGGTGTGGTCGGGCAGATTATCCCGTGGAACTTCCCACTGCTGATGGCTGCGTGGAAACTTGCGCCGGCGTTGGCCGCCGGTAACTGCATCGTGCTTAAGCCGGCTGAGCAGACGCCGCTGTCGATCATGGTATTTGCCGAGCTGATCAATGACCTGCTGCCGCCGGGCGTGCTCAACATCGTGCAAGGCTTTGGCCGCGAAGCGGGGGAGGCGTTGGCCACCAGCAAGCGCATCGCCAAGATCGCCTTCACCGGCTCCACCCCGGTGGGCGCGCACATCATGCACGCGGCGGCCGAGAACATTATTCCGTCCACCGTGGAGCTGGGCGGCAAGTCGCCGAATATCTTCTTTGAAGACATCATGCAGGCCGAGCCGCAATTTATCGAAAAAGCCGCTGAAGGCCTGGTGCTGGCGTTCTTCAACCAGGGCGAAGTGTGCACCTGCCCATCGCGGGCGCTGGTGCAGGAGTCGATCTACGATGCATTCATGGCCGAGGTGATGAAGAAGATCGTCAAGATCAAGCGCGGCAACCCGCTGGACACCGAAACCATGGTCGGCGCCCAGGCGTCCGAGCAGCAATACGACAAGATCCTCTCCTACCTGAAGATCGCTCAGGAAGAGGGTGCGGTACTGCTGGCTGGCGGCGCGGCCGAACGTTTGGAAGGCGACCTGTCCAGTGGCTATTACATCCAGCCGACGTTGCTCAAGGGGCACAACAAGATGCGCGTGTTCCAAGAAGAAATCTTCGGGCCGGTAGTCGGTGTGACTACCTTCAAGGACGAGGCCGAAGCGTTGGCGATAGCCAATGACAGCGAGTTCGGCCTGGGCGCCGGTTTGTGGACCCGCGACATCAACCGCGCGTACCGCATGGGCCGAGCGATCAAAGCCGGTCGTGTGTGGACCAACTGTTATCACCTGTACCCGGCGCATGCGGCGTTTGGTGGGTACAAGAAGTCGGGCGTGGGGCGTGAGAACCACAAGATGATGTTGGATCATTACCAGCAGACCAAGAATTTGCTGGTGAGCTACGACATCAATCCACTGGGCTTCTTCTGATTCAACGCGCTCCCACCGTTTGATTGATGTACACCTGAGACTAATGCAGTGCGGCTGCTACTTCGAAAGTAGCATTCGCCCCCGTTGATCTGCGTGCATTAATGAAATCACCGGAACATCCCGGTACAACAAGAGGACGACCCCCCATGTGGACCAAACCTGCCTTTACTGACCTGCGTATCGGCTTCGAAGTGACAATGTACTTCGCCAGCCGTTGACCTCCACCCGGCCAGCCCAGCGCTGGCCGGTGCTGGCCGCAAGCATGCCCCTTTGGTCTGATTGCAATCGCAGCCGGATGGGTTAGTGTGGAGCGCATTCTTCCAAAATAATAAAAACAGGCTTTCCAATGAGCCCAAATCTGAGCCTTCTGCGCAAATTCGTCTCGCCTGAAATCATCTTTGGTGCCGGCTGCCGGCACAACGTCGGCAACTATGCCAAGACCTTTGGCGCGCGCAAGGTGCTGGTGGTCAGCGACCCCGGGGTGCTCGCCGCTGGTTGGGTGGCTGATGTGGAAGCCAGCCTGCAAGCCATTGGTGTCGACTACTGCCTGTACACCGCCGTGTCGCCCAACCCCCGCGTCGAAGAAGTGATGCTCGGCGCCGAGGTGTACCGTGAAAACCACTGTGATGTGATCGTGGCCATTGGCGGCGGTAGCCCGATGGATTGCGCCAAGGCCATCGGCATTGTGGTGGCCCACGGGCGCAGCATCCTTGAGTTCGAGGGCGTGGATACCATTCGTGTGCCCAGCCCGCCGCTGATCCTCATCCCAACCACCGCCGGCACCTCGGCGGATGTCTCGCAGTTCGTAATCATCTCCAACCAGCAGGAGCGCATGAAGTTCTCCATCGTCAGCAAGGCGGTGGTCCCGGACGTGTCGCTGATCGACCCGGAAACCACCGCCAGCATGGACCCGTTCCTGTCCGCCTGTACCGGTATTGACGCACTGGTGCATGCCATCGAAGCATTCGTCTCCACCGGCCATGGTCCGCTGACCGACCCGCATGCGCTGGAGGCGATGCGCCTGATCAACGGCAATCTGGTGCAGATGATCGCCAATCCCGGCGACATTGCCCTGCGCGAGAAAATCATGCTCGGCAGCATGCAGGCCGGGCTGGCGTTTTCCAATGCGATCCTTGGCGCGGTGCATGCTATGTCCCACAGCCTTGGCGGCTTCCTCGACTTGCCCCATGGGTTGTGCAACGCGGTACTGGTGGAGCATGTGGTGGCGTTCAACTACAACTCGGCGCCGGAGCGTTTCCAGGTGATTGCCGAGACGTTCGGCATCGACTGCCGCGGCCTCAATCATCGGCAGATCTGCGGGCGGCTGGTGGAGCATCTGATCGCACTGAAGCATGCGATTGGCTTCCATGAAACCCTCGGCCTGCATGGCGTGCGCGTGGCGGATATTCCCTTCCTGTCCCAGCATGCGATGCATGACCCGTGCATCCTCACAAATCCCAGGGAGTCGAGCCAGCGCGACGTCGAGGTTGTCTATGGCGAAGCGCTCTGAGGACCAGCAACTCGCCCTCGCCGGGTTGCTGGGGCTGGGCAATCACTCCGCGCGCAAGAGCCATTACCCGGAACTCGCCGCGCGACTGGACGAGCTTGAGGCCGAGCGCAACCGCTATATCCGCCTCAACGATGAGCTGGAACAGCGCGTCGCCGCGCGCACCGATGAACTGCTCGAAGCCAACCTCAACCTGCAACAGCAGATCGCCCAGCGCGAACAGATCGAACAGGACCTGCGCGATGCCCGTGACGCCGCCCAGGCCGCCAACCGCAGCAAGGACAAATACCTCGCCGCCGCCAGCCATGACTTGCTGCAGCCTTTGAATGCCGCGCGATTGCTGATCGCCACCTTGCGCGAGCGACAGTTGCCCAGCGTCGAGCAGGTGCTGGTGGAGCGCACGCACCAAGCACTGGAAGGCGCCGAGGATTTGCTCACCGATTTGCTCGATATCTCGCGGCTGGACCAGGCGGCCGTCAAGCCGGACGTGGCGTTGTATCGGCTGGATGAGCTGTTCGCGCCGCTGGTCTCGGAGTTCCAATCGGTGGCCCTGGCGGCCGGGTTGAACCTGCGGGTGCGCACCGGCTGTTATGCGATCAATACCGACCTGCGGTTGCTGACGCGGATTCTGCGTAATTTCCTCAGCAATGCCTGTCGTTATACCGACGAAGGTTGCATCCTGCTCGGTGCTCGACGCCGAGGGGGTCGCCTGCGCCTGGAAGTGTGGGATACCGGTCGCGGGATTGCGGCCGACCGGCTGCAGACGATCTTCCTCGAGTTCAACCAGCTCGACGTCGGCCGCGCCTCGGACCGCAAGGGCGTAGGGCTGGGGTTGGCGATTGTCGAGCGTATCGCCGAGATTCTGGGGTATCCGATTGCCGTGCGTTCCTGGCCGGGGCGGGGTTCGATGTTCAGCATCGAGGTGCCGTTGAGTGACGAAATGCCCCTGCCGATCAGCCAGTTGCCGGTGCAACCGAGCACGGGCAACCCGCTGCCTGGGCGGCGTTTGCTGGTGATCGATAACGAAGTGAGCATCCTCGAAAGCATGCGCGCGCTGCTCGGGCAGTGGGGCTGCGAAGTGGTCACCGCCACCGACCAGGCGGGTGCGTTGCTGGCTTTGCAGGGCAGGGCGCCGGAGCTGATCCTGGCGGACTATCACTTGGACCATGGGGTGGTGGGCTGTGCGGTGGTCAAGCACCTGCGCGAGCATTTCGAGCAGAACATTCCTGCGGTGATCATCACGGCTGACCGCACTGACCAATGCCGACGTGCCTTGCGTCGCCTCGAAGCACCGCTGTTGAACAAACCGGTCAAGCCCGGCAAGTTACGCGCGGTGTTGAGTCAGCTATTGGCCTAGGTCAACACGCCGCAGGTGGTTTTGCCCCATGCTCAAGCCTTGATTTAGAGCCTTGGAGCACCCGATGAGCGCGGCATCCTTTAAATTACCCCTGGGCCTGGTTGTCGCGGTGTTGGTAATGACCGGCGTGCTGCTGTTGCCGCTGCCCGCCGACTTGCCCGTGGCCGGGCACCGCATGCTGGCGATCCTTGCGTTTGCCGTGGTGGTGTGGATCACCGAAGCGGTGTCCTATGAAGCCAGCGCGATCATGATCACTTCGCTGATAGCGTTTTTGCTGGGGACCGCGCCGTCGCTGCAAGACCCGACGCACTTGATCGGCACCAGCCCGGCGATCAGCATGGCCCTTACCGGGTTCTCCAACCCGGCGTTGGCGCTGGTGGCCGGCGCGCTGTTTATCGCCGCCGCCATGACCCACACCGGCCTGGATCGGCGTATCGCCCTGGTGACCTTGAGTCGGGTCGGCACCAGCACCCGGCGCATCCTGCTGGGGGCGATTGCGGTGACCATCCTGCTCAGCCTCGTGGTGCCCAGTGCCACGGCGCGCAGTGCCTGCGTAGTGCCGATCATGATGGGCGTGATCGCGGCCTTTGGTGTCGACAAACGCTCGAATATCGCCGCTGGCATCATGATCGTCGTCGCCCAGGGCACTAGCATCTGGAACGTCGGCATCCAGACCGCCGCCGCGCAGAACCTGCTGACCGTCGGCTTCATGGACAAGATGCTGGGTCAGCGCGTGTCATGGATCGACTGGCTGATCGCCGGCGCGCCGTGGGCGTTGATCATGTCGGCGGTGTTGCTGTTCCTGGTGCTCAAATTGCTGCCGCCGGAAACCGACAGCATCCCGGGCGGTAAAGAGGCGGTGGCGCAGTCGCTGGTGGAGATCGGGCCCATGACCGGGCCGCAGAAGCGCCTGTTGAGCGTTTCGGTATTGCTGCTGCTGGCCTGGGCCACGGAAGGGCGCCTGCACAGTTTCGACACCGCCTCCACGACCTACGCCGGGCTGGTGTTCCTGCTATTGCCGGGCATCGGTGTGATGACCTGGAAGGATGTGCAGTCACGCATTCCGTGGGGCACGGTGATTGTGTTCGGGGTTGGCATCAGCCTCGGCACTGCGCTGCTGACCACCCAGGCCGGGCAATGGCTGGGTTCTGCTGTTGTGGCCCACACGGGGTTGGATCAAGTTGGGCCGTTGGGGATGTTTGCGATTCTTGGCGCATTCCTGATCCTGATTCACCTGGGGTTCGCCAGCGCCACGGCATTGACCTCGGCGTTGCTGCCGATCCTGATCGCGGTGCTGCAGACCTTGCCGGGGGATTTCAGCCGGTTGGGCATGACCATGCTGTTGGGGTTTGTGATGAGCTATGGGTTTATCCTGCCGATCAATGCGCCGCAGAACATGGTGTGCATGGGGACTGGGACGTTTACGGCGCGGCAGTTTGCCAAGGTGGGGATCCTGGTGACGCTGATTGGCTATCTGTTGATGCTGGTGTTTGCGGCGACTTACTGGAGTTGGCTTGGTTGGATCTGACATTTGGAATGTGGTCTTCAGTACGCATGAGATCCGAATGTAGGAGCGGGCTTGCTCGCGAAGCAGGGTGTCAGGCGACGTGTTTGTTACTGATCCAGCGCATTCGCAAGCAAGTCCCCTCCCACATTTGGGCCGTATTTCATACTGAGATTGAGGTGGATCGACTGGCTCTGTTCCAGCAGTCTCAGCCCAGGCCTGCCCGGCAGATGATGGGCGTTCACCGGATGGCTCACCGGCTCGATGCAAAAGAACCCCAGCCCCGGCGGGCAGTACAGCAGGAAGTAATCGGCGCCGCTGGCCTGGCATTCCAGCGTATAGCCCAGCTCTGGTTGCTCGATCAGGCAATGCCCATCCCACTGGCAAAAGCCGTTGTCCACCAGGCCTTCGGGTAGGTTTTTCAGTTCCCGGAAGTCCCAGGCATCCGGCACGGGCGCCAAGAGCGTAGGCAACTTGGACGCATCACTCATCCACACCTGTGACGCCTCGGCCTGTAAGCGTGTGCCCGGCCGACGTGGCAAGTAGGGATGCAATCCCAGGCCATGCCACGCGGGTGTTTCTGCCAGATGGGTCACGCTCAGCGTAATACTCAGCTCACCCTTGCTCAATCGAAAGCGCTGCTCGGCGCGATAGGCGAACGGCGTGTCGCACTCCACGGCCAGTACCACTTCACTCGCTGACTGGCTCACCACCTGCCACGCCTGCTGCCAGGCGGAACCATGAATCGGCAAGGGGTCCGTGAGGCTATTGGGCGCCAGGGCCAGCCAGCCGTCGGGGTTGTCGAAACCGCCTCGGGAAACTCGGTTGGACCAGGGGGCCAAGGGATAGCAGCCCAGTTTGCCCGGCAAACCGGTGTTCAGCGCTTGTTGGTCACTATGGCGCAGCAAAGGCTGCCCGGTTGCTCGTACCGTCCAATTGACGATGCTGGCGCCTGTGGCCGGCGCGAGGGTGAGGTGGGTGAGTTGATCGCTGAGTTCGATGAGGTGTGACGACATGGTGTCTCGCCGTATGAAATAGGCCCAACGCAGAGGTTCAGTGTGGGAGCAGGCAAGCCCGCTCCCACATTTGAATCTGTTGTGTTTTTGATAGAGGTTTACAGCACCACGCTTGGCAGCCACAGCGACAGCGCCGGGATGTAGGTCACGGCGATCAGGATCAGGAACAGCACGGCATAAAACGGCAGCAGCGCCTTAGCGGTCTTCTCAATGGTGGTCTTGCCCACCGCCGCGCCCACGAACAGGACCGCGCCCACGGGCGGGGTGATCAAACCAATGCCGAGGTTCACCAGCATGATCATGCCGAAGTGCACCGGGTCGACGCCAATACCCAGCACCACCGGCAGCAGAATCGGCGTAAGGATCAAGATCAGCGGCGCCATGTCCATCACTGTGCCGAGCAACAGCAACATGGCGTTGATGCACATCAGGATGACGTAGCGGTTGTCCGACAGGGTCAGGAACATCGTGGTGATCTTCGCCGGGATCTGCATCAGGGTCATGATGTAGCCGAAGCTGGCGGCGAAGGCGATCAGGATCATCACGATGGAAATGGTGCGCACCGTGCGGTGCATCAGCTTGGGCAGCTCGTTCCATTTGTAGTCGCGGTAAATGAACATGGTCACGAAGAACGCCCACAGCACGGCTATCGCGGCGGATTCGGTGGCGGTGAAAACCCCCGAGAGGATGCCGCCGAGGATGATCACCATTGCCATCAGGCCCCACAGCGCGTCGGCGGCGATCTTCAGCGCCTGTTTCAAGGGGATGACTTCGCCCTTCGGGTAATTGCGCTTTTTCGCGAAGATCAGGCACAGCGCCATCAAGCACGCGCTCATCAACAGGCCGGGGACCACGCCGGCCATGAACAGCGAGGCGATGGAGACGGTGCCGCCGGCTGCGAGGGAGTAGAGCACCGAGTTATGGCTAGGCGGGGTCAGCAGGGCCTGCACCGAACCGCTGACGGTCACCGCCGTGGCGAATTCGCGGGGGTAACCACGGCGTTCCATTTCCGGGATCAGCACCGAGCCGACCGAGGCGGTGTCCGCCACCGACGAGCCGGAAATTGCCCCAAAAAACGTCGAAGCCATGATGTTCACCAAGGACAGGCCGCCGCGCACAAAGCCCACCAGCACCCCGGCAAACGCCACCAGCCGCCGCGACATGCCGCCCTCGGCCATGATCGCCCCGGCCAGCACAAAGAACGGAATCGCCATCAGCGAAAACTTGTTCACCCCGCCGGCCACCTGAATCATCAGGGCCTGGAACGGGATGTCGATCCACCACGCGCCGATCAGCGCCGACAGCCCGAGCGCGTAGGCCACCGGCATGCCGATCAGGATCAAGGCGACAAAACTGCCCAACAGAATCAATGCGTCCATATCAGGCGGCCCCTTCGCTTTCTTCAACCAGGTCGAAGCGCACGACCCGACGGTTGCTCTGGTCACCGAGCAGGAGTTTTTCCACGACAAAAATCAGCGTCAGCAGCCCGCCAATCGGGATCGGCATGTAGGTAATGCCCACGCGCAGAGTAGGGATGGCGCTCATGAACTGGTTCCACGTGGACATGCACAGCTTGGTGCCCCAGATCGTCATGAACAGGCAGACCGTCGCCATCAGCAATTGGGAAAAAATGCTGACGAGGCGGCGTTGTTGCGCCGGCAAGCGGTCAGTAACCATGGCCACCGACATATGCGCCCCGGCGCGGTAACTCGCGGCGGCGCCGATAAAGGTGAAGACCAGCATCAGCAGGATGGCGGTAGGCTCCGGCCAGCTTGCGCCGGTGCCGAGGATATAGCGGGCGAAGATGCCCCAGGGAATAATCAGTGCGACGCCGAGAACCGAAAGGCCGGCGACCCAGATGCAGGTCATGTAGATGCGGTCGTTGATGCGCAGCAGTAAATTCTTCATGGCGTTCACCGTAACCGGGCGCGTCAGTGTGGACCGCGCCAGGCCTTGCTTAGGGGAGGGGCGTTATTGAACGGCGTCGATACGCGTGATGATGTCGGCGTAAGGCGCGCCGTACTTCGCACGCACCGCTGCGGTGGCGTCATAGAAGGGTTTTTTGTCGACGGTGATGAACTCGACGCCGGCGGCCTTGAGCTTGGCTTCGCTGCTGGCGGACTTGGCGTCCCACAGCACGCGCTCGTCAGCCTGGGCGGCCTTGGCGGCTTTCTTGACCATGTCCTGTTGCGCAGGGGTGAGTTTGTTCCAGGTGATTTTCGACATCACGATGGGTTCAGGCAGGATCAGGTGCTCGGTGAGGGTGTAGAACTTGGCGTTCTGGAAGTGGTTGTGTTCCAGCATCGTGGGCGGGTTGTTTTCTGCGCCGTCGATAACGCCGGTCTGCAGGGCGCTGAAGATTTCGCCGGTGTCCATGGCAATGCCGTTGGCGCCCATGGCATTGAAGGCGTCGATGAACAGCGGGTTGCCTTGCACGCGAATCTTCATGCCCTTGAGGTCTTCGATCTTGCGCACCGGCTTTTTCGTGTAGAGGTTGCGCGTGCCGCCGTCCATCCAGGCCAGGGCCACCAGGCCGAACTCGGAGTCGGTGATCTTGGCGAGGATTTCATCGCCGATTTCACCGTCGATGACCTTGCGCATATGCGCCTGGTCGCGGAACACGAACGGCAGGTTGAACACGTTCACGTCCGGCACCACCGGGCCGACGATGCCGAGGCTGACACGGGTCATCTGGATGGCGCCGACCTGAGCCTGCTCGACCACTTCTTTCTCGGAGCCGAGGACCCCGCCAGGGAAATACTTGAAGGTCAGTTCGCCGTTGCTTTCTTTGGTCAGGGCCTTGCCCATGTTCTCTTCTGCAACGACGGTGGGGTAGCCGGCGGGGTGGATGTCGGCGAATTTGATTTCCAGCGCGTTAGCGGCGCTGCTGAGGGTAAAGAATGCAGCGGCGAGCAAGGTGCGTTTGAAGTCCATGGGGTTCATTCCTGTCTTGTTATTGTTGTATTCAAGGCATAGCGATGCAGCTAAAGGGTGAACGTAGGCTCCGGCAAACCGGTGATGCCGGGGTTGAGGGCAAACACGCCGCCGGACAGCGACTGCTCACTCGGGTCATCACGGATCGAGGTGACGAACAGGGTGTCCAGGCGGCTGCCGCCAAAGGCGCACATGGTGGGTTTTTTCACCGGTACGGTGAGGGAACGGTCGAGGCGACCCTCGGGGGTGAAGCGGTGGATGAGCCCGGCGTCATTGGCGCAAATCCAGTAGCAGCCGTCGGCGTCCACCGCCGCGCCGTCGGGTCGGCCGAGGTGGTTGTGCATATCCACGAACACGCGGCGATTGGATGGGGTGCCGCTGTCGATGTCGTAATCGAACGCCCAGATCTGCTGCACCAGCGGGTGAGAGTCCGAGGCGTACATCGTGCGGCCGTCGGGGCTGAAGGCCAGGCCGTTCAGGGTGATGAAACCGTCCAGCTGAGCGTGGGGCGCCAGGCCTGACGCGTAGCGGTAGAGGACGCCCTCGGCCGCGTTCAAACCCATATTCAGCACCATGCTGCCGGCCCAGAAACGACCCTGGCGATCACAGCGGCCATCGTTCAGACGCATGTCCGCGCGTGGGTGCTCGACACTCGCCAGTGGCGTGGTGTCGAGGCTGCCATCGTTGTGCGGGGTGAGCTGGAAGAAGCCGGTTGCCATCCCGGCAACCCAGTTGCCCGCATCCGTGCGGGCGATGCAGGCGAGCATCTGCGGGGCTGTCCACGCAGCGATATGCCCAGTGGCGGCGCTCCAGCGTTGCAGGCCGCCGTTGGGGATATCCACCCAGTACAGGGCGTTTTCCTCGGGCACCCACACCGGGCATTCGCCCACGGCATTGCGCGCATCGACAATCAGTTCAGCGGTCATGGCAACTCATTCCCTTGGGGTGGTGTGCGCTCAGTCACCGAACGGCCCAGCAGCGCAGAATGCGCCACCCTGGTAGACCTTGGCCGGGTCGTCGGCGGCGACCGGTGGCTGGGTTTCGACCTGGGCGCGGAACACTTCGGAGCTGTCTTTGGGGACGAAGCCCAGGTGCGCGGCGTAGCGGTTGTCCCACCAGGTGTCGAGGTTATCCGACATGCCGTAGACCACGGTGTGGCCGACGTTGGGTGTGTACAGCGCGCGTTCGAGGAGTTGGGTCAGGTCGTCGAAGCTCAGCCAGGTGTGCATCATCCGGCGGTTCTGCGGTTCCGGGAACGAGGAGCCGATGCGGATGCTGACGGTCTCGATGCCGTAGCGATCGAAGTAGAAACTGGCCATGTCTTCGCCGTAGGACTTGGACAATCCGTAGTAGCTGTCTGGACGGCGAGGGGAGTGGGCGTCGAGTTTTTCGCCCTGCTTGTAGAAGCCGATCACGTGGTTGGAGCTGGCGAAAATCACACGCTTGACGCCATGGCGGCGCGCGGCTTCGTAGAGATGGAAAGTACCGCAGATATTCGCGCCGAGCACTTCTTCGAACGAGCGCTCAACCGATACGCCGCCGAAGTGCAGGATCGCGTCGACGCCTTCCACTAAATGGTGCACGGCTTGTTTGTCGCAGAGGTCGCACGTTTGCACTTCTTCGCACGCGTCGGCAGCCGGGGCCATGTTGGCGATGTCCGACAGACGCAGTACCTGGGCGTAAGGGCGCAGGCGTTCACGCAGGACTTTGCCCAGGCCGCCCGCGGCGCCGGTGAGCAGCAGGCGGTTGAATGGAACGGGCGTAGATGTGGTGGTGGTCATGAGGGGTCCATTATTGTTGTAGGTTGTCGTATGACTTTTCAGAAGTATCGTTAGGGATTCCCCAGGTTGTCAACGCGCCATTGGTCGAAGTCACTCTCGCGTAGCCGCTGCCGAGCGCCAGCGGCTACGTAAATGTGTGAATTACAGGAGTGAAATCGGATAGCTGACAAAAATCCGGTTCTCATCAAATTCGTTATTGCTGAAATCCCGACGCATGGTCGAGTTGCGCCATTTGACGTTGAGGTTCTTCAGCGCGCCGCTCTGCACCGTGTACGCCAGCTCCGATTCCCGACCCCATTCCTTGCCATCGGTGATCACCCCGGTGTGCACGTTACTGCCGCTGATATAGCGGTTCATCAGGGTCAGCCCCGGAAGGCCGAGCACCACGAAGTTGAAGTCATGGCGCACCTGCCAGGATTTTTCCTTTGCGTTGTCGTAGCTGGCGTTGTAACTGTCGTTGGCCAGGGCGCCGCCGCTGGTGCCGTTGATCCGCATCCACGCGCTGTCGCCAGTGAGTTTCTGCAGGCCCACATAGAAGGTGTTGCCGTTGTATTTGGCCGAGAGCAGGGCGAAGGCGGTCTTGTTGTCGAGGTCGCCAGCCAGGGCGCTGCCGTCTTCCTTGCCATTGAAAAAGCCAAGGTTGGCGCCCAGGGTCCAGTCGCCCACGGGTTGGCTGTGGGTCAGGTTGAAATAGTGTTGCTGGTAGATATCGCTGAGTTCGGCGTACCACACGCCGACCTGGGTGCGTTTGTCGTTGAACGTGTACTCGCCACCGCCGAAGTTGAAACGGTCCGAGGTAAACGCGGCTCTGCCGTTCATGAACATGTCTTCCATGCTCGCGTCGTTTCGCGGGCTGTTGCCGCGGAACTGGCCACCGTAGAGGGTCAGGCCGGCAATTTCGTTGGAGGTCACCTGGCCGCCGCGAAACGTCTGGGGCAGGGAGCGACCATCATCGGAGCGCAGGATTGGCAGCACGGGCATCCATTCGCCCACCTTCAATTCCGTCTTCGACAGCCTGGTTTTCAGCGCCACGCCCAGACGCCCAAAATTATCGGCGGGGCGGCCGTCATCGTGGATCGGCAGCAACTGGGTACCGCCGGTGCCTTTGCCGCCATCGAGCTTTTGCGAGTACAGGCCGAGCACGTCAATCCCGAAGCCGACCGTGCCTTGGGTAAAGCCGGATTTGGCATCGAGAATGAAGCTCTGCGTCCACTCTTCGGCCTTGCCCTGCGGGTTGGTCGGGTTGGTGAAGTTGCGGTTGAAATAGGCGTTGCGCAGGTTGAGCGTGGCTTTGGCATCGTCGATGAAACCTTCGGCCTGGGCATTGAGGGGCAGGGTGAACGCCAGGCTGCTGAGGCCGAGAAGGCCGATACGCGCGGAGGAATTGCGGGCGAATTGACTCACGGTGAAGCTCCCTTCGATTGTTGTTTTTATTGTTTGTCATACGTTGTCGTACAACATTAGACGGGATATTTGCGGGGATTTCGGGATGTGTCAAGCAGAAGTTGTACGATGATCTGCGCCACGGTGATGGCGTGTGGCCAGGGTCAAATAATGTGGGAGCGTTCCACTTGAGGTGCAGTGGATTTAGCCGGCTATGACCATTGGCGGCAAGGTCCCTAGCAAGGAAACGGCCGCCACCGCTGAAACACCTAGTAACCATTCAAGCATCACACTGATTTTCAAAGCGCCCAGCCGCTGTTCGCAATGTTCAATACGCAATCGATTCAGCACCGCCAGGGCCAGCATACCGAACACCAACATCACCTTGATCAACAGAATCAGTGCAAACCCGCTGAACAGCGGCGTCGGCCACAGCTGCCCGGTCAACACGCGCACATTGATCAATCCGGTCACCAGCAAACCGACGACCAGGGCATAACCCACGCCGCTGAAACGCCTGAGGATCGGTTCCAGCGTGAATGGCTGCGGCTGTTTGAGGATCAGCACCAGCAACAGCAACCCCCCAAGCCACGCGCCCACGCAGACCAGATGCCCCACCTGATTAAGGATCAGCAATTGCCCGCTGAGCCCATCCAGCATGGCGCCATGGCCCACAGGAGCGAGGGTCGCCAGCAGCGATGCGGTCAACGGCAGGCGCAATAGCGGCCAGGGTTTGATCAGCACAATCACCAGCAACAGGTTCAGCAGCAAATGCCAGGCCCACACCTGGCCAAAAAAGGTTTTGCCCAGCACCAGTTGGAGGGTGGCCGGTTGCAACGCCGCGTCCCAGCTGCCCGCCATACTGGCGGTGATCAACAGCAGCCAGGCGACGCCGGAGAACAGGCCCAACCCAGCGAGGCTGCGGGTGATACGCTCGAGTTGCCGATCCAGCACCGGCTGCGGTTCAGCGCCCAGCAGCCAGGGCCTGAATGCACAGGCCCCGAACATCAGCAACACGACGATGAAATGCGCAAAGCGGCACAGCACCAGCAGGGTTGCCATGGGTTATTGGCCGACCTTGAAGCTGTATTCGCCATTGCTCTTGTGGGTATCGACCGAGACGGCGTTCCACACCACTTTGTAGTTACCAGCAGCCAGTGGGGCGGCAGGCGTCACTACCAGGGTTTTCTTGTCGGCGTCCGGGGTTTCCAGGCCCTTGATGGCGATTTCGGTGCCGTCCTTGCTCAGGGACACCTTGGTGAAGGTGGCCTCGACGCCTTCACTGAAGGTCAGGCGCAGATCAGCGGGCGTGGCGACGGTGCTGTCGGCGGGGGGTGTGGCGCTTTTCAGGTGAGCATGGGCAAACGCCGCCGAAGCCCCCAGCAAGGACGCGAGCAGGGCGACGGTGGTCAGGGTTTTCTTGATCAACATTGTTCAATACCAATCAATGGGCAGGAGCAGGCAGTGTACGAAGTTTCGGTTCAGCCTGTCGCCCCGATCTAGAGCGAATGGTAGTCTTTGGGCTCTCTCGTTGTCAGGGAGCCCTCATGGGCAATCACAAGATCGGAATTCGTCGGGTCAACGTCGAAAAAATCCTGCTGGCGGCGGAGAAAATCTTCGCCGAAAAAGGCTACGGCAGCACCGCCATGGCCGATATCGCCGAAGAAGTGCAACTGCCGCGCTCAAACCTGCACTACTACTTCACCACCAAAAGTGAGTTGTACAGCGCGGTGCTGTTCGACCTGTTGGAAGTGTGGAAGCAGGACGCCCTGAGCTTCGAGACCTTTGATGATCCGCGGGTGGTACTCAGCAGTTACATCCGCGCCAAGATGCAGCGCTCGCGCACCCGGCCGTATGGCTCGAAAGTCTGGGCCAACGAAATCATCCACGGCGCGCCGACACTCGGGGAGGCGCTGGATGAAAGCCTGTACGACTGGGCCAAGATGAAGGAAGCGAAAATTCGCCAGTGGGTGGAGGACAAACGCATCCTGCCGGTTGAGCCGTCGAGCTTGCTGTACATGATCTGGGCCTCGACCCAGCACTATGCCGACTTTGATCATCAGGTGAAGATCCTGAATGATCACCAGCCTTTGTCGGATATGCAATTCGAGAAGGCGATACAGACGGTGACAGGGGTGATTTTGCGGGGGATTGGGTTGGAACCTTGATGTCACGGTGCGGCTGAAGGCCCCATCGCAGGCAAGCCAGCTCCCACCGTTGAGCGCATTGTTCCTGAAGGAATGCACTCGAATGTGGGAGCTGGCTTGCCTGCGATAGCGATCTAGAGCGCTACACAGCCTCTCGATAGGGATTCCTCGGATCTTGCGTCCAGTTCAAATACGGCTTGCCCGAGTCGATCGGCACCATCTCGATGCAGTCGGCCACCGGGCAGGTGATCTGGCACAAATTGCAGCCCACACATTCATCATCGATCACTTCGTACTTATGCGTGCCATCCGCCAATTTCAAACTGGCAATCGCCTGGTGCGACGTGTCCTCACAGGCAATATGGCAACGCCCGCAGCCAATACAGGCTTGCTGATCGATCTTCGCAATCACCTGGTAGTTGATGTCCAGGTACTTCCAATCCGTCGTATTGCCCACCGCGCGTCCGGAAAATTCCTGCAGGCTGGCGTAACCCTGACTGTCCATCCACCGCGACAGCCCGTCCTTCATCTCTTCCACAATCCGAAACCCGTGCAGCATCGCCGCCGTGCACACCTGCACCGCGCCACAGCCAAGGGCAACGAATTCCGCCGCGTCGCGCCAGTTGCCGATGCCGCCAATGCCACAGATCGGCAGGCCCTGTGTCTGCGGGTCACGGGCGATTTCGGCGACCATGTTCAGCGCAATTGGCTTAACCGCCGAACCGCAGTAACCGCCGTGGGTGCTTTGTGTGCCAACCACCGGCAGCGCGACCATGCGTTCCAGGTCGACGCTGGTGATGGAATTGATGGTATTGATCAGCGACACCGCATCCGCACCACCGCGATACGCCGCGCGCGCCGCCACGCGAATGTCGGTGATATTCGGCGTGAGCTTGACGATCACCGGCAGCGAGCAATACGTCTTGCACCAACGCGTGACCTGCTCCACATACTCCGGCACTTGGCCGACCGCCGCACCCATGCCGCGCTCGGGCATGCCATGGGGGCAGCCGAAGTTCAGCTCGATACCGTCGCAACCGGTGGCTTCCACCCGCGGCAGGATGTTTTTCCAGGATTCCTCAACGCACGGCACCATCAGCGACACGATCAACGCGCGGTCGGGCCAGTCCTTTTTCACCTGGGTGATTTCCCGCAGGTTGATCTCCAGCGAGCGGTCAGTGATCAGCTCGATGTTATTGATGCCCAGCACTTCACGGTTGGCACCGTAGTGCGCCGAGTAGCGTGACGACACGTTGACCGCCGCCGGGTCTTCGCCCAGGGTTTTCCACACCACGCCGCCCCAGCCGGCTTCAAACGCACGGACCACGTTGTAGGCCTTGTCGGTGGGCGGCGCGGAGGCCAGCCAGAACGGGTTGGGGGCTTTGATACCGGCGAACACAATCGAGAGATCGGCCATTACGCTGCCTCCACATTCAGCATGAGTTGGGCGTGCATGGCTTCAGCGGCCAGCTTGCCGTGTTGCACTGCCTGCACGGTGAGGTCCTGGCCAAGGCTGACGCAATCGCCGCCGGCGTATACGCCGGGAATGCTGGTGCGCAGCTGTTCATCGACGAAGATTCTTTCACCGACACGTTGCAGTTGCTGGGCCAGCGGATCGTGCAGCGCCTCGCTGTCAAACCCTTGGCCGATGGCCTTGAAGATTGCATCGGCGGCCAGCTCGAAGGTTTCGCCGGTGGGGTGCAGGCGCCCGTTTTCCAGGCGCGTGCGCTGGAAGCGCATGCCGCGCACGTGGCCCTGCTCATCCAGCAGCACTTCTTCAGGCTGGGCCCAGGTCAGCAGGCGGACCTGGTTGGCTTTGGCGATGTCCTGTTCGTGGTGGGTGGCGCCCATATCTGCCAACCCTCGACGGTAAACGAGGTTCACATCACGAGCACCGAGGCGGGCCATTTGCACGGCCATGTCGATGGCGGTGTTGCCGGCACCGAGCACGATGCAGCGGTCGGCCAGGGGCAGCTGGGTCAGGTCGTCGGCTTGGCGCAGCTCGCGGATGTAGTCGGTGGCGGCGAGCAGGCCGGGAGCGTCCTCGTGGGCTAAACCGAGCTGTTTACTGGCGGCCAACCCGAGGCCGAGGAAGACTGAGTCGAATTGCGGGTGCAGGTCGCTCAAGGTCAGGTTGTCGCCCAGGCGCTGGCCGTGGCGGATCTCGATGCCGCCAATCTGCAGGAGGAAATCCAGTTCCTTCTGCGCGAAGTCATCCACCAGTTTGTACTTGGCGATCCCGTATTCATTCAGGCCACCGGCTTTTTCCCGTGCTTCGAAAATCACCACGTCATGGCCGTGCAAGGCGCTGCGGTGGGCACAGGCCAAGCCTGCCGGCCCGGCGCCGACCACGGCGATGCGCTTGCCGGTAGGCGCGGCGCGGTGGAAGGGGTGTTCGCTGAAGTGTGCATTGTCGATTGCATAACGTTGCAGCAAGCCGATCAGCACCGGGGCGCATTCTTCGGCGTTGTTACGCACGCAAGCCTGCTGGCAGAGGATCTCGGTGGGACACACCCGAGCGCAACTGCCGCCAAGGATATTGGCCGAGAGGATCTTCTGCGCGGCGCCTTGTACGTTTTCGGTGTGGATGTTGCGGATGAACGACGGAATGTCGATTTCGCTGGGGCATGCGTTCACGCACGGTGCGTCGTAGCAATACAGGCAGCGCGAGGCTTCCAGTTGGGCCTGGCGGGCGTTGAGCGGCGGCGCCAGGTCGGTGAAATGGCTGGCGAGCGTGGGTCCATCCTCAGCGGGATGGGGGAGGTGGGTCAGGGTCTGGATCACGGTGTTGGCCTCACGGTTATTGAGGTGCTGCCTCTGATGGGCATTGATTTTTTGGTGCCTGTGCTCGCGAATGCGATATCAGCGGTTCACAGCGACTGGCTTGGAATACGCCGCCCGCTTGCTCAACTGCTCAAACACCGCCGGATACGCCGGCCGCTCCACATACCGCCCGGCACCGCGTTCGGCACGCAGGTCGCCATCGACCCAGACCAGCTTGCCCTGGCTGATGGTATGGCTCGGCACGCCGCGCACGGTTTTGCCTTCGAAGATGTTGAAGTCGACTTTCTGGTGGTGAGTCTTGGCGGAAATGGTCCGTGTACCCTCGGGGTCCCACAGCACCAGATCAGCATCGGCCCCCACGCGGATCGCGCCTTTGCGCGGATAAAGGTTGAAGATCTTCGCGGTATTGGTGGAGGTCAGCGCAACGAACTCCTGCATCGACAGGCGCCCGGTGTTGACCCCTTCATCCCACAGCAGCGCCATGCGGTCTTCGATCCCGGCAGTGCCATTGGGGATCTTGCTGAAGTCGTCACGGCCAGCGGCTTTTTGCTCGGCGCAGAAGCAGCAGTGGTCGGTCGCGGTGGTGTGCAGGTTGCCGGACTGCAAACCATGCCACAGCGCTTCCTGATGCCCGTGCGGGCGGAAGGGTGGGCTCATCACGTAGCCGGCGGCGGTCTGCCAGTCAGGGTGCTGGTAGACGCTGTCATCCAGCAGCAAGTGGCCGGCGAGTACTTCGCCATAGACCGGTTGGCCTTTGCTGCGGGCGTAGGTGATTTCATCCAGCGCTTCCTTGGTGGACACGTGCACCAGGTATAACGGCGTGCCGATGGTTTCGGCGATGCGAATGGCGCGGCTGGCCGCTTCGCCCTCTACCTGCGACGGGCGCGACAGCGGGTGCGCTTCCGGGCCGGTGATGCCCTGGGCCATCAGCTTGCGTTGCAGGTGATACACCAACTCGCCGTTCTCAGCATGCACCGTGGGCACCGCGCCCAGTTCCAGGCAGCGTTCGAAGCTGGCGACCAGGGTGTCATCTGCCGCCATGATCGCGTTCTTGTAGGCCATGAAGTGCTTGAAGCTGTTGATGCCGTGGTGGCTGACCAGTTCGGCCATTTCCTCGCGCACCTGCTCGCTCCACCAGGTGATCGCCACGTGGAAACCGTAGTCGGACGCGGATTTTTCCGCCCAGCCCCGCCACAGGTGAAACGCCTCCATCAAGGGTTGCTGCGGGTTGGGAATCACAAAGTCGATGATCGACGTGGTGCCCCCCGCCAGGCCTGCTGCCGTGCCACTGAAAAAGTCTTCACTGGCCACGGTCCCCATGAAGGGCAATTGCATATGGGTATGGGGGTCGATGCCGCCGGGCATCAAGAATTGGCCGCTGCCGTCGAGTGTTCCAGTGCCGGCGGGAATATCCAGATTCGTGCCAATGGCCCGAATGAGACCGCCTGCGCATAAAACATCGGCGCGGTAACTTTCATCATGGGTAATAACGGTGGCGCCACGGATCAACAGCGACATGTCGAGTTCCTCACAGGCTTGACCGGCTTGTGCCAGTTCTAAGTGTTGTAATGCTGCTTACCGATGGCGGGTTAATTCCTGTCATCAGTGACAGGAATAGAAACTAGCCCGAGTTTTTCGATTGGGCAAGAAGATTTTTTATAAGCTTATTCAAGCGTTAACTTATTGATTTATATATATAAAATATAAAAATCACCAAAATGTAGCGTTCACTCACCATTTTGACGCACTTGACAGGTTCCTAAATTGAGCAACATTTCTTATTGCAAATCAGGCGCTTGAGACATGCCTCTTGACGGGGGAGGGAAATAAAAATAATTGTGTTGCACCAGATTGAGTCCTGAGGGTTCTGACAACTTTCGTATTGTTTAGCCTGAGCAGTGCGGCATGTACCGAGGGATAAATCGGAAAGCTGATAAACATCAGCACGTTATATAAGCGGTGCGGGTTCAAGGTGGGGTGTCGGCACGGATATTGAGTGCAGTGGCGGCTGGCCGGACCCGTGATGTCATGTTGTTTACGAGGTACTCCGGCCATCCAGCGCACAGCGTTGGATGAGCAAAAATAATTCGAAAAAACCGTGGAGCGGCCATGCAACAGAACAGATCGCAAGTCATTGAACGCAACGGCCTGTACGAATTAGACGCCGGCCCCGACGTCCTCGACAGCCCTCGCTACAACCACGACATGGCACCGTCCAAGGTGCACGAACGCACTTGGAACAAGTGGCACATCACCGCGTTGTGGGTCGGCATGTCGATCTGCGTGCCCACCTATACGCTGGGTGGGGTGCTCACCGCGTATTTCGGGTTGTCGGTGGGTGAAGCGCTGGTGGCGATCCTGCTGGCCAATATCGTGGTGCTGATCCCGTTGACCCTCAACGCCTTCCCTGGCACCAAGTACGGCATACCGTTTCCGGTGTTGTTGCGTTCGTCGTTTGGCATTCTTGGTTCGAACGTGCCGTGCCTGATCCGGGCGCTGGTGGCATGTGGCTGGTTTGGTATCCAGACGATGTTTGGCGGGCTGGCGATTCACCTGTTCCTGGGCTCGATTTTCGAGGGCTGGAAGTCCCTTGGCGGCACCGGCGAGGTGATCGGGTTCATGATTTTCTGGACGCTGAATCTATGGGTGGTACTGCGCGGCGCCGAGTCGATCAAACGCTTGGAAACCCTGTCGGCACCGCTGCTGGTGGCAGTGGGGATTGGTCTGCTGGTGTGGGCGATGCCTAATGTGTCGATCAGCGAGTTGATGGCGATTCCACCCAAGCGCCCCGAAGGTGCGAGCCTCACCGGTTACTTCATGGCCGGCCTCACGGCGATGGTGGGTTTCTGGGCGACATTGTCGCTGAATATTCCGGACTTCAGCCGTTACGCCAAAAGCCAGAAAGACCAGATTCTCGGGCAGATCTTCGGCCTGCCGCTGACCATGTTCCTGTTCGCCTCTCTTGGTGTGATCATGACCGCCGCGTCGGTAAAACTGGTGGGTGTGAGCGTGTCCGACCCGGTGACCCTGATCGGCCATATCCAGAGCCCGGTGTGGGTCGCCGTGGCGATGGCGCTGATCATCGTCGCGACGTTGTCCACCAACACCGCCGCGAATATTGTTTCGCCCACCAATGACTTTCAGAACATCGCGCCCAAGCTGATCAACCGCACCACCGCCGTGATGCTCACCGGTCTGGTCGGGTTGGCGTTGATGGGGCATGAACTGCTGAAGAAGCTCGGGCTGATCGTTTCCGATGTAAGCCTGGAAACCGTCTACTCCAATTGGTTGCTGGGTTATTCAAGCCTGCTGGGACCGATCGCCGGGATCATGGTGGTGGACTACTTCATCACCCGCAAACAACAGCTTGATCTCGCAGGTCTGTACCGCGACGACGTGTACCCGGCGTGGAACTGGAGCGGGTTTATCGCGTTTGGCGTGCCGGTGGTGATGACCCTGCTGTCGCTGGGCAGTGATGCATTCAGCTGGTTCTACAGCTACGGCTGGTTTACCGGATCGGCGCTGGGTGGCGTGTTGTATTACGGCCTGAATGCCCGGCGTGGTGTCAGCCCGGCCACCGCCAAATTGCCTTTATAAACACGGTCAATGTGGGAGCTGGCTTGCCTGCGATAACGGTGTGTCAGCCACGGAAAATGTTGGATGTGCCGCCGTCATCGCAGGCAAGCCAGCTCCCACAGTTGACCGAGTCAGTTCATAAGAATATAGCCTGAGGAGATCCCCATGAACGCTGCCCTCGACGTTCTGCAATCCACCCATCAGCACATCAACCGCGACCGCCTGTGGCAGTCGTTGATGGACTTGGCCAGACTCGGCGCCACCCCCAAGGGCGGTGTGTGTCGCCTGGCTCTCACCGACCTTGATCGCAAGGCCCGCGACTTGTTTGTGCAGTGGTGTGAAGAGGCGGGTTGCACGGTGACCGTCGACGGCATCGGCAACATCTTCGCCCGTCGCCCGGGGCGCAACCCCAACCTGCCGCCAGTGATGACTGGTAGCCATATCGACACCCAGCCCACCGGCGGTAAGTTCGACGGTTGCTTCGGTGTGCTGGCGGGTGTGGAGGTGCTGCGTACGCTCAATGACCTCAAAGTGGAAACCGAGGCGCCGTTGGAAGTGGTGGTGTGGACCAACGAAGAGGGCTCGCGCTTTGCGCCCTGCATGATGGGCTCGGGCGTGTTTGCCGAGAAATTCACCCTGGCGGACACCCTGGCCAAGGTGGACGTGGACGGCGTCAGCGTGGGCGACGCGCTGAACGCGATTGGCTATGCGGGTTCGCGGCCGGTCAGTGGGCACAAGGTAGGCGCCTATTTCGAGGCGCATATCGAACAGGGGCCGATTCTTGAAGACGAGAAAAAGACCATTGGCGTGGTGCTGGGCGCCCTTGGGCAGAAGTGGTTTGACCTGAAACTGCGCGGCGTTGAAGCGCACGCGGGACCGACGCCGATGCACCTGCGCAAGGATGCCCTGGTGGGCGCGGCGGCGGTGGTGGCGGCGGTCAATGCGGCGGCGCTTGGGCATCAACCGCATGCGTGCGGCACCGTTGGCTGCCTGCAGGCTTACCCCGGTTCGCGCAACGTCATTCCGGGGGAAGTGCGCATGACCCTGGATTTCCGTCACCTGGAGCCGGTGCGGCTGGACTCGATGATTGCCGAAGTACGCAAGGTGATCGATGAAACTTGCGCCAAGCACGGTTTGAGTTTCGAGATGGCACCTACGGCAGATTTTCCACCCCTGTATTTCGACAAGGGCTGCGTGGACGCTGTGCGTGATGCCGCGAATGGGCTGGGGTTGTCGAACATGGACATCGTCAGCGGGGCAGGGCATGACGCGATCTTTGTTGCCGAACTGGGCCCGGCGGGGATGATTTTTGTGCCCTGTGAAGGCGGCATCAGCCATAACGAAATCGAAAACGCCGCACCGGATGACTTGGCGGCGGGGTGTGCGGTGCTGCTAAGGGCGATGGTGGCCGCGTCGGCGGCCATCGCCAGCGGCAAACTGGCGGCCTGAATGGCGCCCGCTCAGGCCAATTCGGTGGCGGTGTTTTTCACCACCGCCAACTCCGGATGCGCCACCAATTTATCAATGTGCAACTCGTCATTGTTCAACCAGGTCTCGGTCAGTACCCGGTAATGCTCCATGTCTCGGCAGCGCATGCGCAGGCTGTAGTCAAACGGGCCGCTGATCAGCTGGCACTCGAACACCTGCGGGCAGGCCTTCACACAGGCTTCGAAGGCTTTCTGCGCCGAACGCCCGCTCTGGTTGGACAAGGCCACCAACACCAGCAACGAAAGGCCTGGTGAAACCATCTGCACATCAATGATCGCCCCATACCCACGGATCACCCCGCGTCGCTCCAGCTTGCGCACCCGCTCCAGGCAGGGCCGGGGCGTGAGGTGCACCAGCGACGAGAGCTTTTCGTAGGTGATACGCCCCTGGTGCCGCAGCACTTCGATGATGGCTTCATCGATGCGGTCCAGCGCAGGGGAAGAATGGGGTCCGTTGGCCTTGGTATCCATGGTTTTCACTTCAAACGGTTGAGAAAAAATGGCGGCAAACGCCTCGCGTTTGCCTGACCCGTCACATGGTACGGCCTTCCTGCGTCAACGTCTGTATGCGGTCGAGGGCTTGCAGCACGCCTCAGGCGCGCTTTTTCTGCTGCGCGCGTGGCTGCTGCGCCAGGCGTGCGAACAGGTCTTTCGGATCCGCCAGGTCCGGCACCAGCGCCAGGTCGCTGCCCACGTCCAGCGCCTTGGCCACGTCCAACACGTAGCGCAGGGCCGAGTAATCTTCGATGGCAAAACCCACCGAATCGAACAGGGTCACTTGGTGCGCGTTTTCGCGGCCGGGCTGCTGGCCGTTGATCACTTGCCAGAGTTCGGTCACCGGCGAATTGTCCGGCATGTGCTGGATTTCACCTTCGATGCGGCTTTGCGGTTCGTACTCGACGATCACCCGGGCGCGCTCGACGATACGTCGGTCCAGCTCGGTCTTGCCGGGGCAGTCGCCACCGACCGCGTTAAGGTGCATGCCGGGTTCGATCATGTCATCGGTGAGGATAGTGGCATAGGCCTTGTCGGCGGTGACGGTGGTGACGATGTCCGCACCTTTCACGGCGTCGGCCACGCTGCTGGCCAGGATCACCTTGATCGCCGGGAACGCCTTGAGGTTGGCCGCCAGTTTGGCGGTGGCCTTGGCATCGATATCGAACAGGCGGATCTCATTGATGCCAAGCATGGCATGGAAGGCCAGGGCCTGGAATTCACTCTGCGAGCCGTTGCCGATCAGCGCCATGCTGCGGCTGTTGTCGCGAGCCAGGTAGCGGGCGACCAGGGCCGAGGTGGCGGCAGTGCGAATCGCGGTAGTCAGGGTCATTTCCGCCAGCAGCACCGGTTTGCCTGTGTCGACATCGCCCAGCGCGCCAAAAGCCATCACGGTGAGCATGCCGGCCAGGGTGTTCTTCGGGTGGCCATTGACGTACTTGAAGGCATACAGCGACGCGTCGGATACCGGCATCAGTTCGATCACGCCATCCGGTGAGTGGTTGGCCAGGCGCGCGCATTTTTCGAAGTCCTGCCAGCGCAGGTAGTCGGCGCGGATGTACTCGGCCATCTCGGTGATGCAGGTGGGCAGGCTTTTTTGCGAGACCAGGTAGCAGAGGTCGTTGACGTCGATGTAGCGGGTCATGTGAGGCTCCTTGTTATTCGAGGGTACGTCCAACGTTTTCTGCTGCGCGTGAGGCGGCACGGCAGGCAGGTGCAGTCGGGTTATTGTGTGGGTTATCTGCGGATTATCCCGGCTGAAACGCAGGGGTGGCTCAGCCGGGAAAGCTGAAAAGTGCAGTCCGTCAGCCGAATCGGCTGTGAAGGTGAGGTGTGATCGAAATGGGGGAGCTGGCTTGCGCCTGCATTGGTATTGTGGTGTCAGGTCTAGCGCCGTCAGTCAGGAGGAATCATGTCGACCGCAGTACGTCTTGCCCAACCCGCCGATGCCGAGGGGATCAGCCAGGTCATCCTGGCGGCTTTGCACAGCAGCAATGCACAGGATTACCCGGCGGATGTGATTGCGCGGGTTGCGACCAACTTTACCCCGGAGGCCGTGCTGGCGCTGCTCACGCGCCGGGTGGTGCTGGTGGCGATCAAGGACCAGGTGATCGTTGCCACGGCGGCCCTGGACGCCAATGTCGTGCGTTCGGTGTTCGTCAATCCGGCGCTGCAAGGGCAGGGCATTGGCCGGCTATTGATGATCGAGGTCGAACTGCGCGCCCGTGAGGCCGGGGTGACGGTACTGAGTGTGCCGTCATCGCTGACCGCCGAGCCGTTCTATACCAAACTGGGGTTTCACACCGTGCGCGATGTTTACCATGGCAACGAGCGTACGTTGGTGATGGAAAAGGCGCTGCTGTCCCGGCATCCCATCGGCCCGTATCGCGACCGTCAGCATCGCGCGCAGGTGGTTGCGTTGTGGCAGGAGGCTTTTGGTTACGAGACGGCGCATAACCTGCCGAGGCTCGCGATCGATAAGAAGCTGGCGGTCAACGATGGGCTTTTTTTCGTCGCGATGGATAAAAAGGTTGTGATCGGTACGGTGCTTGCCGGGTATGACGGGCATCGTGGGTGGCTGTATTCGGTGGCGGTGCACGCAGATTATCGCCGGCACGGCCTGGGTTCCTCGCTGGTGAGGCATGCGGAACAGGCGTTGACTGCCTTGGGTTGTATGAAGATCAACCTGCAGATCACCGGGGGGAATGATGCGGTGGTGGGGTTTTATGAAGCGCTGGGGTATGGGGTGGAGCCGAGGATAAGTATGGGGAAGAAGATTGCGGGGAATATTCCGGCTCAATCTTAAGAACACTGGAGATCCAATGTGGGAGCGAGCAAGCCCACTCCCACATTGGTTTTGTGGTGTTGCCGGTGTTGCGGGTGTTCTGGTTAGACTTTGACGATCCAGCCTTCTGGGGCTTCGACTTCGCCGGTCTGTACGCCGGTCAGCTCTTTGTAGAGCTTCTGGGTGATCGGGCCGACGTCGGTTTCGCTGTGGAACACATGCAGCTTGCCGTTGTACTGGATGCCGCCGATTGGCGTGATGACCGCAGCCGTACCGCAGGCGCCGGCTTCCTTGAACTGGTCCAGCTTGTCGATGAACACTTCGCCCTCGACCACGTTCAGGCCCAGGCGGGTCTGGGCCAGTTCGATCAGCGACAGGCGGGTGATGCCCGGCAGCACCGAAGGCGACTTCGGCGTGATGAACTGGTTGTCGTGGGTGATCCCGAAGAAGTTGGCCGAGCCGACTTCTTCGATTTTCGAGTGAGTCATCGGGTCCAGGTAGATCGCATCGGCGAAACCGGCTTTTTTCGCTTCCGAACCTGGCATCAGGCTGGCGGCGTAGTTGCCACCCACTTTGGCAGCACCGGTGCCTTGTGGCGCGGCGCGGTCGAAAGTGGAGATCTGGAAGTTGTGTGGCACCAGGCCGCCTTTGAAGTAGGCGCCGACCGGGATCGCGAACACCGAGAAGATGAACTCCGGTGCGGTACGTACGCCGATGTTGTCACCGGTGCCGATCACGAATGGGCGCAGGTACAGCGCGCCGCCACTGCCGTACGGCGGGATGAACCGCTCGTTGGCCTTGACCACTTGTTTGCAGGCGTCGATGAACACGTCGGTCGGCACATGCGGCATCAGCAGACGGGCGCAGCTGCGCTGCATTCGGGCGGCGTTCTGGTCCGGGCGGAACAGGTTGATCGAGCCGTCCTTGCAGCGGTAGGCCTTGAGGCCCTCGAAGCATTGCTGACCGTAGTGCAGGGCGGTGGAGCCCTCGCTGATGTGCAGCACGTTGTCGTCGGTCAGGGTGCCTTCTTGCCATTCGTCGTTTTTCCAGACCTGGAGAAACCGCTTGTCGGTCTTGATGTAGTCAAAACCCAGCTTGTCCCAATTGATGCTTTCGTTACCCATGACACCCTCTATCTCTGGTCAACCGCCTGGTCAGAGGCAGGCTTGTCGGTTTTTTTCTGGATGGGCGCAACAATACTTCATTCTTGCTTTATGTGGGAGCGGGCTTGCTCGCGAATACAGAGTGTCAGTCAGTACGCCGGTGACTGATCCACCGCATTCGCGAGCAAGCCCGCTCCCACAGGGGAATTGCATCAGAATTACAGGTGTAGGGCGTGGCCCAGGGCCCTTAAAGCGGCTTCCTGAACGGCTTCGCCGAGGGTCGGGTGGGCGTGGATGGTGCCGGCAACGTCTTCCAGGCGTGCGCCCATTTCCAGGCTAAGGCCGAACGCGGTGGACAGTTCCGAGACGCCAGCGCCAACCGCTTGCCAGCCGACGATCAGATGATTGTCACGGCGTGCAACGACGCGCACAAAGCCGGTTTTCGACTCCAGGGTCATGGCCCGGCCATTGGCGGCGAACGGGAAGCTCGACACGATGCAGTCCAGGCCGGCAGCCGTGGCCTCGTCTGGGGTCTTGCCGACCACCACCAGTTCCGGGTCGGTAAAGCACACCGCCGGGATCGCGGCCGGGTTGAATTCGCGGGATTTACCGCTGATCAGTTCGGCCACCATTTCGCCCTGAGCCATGGCGCGGTGCGCAAGCATCGGTTCGCCGCTCAGGTCGCCGATGGCCCATACGTTGCGCATGCTGGTCTGGCAGTGCTTGTCGATCTTGATCGCCGCACCGTTCATGTCCAGGTTCAGCGCTTCGAGGTTCCAGCCCTGGGTATTGGGGTTGCGGCCCACGGCAACCAGCACCTGGTCCGTTTCCAGCGACAACGTGTCGCCATTCGGATCGCGCACTTGCAGGCAGTTGTCCGCAAAACCGGTGACGCTGTGCTTGAGGTACAGCTTCACCCCCAGTTGCTTGAGGGATTCATTCACGGGTTGGGTCAGCTCGGCGTCATAGGCTGGCAGGATGCGGTCCTGGGCCTCGACCATACTGACCTCGGCGCCGAGCTTGCGGTAGGCAATGCCCAGCTCCAGCCCGATATAACCCCCACCTACCACGATCAGCCGCTTGGGCACGCGTGTCGGTGCCAGGGCTTCGGTGGAGGAGATGATCGGCCCGCCAATCGGCAGCATCGGCAAGTTGACGCTTTTCGAACCGGTGGCCAGCAACAGGTGTTCGCACTGAATGCGCTGGTCGCCGACGTCGACGGTTTTGCCGTCCACCACCTTGGCCCAGCCGTGGATCACTTGCACCTTGTGTTTCTTCAACAGCGCAGCGACGCCCGTGGTCAACCGGTCGACGATGCCATCTTTCCATTCCACGCTTTTGCGGATGTCCAGGGTCGGCACATCCACTTCGATGCCCAACTGTGAGCCCTGGCTATGGTGCACGGTTTGCTGGAACTGCTCGGCCACATGGATCAACGCCTTGGACGGAATGCAGCCGATATTCAGGCACGTGCCGCCGAGCGCCTGGCCTTCTACCAAAATGGTCGGGATACCCAGTTGACCCGCCCGAATCGCTGCCACATAACCGCCAGGGCCGCCGCCGATAATCAGCAGCGTGGTATTCAACGTCTGAGACATGCCTTACTCCAGAAACAGGCTGGCGGGTTGTTCGAGCAGGCCACGAATGGCCTGGATGAATTGCGCCGCGTCCATGCCATCGACCACGCGGTGATCGAAGGAGCTGGAGAGGTTCATCATCTTGCGCACCACGATCTGGCCCTTGATCACCATGGGCCGTTCGACGATGCGATTGACGCCAACGATGGCCACTTCTGGCAGGTTCAAGACCGGCGTGCTGACAATGCCGCCGAGTGCACCCAGGCTGGTCAACGTGATGGTGGAACCTGACAGCTCATCGCGGCTGGCCTTGCCATTGCGCGCGGCGGTGGCCAGGCGTGCGATTTCCTCGGCATTGCCCCACAGGCTGCGGGCTTCGGCGTGACGTACCACCGGCACCATCAAGCCGACGTCGCTCTGGGTGGCGACGCCCACATGCACCGCGCCGAGGCGGGTGATGACCTGGGCTTCGTCGTCGTATCGCGCATTGATCTGCGGGAAGTCACGCAGGGCCACAACCATGGCGCGCACGATGAATGGCAGCAACGTCAGCTTGCCGCGCGTGGCGCCGTGTTTCTCGTTGAGGTGCACACGCAGCTCGTCGAGGGCGGTGACGTCGATCTCTTCCACATAGCTGAAATGCGCGGCGCGCCGGGTGGCGTCCTGCATGCGCTGGGCGATCTTGCGGCGCATGCCGATCACCGGGATCTGTTCTTCGACGTTGCGTTCGGCGTAGGGGTTGGCTGCGTTTTTATTTTGCGTCGGACTCTGGAGCAAGTAAGCCTCCAAGTCTTCGTGCAGAATCCGGCCCGCCGGGCCAGAGCCCTGGACCAGGCGCAGCTGAATCCCGGCGTCCAATGCGTGTTTGCGCACAGCCGGGGAGGCCAGCGGACGTTCGTCGGCTTCACGTGCAACAGGCGCCTGGGCCGCGATCACCGGCGCAGGTTTGCTCTCAACCGCCACCGGCGCAGGCTTGGCCTCCACCACAGGGGCGGCCTTCGGCGCTTCCTTCGCGGCGGGCGCTTCCTTGGCGTTGCCGGCACCTTCCACTTCAATACTGATCAAGATACTGCCCACGGCCATGACTTCGCCTGGCTCGCCGCCGAGGGAAATCACCTTGCCATGCACCGGCGATGGGATATCCACCATCGCCTTGTCAGTCATTACATCCGCCAGCACCTGGTCTTCGACGACCATGTCGCCGACCTTCACGTGCCAAACCGACAATTCAACTTCTGCGATGCCTTCGCCAATGTCCGGCATCTTGATAACGTGCGTGCCCATTCAGACCTCCATGACCCGTTTCAACGCCGCGCCCACGCGGGACGGGCCAGGGAAATACGCCCACTCCTGCGCGTGCGGGTAGGGGGTGTCCCAACCGGTCACGCGTTCGATCGGCGCTTCCAGATGGTGGAAGCAATGCTCCTGAACCAGCGCTACCAGCTCGGCGCCAAAGCCGCAGGTGCGGGTGGCTTCGTGCACCACCACACAACGGCCGGTCTTTTTCACCGACTTGACGATGGTTTCCAGGTCCAGTGGCCATAGGCTGCGCAGGTCGATGACTTCGGCGTCGATGCCGGTTTCTTCTGCGGCGACTTGCGACACATACACAGTGGTGCCGTAGGTCAGCACGGTGACGGCCGAACCGGGACGCACGATGGCAGCCACGTCCAGCGGCACGGTGTAATAACCGTCCGGGACATGCGCTTGCGGGTGTTTCGACCACGGGGTTACCGGGCGGTCGTGATGGCCATCGAACGGGCCGTTGTACAGGCGTTTTGGCTCAAGGAAGATCACCGGGTCATCGTTTTCGATGGAGGCGATCAACAAACCCTTGGCGTCATACGGGTTGGACGGCATGACCGTGCGCAACCCGCAGACTTGGGTGAACACCGCTTCGATACTTTGGCTGTGGGTCTGACCCCCGTAGATACCACCGCCACACGGCATGCGCATGGTCAACGGTGCGGTGAACTGGCCGGCCGAGCGATAACGCAGACGCGCGGCTTCGGAGATGATCTGGTCGGTGGCGGGGTAGACATAGTCGGCGAACTGGATCTCGGCGACCGGGCGCAGTCCGTAGGCTCCCATGCCCACCGCCACGCCGATAATGCCGCTTTCGGAGATCGGCGCGTCAAACACACGCGAGCTGCCGTATTTGGTCTGCAAGCCTTCAGTGCAACGGAATACGCCGCCGAAATAGCCCACGTCCTGGCCGAAAACCACCACGTTGTTATCACGTTCAAGCATCACGTCCATGGCCGAGCGCAGCGCCTGGATCATGGTCATGGTTGTGGTGGTCATGGCGGTTTCCACTTCAATACTGTTGTTGTGATCGTTCATGTCAGATCCCCAACGCTTGACGCTGGCGCTTCAAGTGCTCCGGCATCTCTTTGTAGACGTCTTCGAACATGGTCGCGGCGCTTGGAATCTGGCCGCCGGCGAGGGTGCCGTGCTGTTCGGCTTCTTTCTGCGCCTTGACCACTTCGGCCTCAAGTTCGGCACTGACCGCCGCGTGTTCCTCTTCGGACCACTGGCCAATGCGGATCAGGTGCTGCTTGAGGCGGGCAATCGGGTCGCCCAGTGGGAAGTGGCTCCAGTCATCGGCTGGGCGGTATTTCGACGGATCATCAGAGGTGGAGTGCGGCCCGGCGCGGTAGGTGACCCACTCGATCAGCGTCGGCCCGAGGTTGCGGCGCGCACGCTCGGCGGCCCAGGCGGAGGCGGCGTACACCGCGATGAAGTCGTTACCGTCCACGCGCAGGGAGGCGATACCGCAACCCACGCCGCGTCCGGCGAACGTTGTGGCTTCACCGCCGGCAATGGCCTGGAAGGTGGAGATGGCCCACTGGTTATTCACCACGTTGAGAATCACCGGCGCGCGGTACACGTGGGCGAAGGTGAGGGCAGTGTGGAAGTCGGACTCGGCGGTGGCACCGTCGCCGATCCAGGCGGAGGCGATCTTGGTATCGCCCTTGATCGCCGAGGCCATGCCCCAGCCCACGCCTTGGACGAATTGGGTGGCGAGGTTGCCGGAAATGGTGAAGAAACCGGCGTCTTTTACCGAATACATGATCGGCAACTGGCGGCCCTTGAGCGGGTCACGCTTGTTGGACAGCAGTTGGCAGATCAGGTCGACCAGCGGCACCTCGCGCGCCATCAGGATGCTTTGCTGGCGGTAGGTGGGGAAGCACATGTCGTCGATGTTCAAGGCCAGGGCCTGGGCGCTGCCGATGGCTTCTTCGCCAAGGCTTTGCATGTAGAAAGACATTTTTTTCTGACGCTGGGCGACCACCATGCGGTTGTCGAAGATCCGCGTCTTGAGCATGGCACGCATGCCTTTGCGCAAGATCTCGACGGGGACACCTTCAGCCCACGGGCCCAGGGCCTGGCCCTGGTCGTCGAGCACGCGTATCAGGCCTTTGGCAAGGTCGGCGGTGTCGGCAGGTTCTACGTCGATGGCGGGTTTTCGCACCAGGCCCGCGTCGGTCAGGCGCAGGTAGGTAAAGTCGGTCTTGCAGCCTGGGCGGCCCGAGGGTTCAGGGACGTGCAGGCGCAGTGGTTCATACTGCTGGGTCATGGCTTTCTACGCTCTATCTTGTGAATTTCTTGTAGTGGGCGCGCTAGCTGACAGTCAGTCTCCGGGTAGGAGAAATCTTGTCCTACAACAATCATAGGCGGGGCGTAGAAGAATATTTATCTGTGTTTCATTGCGCTCGGGATCATTTGCGGATAAAAAAACTGCATAAACATAATAAACAGGTGATTTTGTCTCATGCGCAAACTGGATCGTACTGATATCGGCATTCTCAACGCTTTGCAGGAGAACGCCCGCATCACCAACGCCGACCTGGCCCGCTCAGTCAACCTGTCGCCCACGCCGTGTTTCAACCGGGTGAAGGCGATGGAAGAATTGGGCTTGATTCGCGACCAGGTGACCTTGCTGGACGCCGACCTGCTGGGGCTGCACGTCAACGTGTTCATCCACGTTAGCCTGGAAAAACAGAATGAGCTGGCGTTGCAACAGTTCGAAGGCGCGATCGCCGACCGCCCGGAAGTGATGGAGTGCTACCTGATGGCCGGCGACCCGGACTACCTGATTCGCGTGCTGGTACCGACGATCCAGTCACTGGAACGCTTCATGATGGACTTCCTGACCAAAGTGCCAGGCGTCGCCAACATCCGCTCCAGCTTCGCCCTCAAGCAAGTGCGTTACAAAACCGCACTGCCGCTGCCCGCCAACGGCATCAACCTGGGCGGCTGATAATTAACTGAATCACCGCGGGCCAAATGTGGGAGCAGGCAAGCCAGCGCCCACAGGGTTAAACGTTTCAAAGTTGATTGAGTGGGATCTTCAGGTAAGTCACCCCATTGCTCTCTGCCGGCGGCATATTTCCCGCTCGCACGTTCACCTGGATCGCCGGCAACAGCAACGTCGGCATCCCCAGCCCCGCATCGCGCGTTGTACGCATCTCTACAAATGCCGCCTCATCCACCCCGTCATGCACATGAATGTTACCCGCGCGCTGCTCAGCCACGGTCGTCAGGCATTTCGCCTCACGCCCCTCAGGCGGGTAGTCATGGCATACGTACAATTGAGTCTCCAAAGGAAAGGCCAGCAACTTGCGCATCGACGCATACAGCTGCCGCGCATCCCCACCGGGAAAATCACAACGCGCCGTGCCCACATCCGGCATGAACAACGTGTCACCCACCAGGATCAACCGGTCGTCGATCAAATAGGCCATGTCCGCAGGGGTATGACCGGGCACATGCAGGGCCTGGGCCTTGATGTTGCCGATGTGAAACACCTCATCCGGCGCAAACAAGTGATCGAACTGCGAGCCGTCGGCACGAAACTCCGGCTCGAGGTTGAACAGGTTCTTGAACACGCCCTGCACTTTGCTGATGGACTGACCGATGGCGATCTTGCCGCCCAGCGTGCGGCGCAAGTACGGCGCGGCGGACAGGTGATCGGCATGGGCATGGGTTTCCAGCAGCCACTGCACCTGCAAGCGATGTTCACGCACATAGGCGATGACTTTGTCGGCCTGGCGTGTGTCGGTGCGCCCGGAGGCCGGGTCGTAATTGAGCACCGAGTCGACGATGGCACAGGGGCCATCATCTGCTTCATGTAGGACGTAGGTGTAGGTCGACGATGCCTCATCCAGAAAGGCTTGAATCAAAGCGGGCATGGCGGCGGTCCTTGGTAGCGGATTGCGGCTTACATTCGAGATGTTTTCCACATAGGCTTGCGAGCTTAAGGGAAAAAAACGGTCCGAGGCAAAGGATCGACCTGTAACGGGACGTGACGCCATACGGCAACGCCCCTTGTGTGCATTGACGATAAAAGGCGATAGACCATGACCGAACAACACTGGGGCCCAACCATCAGTGGCGATATCGTTGTCATCGGCGGCGGCTCGGCGGGCATCGGCCTGGTGGCCAGCCTGCTCAAGCGCGACCCCCAGCTGAATATCACCCTGATCGAACCGAGTGAATACCATTGCTACCAGCCTGCCTGGACGTTGGTCGGCGGCGGCGCATACGACGTCAAAAAGACCCGCCGGCCACTGGCCGACGTACTGCCCAATGGCGTCACCTGGGTGCAAGCCGCCGTCACCGAACTGCTGCCGGACGAGCAAACCCTGGTCCTCGACAGCGGCCAGCGCGTCAGCTGGAACAACCTGATCGTCTGCCCCGGCCTGCGCCTGGCCTGGGAAAAAGTCGAAGGGCTGCAGGACACCCTCGGCCAGCATGGCGTGACGTCCAACTACAGCTACGAGCACGCTGCCTATACCTGGCAGCTGGTGCAGCAACTCAAGGGCGGCAAGGCGATCTTCACCCAGCCGGCCATGCCGATCAAATGCGCGGGTGCGCCGCAAAAGGCCATGTACCTGTCCTGCGATCACTGGCTAAAACAGGGCACTCTGAAAAACATCGACGTTGAATTCAACCTGGCCGGTGCAGCACTGTTTGGTGTGGCGACCTTTGTGCCACCGTTGATGAAGTACGTGGAAAAATACAACGCCCGCCTGGCGTTCAACGCCAACCTGGTGAAAGTCGACGGCCCGGCCCGCAAGGCCTGGTTCGAAGTGAAAGACGCCGAAGGCAGTGTCAGCGTTGAAGAAAAATCCTTCGACTTGCTGCACGTGGTCCCACCGCAGGTGTCCCCGGATTTCATCAGACAAAGTCCATTGGCTGACGCTGCCGGCTGGTGCGAAGTGAACCCCCATAGCCTGCAACACCTGCGCTACCCGCACATCTTCGGCCTGGGTGATGTCTGTGGCACCACCAACGCCAAGACCGCCGCCGCCGTGCGCAAGCAGATCGTGGTGGTCGCCGAGAATCTGCTGGCCCTGCGCAAGCAGGCGGCGCTGCCGCTCAAGTACGACGGTTACGGTTCGTGCCCGTTGACGGTGGAGAAGGGCAAGGTGGTGCTCGCCGAGTTCGGCTACGGCGGCAAGTTGCTGCCGACCTTCCCCCTGGACCCGACCCAGGCCCGACGTTCGATGTGGTTCCTCAAGGCCACCTTGCTGCCGTGGTTCTACTGGAACGGCATGCTCAAGGGCCGCGAGTGGCTGACCCGTCTTAGCAAGGTGGACTGAATGCTGCTGGCCAGTGTGTTGGGATTATTGATGGGCTTGGTCATGGGCCTGACGGGCGCGGGTGGCGGCATCCTTGGCGTGCCGGCGCTGGTGCTGGGCTTGGGCATGAGCATGACCCAGGCTGCGCCGGTGTCGTTGCTTGCCGTCGGCGCGGCGGCAGCGGTGGGGGCGATCGACGGTTTGCGCCATGGCTTGGTGCGCTACCGCGCCGCGTTGCTGATCGCCTTGCTTGGCGCGCTTTTTTCGCCAGTGGGGGTGTTCCTCGCCCACCAGTTGGCGGAAGCGGTGTTGATGGGCCTGTTCAGCGCGTTGATGCTGCTGGTGGCCTGGCGCATGTTGCAGCGCGAAAAGCGCGACGCCGGGCCGAGTGACCATGGTACCGCCTCCTGGGGCCAGAAGAACTGCATGCTCAACCAGCAGACCGGGCGCTTCGCCTGGACCGCCAAATGCAGCGCGACCCTGGCCGCCCTCGGCGCGGTGACAGGGGCTGTATCGGGCTTGCTCGGCGTGGGCGGCGGCTTCCTCATCGTGCCGGCGTTCAAGCAACTGACCGATGTGCAGATGCGCGGAATTGTCGCCACCTCTCTGATGGTGATCAGCCTGCTCTCGCTGGTCGGTGTTGCTGGCGCGTTTCATGCGGGGGTGCGCATCGAGCCGGTGGGCTGGGTATTTATCGGCGCCAGCATCGTCGGCATGTTGGCGGGTCGACGCCTGTGTTCGGTAATCCCTGCGCGCGCCTTGCAGGTCGGGTTTGCCAGCCTGTGCGTATTGGTGGCCGCAGGCATGCTATTTAACGCCTTGATCTGAAACGGTGGCGAGGGAACTCGCCACAAGGATGCCGTCAGCCCTGTTCCAACTGAGCCAGCCGCTCTTCAAGCGCCGCGATCCGCGCTTCAAGTTCTTCAAGGCGGTCTACCGAAACCCCAGCCCCGCGCTCCACCGGACTGCCACGCGCCGCGAGTATCAATTCGATATCGGCCGGATCGCCCAGCGCATGGGTGTAGCGATCTTCGCGCTGGCCCGCCTGACGCGGCACCAACACCGCCAGCCCTCGCGCAATCAGGCGCTCAAGTTGATGCACCACCTGTTCGGCATCTTCGAAATCATGCATGCGTCCGCTGCGGGTCAGCAGTTCATTGACGGTCTGCGGCCCGCGCAAAAACAGCAGCCCGGTCAGGATCACCTGGGCCGGCACCAATTCCAGCGCCTTGTCCACGCGATGCTCCCAGCGGTCGGCGCGGCTGCCCATCACCAGGCGGGTAAACCCTTGGCCTTCCAGCGCGCGCAGGCTTTGACCGACCTGGCCCTGGCTCAGGTTCATCACCGGCTCGCGGCTGGTCTTCTGGTTACAGGCCAGGACCAGGGCATTGAGGGTCAGGGGATAGGTTTCCGGGTTGGTCGCCTGTTTTTCGATCAGGCAGCCCAAGACGCGGATTTCCGTGCTGTTCAGGCGCGGCTCAGGGGTGTCGGTGTCGTGCTCGGCGGTCATCGCGCTTTCCCTATGCAGTGAACTGCCTAGCCTAATCCTGAAAAAATAAAAGACAAGCGATGGGCATGGCTATAATCGCCGCTGGTTCCAATCCTGCCATTACTGCGAGACTGCCATGACTATTTCCCTGTACGCCGCTTCCATCCCAGTCTTCAAGCAAATGCTCACCGCCCTGAGCGGCGTGCTGACCAAAGCCGAAGCCCACGCCACCGCCAAGAACATCGAGCCGAACGCCTTGCTGCAAGCGCGCCTGTTCCCGGACATGTTCCAGCTGGTGCGCCAGGTGCAGATCGCCGTCGACTTCGCCAAGGGCGTGTCCGCACGCCTGGCCGAGATCGAAGTGCCGAAATATGAAGATACCGAAGTCACCTTCGCCGACCTGCAAGCGCTGATCGCCAAGGTCCTGGCGTTTGTCGACACCCTTAAGCCTGAGCAAATCGACGGCAAGGAAGGCATCGAGATCATCACTCGCCCAGGCACGCCTAAAGAGAAGCGCTTCAGCGGCCAGTCCTACCTGCTGACCTACGGCCTGCCGCAGTTCTTCTTCCACGTCACCACCGCTTACGCTTTGCTGCGTCATAACGGTGTGGACGTGGGCAAGCGCGACTACATGGGCGCGTTCTAAACACCAAAAAAAACCGGGGCGGTTCATTCAAGAACCGCCCCGGTTTTTTTATGCGCGGCGTTTAAGCCGGTTGTTCTTCTTTGCCCAGGCATGCAGCTGCGGTGAACAGCACGTCGGTAGAGGAGTTGAGCGCTGTTTCCGCCGAATCCTGCAGCACGCCGATGATGAAGCCTACGGCCACTACCTGCATCGCGATTTCACTGGGAATGCCAAACAGGCTGCACGCCAGCGGGATCAACAGCAGCGAACCGCCCGCGACCCCGGATGCGCCGCAGGCGCAGATGGCTGCAACCACGCTGAGCAGCACTGCGGTAGGCAGGTCGACGGCAATGCCCAAGGTGTGCACGGCGGCCAGGGTCAGCACGGTGATGGTGGTCGCGGCACCGGCCATGTTGATGGTGGCACCGAGCGGGATCGACACCGAGTAAGTGTCTTCATGCAGGCCCAGGCGCTTGCTCAACGCCAGGTTGACCGGGATATTCGCTGCCGAGCTGCGGGTGAAGAACGCGGTGATCCCGCTTTCACGCAGGCACAGCAGCACCAGCGGGTAAGGGTTGCGACGCAGTTTCCAGAACACGATGGCCGGGTTGATCACCAGCGCCACAAACAGCATGCAACCGATCAGCACCACCAGCAGGTGGGCATAGCCGAGCAGGGCGCCAAAACCGGAAGTGGCCAGGGTCGAGGCCACCAGGCCGAAAATGCCCAGCGGCGCAAAGCGGATCACTACACGCACAATCAGCGTGACCCCGTTGGACAAGTCATCCAGCACCGTGCGGGTGGTTTCGCCCGCATGGCGAATGGCAATGCCCATGCCGATGGCCCAGGCCAGGATGCCGATAAAGTTGGCATTCATCAGTGCGCTGATCGGGTTGTCCACCACACTCAGCAACAAGCCTTGCAACACCTCGCCAATACCACCTGGGGCACTGAGCGTCGCATCGTGGGTGGCGAGTACCAGTGGCGAGGGGAACAGTGTGCTGGCGATCACGGCCACCACTGCAGCGGCAAACGTGCCCAGCAGGTACAGGAACAGAATCGGTTTGATATGGGTTTCCTGGCCATGCTTGTGGTTGGCGATCGACGCCATCACCAGCACAAACACCAGGATCGGTGCAACAGCCTTGAGCGCCGCGACGAACATCTTGCCGATAAACCCGGTGGCTTTCGCCGCCTCGGGCAGCAGCAAGGCCAGCAGAATGCCCGCGATCAGGCCAATGACGATTTGCGTGACCAGGCTGACGCGCGCTAGTCGTTGCAGGAGGGAAGGGGCAGCAGTCATAAGCAGTTGTCTCTAGTTTTTTTAGTGGGGCGCAGCATTGCAAGCAGGGAGGGTGTAGGAAGCAGGCGCGGAGTCTAGCATGCTGTAGGAAATGTCCCTGCCGGTGCGGCATTCCGTCACCCGCGTTCTTCGGTTTTCGCCCAGCCCGACAGACTCTGTTAAGATTCCGGCCTCTCACGTTTCCTATCCTTCAGCGAGCCCTCCGGGTTGTCGTTGATGTCGTTGTTTCTGGAGTTTTCATGCTGTTTCCCATTCTGCTCCTGTCGGCCGCTGGCTTTACTGTGCTGACCACAGAATTCGTCATCGTCGGCCTATTGCCGTCCATCGCCCGCGACCTGAATGTCAGCGTGTCCCAGGCCGGGCTGCTGGTGACGTTGTTTGCGTTCACCGTGGCGGCGTTCGGCCCGTTTCTGACGGCCTATTGCGCGCGTTTCCCACGCAAGCGGCTGTTTATCAGCATTTTGATCATGTTTGGCGTGGCCAATACCGTGGCGGCACTGGCACCGAACATCTGGGTGATGGCGGTGGCGCGGTTGATTCCGGCGCTGGGTTTGCCGGTGTTCTGGGCGCTCGCCAGCGAAACGGCGGTGGACATCGTCGGCCCCGAGTTCGCTGGGCGCGCCATCGAGAAGATTGGCTTCGGTATCGTCTGCGCCACGGTGTTCGGCATTCCGGTGGGCACGCTGATTTCCGACATGTTCGGCTGGCGCAGCGCGTTTGCCATTCTTGCGGTGGTGGCGGTGGCCAAGGCCTTGTTGTTGTTTATCTACCTGCCAGTGACGGCGCCGAAGCACGATGAAGTGACGTTGCGCTCGCAATTCAAGATCCTGCGCAACCCGCTGATGCAGGGCCATATCCTGCTGTCGATCCTGGTGTTCAGCGGCATGTTCACCGCTTACACCTACCTGGCAGACATCCTTGAGCGCCTGGCCGGGTTCGATGGCACGTTGGTGGGCTGGTGCTTGATGGGCTTTGGCGCGGTCGGTTTGATTGGCAATTCGTTGGGTGGGCGCGCGGTGGATCGCCATCCGTTGATCGCGTCCATGCTGTTCTGCGGCTTCATGATCGCCGGCATGGTGGCACTGGTGCCGGCGATTCACTCCACCGTCGGCCTGGCGGCGGCGATGGCGGTGTGGGGCGTGACCCAGGCGGCGATGTTCCTGGTCAGCCATGTACGACTGATGAAAGCCGCGCCCCATGCGCCTGCGTTTGCTGCGTCGCTGAATATTGCCGGGGCCAATCTGGGGATCGGCCTGGGGGCGCTGGTCGGCGGCCATGTGATCGACACACTCGGCCTGGGCAGCCTGGGTTTTGCGGCGTCCGGGTTTATCCTGGTGTCGATCCTGCTGGCATTGTGGCTGATGACCGCCAAGCAACCGGTCGCCTCCAACGCCTGATCCGTCAGGACGGGGGGGTAAACAACTCCCGCCGAGCACCTTCGGTAATCGCCACGATGCCGGGGTGCTTGACCTTGCGTTCCACCGAGATCGCGTAGAAGGACTCGGTCACCGCCACGGTCTGGCCAATCAGTGCAACGCCGTACTGGCGCACCACCTCATCGGCGATCACGCTGGGGGCGATGAAGATGCCGCTGCCGGACTGGCCAAACGCCTGCATCAAGGCGCTGTCATCGAATTCACCGATGATCCGTGGTTGAATCTGTTGCTCGGCAAACCAGCGCTGCAAACGGCTGCGCACGACGGTTTCCGCACCTGGAATCAATAGTGGTGCGCCATGCAGGCAGTGTGGGAAGTCGCCGCTATATCTGTCAGCCAAGGCTTGGGTGGCGAAAAAACTGATGCCACATTCTCCCAGCTTCTGGCTGTAGCCTTTGATATCCAGGTGCGTCGGCATGGGGCTGTCGGAAATCACCAAGTCCAGGCGCTGGATCGCCAGGTCAGCCAGCAGGCGTTCGAGTTTGTCCTCGCGGCACGTGATGCGGATCGGCTCGCTCAGCTCCATGGTCGGCGCGATCAGCCGGTAGACGATGGATTTGGGCACCACGTCCGCCACCCCGACGCGAAACTGGATCTGTTGTTCGTCGGGTTGTGCGCGCAGCATGGCTTCCAATTCATTACCGGTCTGGAACATCTGCTCGGCATACGGCAAAGCCTGGCGCCCGGCTTCAGTCAGCTCCAACTGGCGACCGACGCGCTGAAACAGCGCGACACCAAAGGTCTGCTCAAGCAGGCTGATCTGCCCGCTGATGGTCTGGGGCGTGAGGTTAAGCTGCTCACAGGCGCGCACGATGCTGCCAGTCTTGGCCACCACCCAGAAGTAGTGCAGTTGTCGGTAATTGAGCATGGCGCCCATCACTTCGTAAAAAGCGAAGTATACGCGGGGAAAATACGAATTTTCCTGAACTGTTCTCCTGCATAGAATGCCTCGCTATCGCGGGGCCACTATTTGGACCCAATGGTTCTAACGAGGAATACGTCATGAAACTCAATTTTCTGGGCGCGGCATCGTTGCTTGCGCTTTCATTGGTAGTGATCAGCGGTTGCGATCAGGTCGAAAAAAGCGCCCAGCAAGTGTTGGGCAAGGCTACCGAGTCGGCCAAGCAAGCGATCGATGACACCCACAAAGCCGCCGAACAGGCATTGAGTGAAGCGACAAACGGCCTGATCACCCCGCAGAAGAAGGATGATCAGGAAGAGAAAGCATCAGAATCGAACAGTAAAGAAGCCTAACTGCCCGCACTTAATTTCCCGTACAACGTCAGGACTGACCTATGGATTACCTGTTACAGCTGGCTGCCAGCCCCACCGCCTGGGTTGCCCTGGCCACCTTGATCGTCATGGAAATCGTGCTTGGCATCGATAACCTGATCTTTATCTCGATCCTCACCAACAAGCTGCCGCAGAAGCATCGGGCCAAGGCACGGCGCATTGGTATCAGCATGGCGTTGATATTGCGCCTGGGCCTGTTGAGCACCATCGCGTTTATCGTGCAACTGACCACGCCGGTATTCGAAGTACTCGGCCAGGGGTTCTCGTGGAAGGACATGATCCTGATCGCCGGTGGCCTGTTCCTGGTGTGGAAGGCGACCACCGAGATCCATAACAGCAAGGACCCCGAACCCCAAGAGAACGCCAGCGTCGGCAAAACGCTAGACAACGGTTTATCCCCGGCCATCGCGCAGAAACATTTGCTTTACATGGTGGTAAACATCG
>NZ_CAXAOY010000021.1:0-109380 GCF_963970975.1 Pseudomonas sp. RA_15y_Pfl1_P11
AAAAGTATTAATATCACGCATAAGAACGCCGGTTTTTTAGATGTGTTTGCTCGCACGAACATCATCCATCAAATCGGCGTTCTTGTTTCTGTCTTTCCCGTGATTCCGTGAAGAACCTTTTTTTTGCCTGCGATTTACTGATCAGGCCTTTTGTTCGAACACCACGTAGATCTTGCGGCACGGCTCCAGCACTTCCCATGTGCCGCTGAAACCGGCCGGGATCACGAAGCGGTCACCCGCGCGCAAGGTCTTGGCGTTGCCGTCCGCATCACGCAGGACAGACACACCCTGCACAATCTCGCAGTACTCATGCTCGCTGTAGTTGACCTTCCAATGCCCCACCTCACCCTCCCAGACCCCGGCGCTCATTTGGCCGCACGGGCTGTTGTAGTGGTTGTAGATCGTTTGCTCGGGATCGCCCTTGAGGATTTTTTCGGCAGCAGGGCGGTAGCGCTCGGCGGCGGTCTTGGCTTGGCTGAAGTCGACGATGTCCTGGATGCTCATGTGCGTTTCCCGTCTGGCCTGCGGTTGGAGAGCCCAAAGTCTATGTTTATTAAAATGAACATCGCAAGGGCGTTTACTGGCGATATGTCAAATATATTGAAACATCCCCAGCCGCTGGTTTAGGGTGGCAGCTGCCTTGAGCCGAACAGATGGCTGGCCGGGCAAGCATTCTTTGAGGCTGCCGGGGGACATCGCCTGGCCCTCGTATTCAATAAGAGGAGGACACTCGCATGACCACCCTGACCCGTGCCGACTGGGAACAACGCGCCAAGGATCTGAAGATCGAAGGCCGCGCCTACATCAATGGCGAGTACACCGCCGCCGTTTCCGGTGAAACCTTCGAATGCATCAGCCCGGTCGATGGCCGCCTGCTGGCCGCTGTTGCCAGCTGTGACGCCACCGATGCCCAGCGCGCTGTGGAAAACGCCCGCGCCACGTTCAATTCCGGTGTGTGGTCGCGCCTGGCACCGGCCAAACGCAAAGCCACCATGATCCGTTTCGCCGCGTTGCTCAAGGCTAATGCCGAGGAGCTGGCGCTGCTCGAAACCCTGGACATGGGCAAGCCGATCAGCGACTCCCTGAACATCGACGTACCCGGCGCGGCGAATGCCCTTAGCTGGAGCGGCGAGGCCATCGACAAGATCTACGACGAAGTTGCCGCCACTCCGCACGACCAGCTGGGTCTGGTCACCCGCGAGCCAGTCGGCGTGGTGGGCGCTATCGTGCCGTGGAACTTCCCGCTGATGATGGCCTGCTGGAAGCTCGGCCCTGCGCTGTCCACCGGTAACTCGGTAATCCTCAAGCCGTCCGAAAAGTCCCCGCTGACCGCCATCCGTATCGCAGCCCTGGCCGTTGAAGCCGGTATTCCAAAAGGCGTGTTCAACGTGCTGCCGGGCTACGGCCACACCGTGGGCAATGCGCTGGCGCTGCACATGGACGTCGACACCCTGGTGTTCACCGGTTCGACCAAAATCGCCAAGCAACTGTTGATTCGCTCCGGCGAGTCGAACATGAAGCGCGTGTGGCTGGAAGCTGGCGGCAAGAGCCCGAACATCGTGTTTGCCGATGCTCCGGACCTGCAAGCGGCCGCCGAATCTGCCGCCGGCGCCATCGCCTTCAACCAGGGCGAAGTGTGCACCGCGGGCTCGCGCCTGCTGGTGGAGCGTTCGATCAAGGACACTTTCCTGCCGTTGGTGATCGAGGCCCTCAAGGGCTGGAAGCCCGGCAACCCACTGGACCCAGCCACTAACGTGGGTGCGCTGGTGGATACCCAACAAATGAACACCGTGCTCTCGTACATTGAAGCCGGCCATGCCGATGGCGCCAAGCTGGTAGCTGGCGGCAAGCGCACCCTGGAAGAGACGGGCGGCACTTACGTCGAACCGACGATTTTTGACGGCGTGACCAACGCGATGAAGATCGCCCAGGAAGAGATCTTTGGCCCAGTGCTGTCGGTGATCACCTTCGACAGTGCAGAAGAAGCGATCAAGATCGCCAACGACACTGTCTACGGCCTGGCTGCCGCGGTGTGGACGTCAGATATCTCCAAGGCGCACCTGACCGCTAAAGCCTTGCGTGCCGGTAGCGTGTGGGTCAACCAGTACGATGGCGGCGACATGACTGCGCCGTTTGGTGGCTTCAAGCAGTCGGGCAACGGTCGCGACAAGTCGCTGCATGCGTTCGACAAGTACACCGAGCTGAAGTCGACCTGGATCAAGCTCTAAGCCACACCGCAGTCCAAATGTGGGAGTGGGCTTGTGTGGGAGCCGGCTGGCCTGCGATAGCATCACCAAGGTGTGACTGACACACCGAGGCATCTGCATCGCGGGCAAGCCCGACTCCCACACAAGCTCGCTCCTACAGTTCGTTTGCAGCCCTTGAAATAATTATCCACAGGAGCGTGGACATGCGTTGGGCGACCTATTTCGCCGTCCTGGCCTCGGTGCTCAGCGTCGGCCTGGCCCTGGGCGTCAGCATGCCGCTGGTGTCCCTGCGCCTGGAAAGCTGGGGTTATGGCAGTTTTGCCATCGGCGTGATGGCGGCGATGCCGGCCTTCGGTGTGCTGCTCGGTGCGAAGGTGTCCAGTCGCATGGCCTCATGGCTCGGCACCGCCAACCTTATGCGCCTGTGTTTGTGGGCAGGCGCAATTTCCATCGGCTTGTTGGCGATCCTGCCCAGCTACCCGGTGTGGCTGGTGCTACGGCTGATGATCGGGGTGATCCTGACCATCGTATTTATCCTGGGCGAAAGCTGGATCAACCAGTTGGTGGTGGAGCAGTGGCGTGGCCGTCTGGTGGCACTGTATGGCTGCACTTATGCCCTGAGCCAACTGTCTGGCCCACTGTTGCTGGGCTTGATCGGCACCGACCATGACTACGGTTTCTGGGTCGGCGTCGGTCTGTTAGTGGTGGCGCCGTTGCTGTTGTTGGGGCGTTCCGGCGCACCGAGCGCCGAGTCCTTCAGTGTGACCTTCGCTGACCTGTGGCGTTTCTGCCTGAGCCTGCCGGCGATTGCGTGGGCGGTGGCGTTATTCGCTGCGTTCGAGGCGATGATTCTGACGTTGTTGCCGATTTACTGCCTGCAACAAGGCTTTACCGCCGAAATCGCCTTGGTCATGGTCAGTACGGTGGTGGTCGGCGATGCGCTGCTGCAATTGCCCATTGGCGCACTGGCCGACTACCTGCCTCGGCGCACGCTGTTCATGAGTTGTGCGGTGCTGTTGCTGGCGTCGAGCCTGGCGATTCCGTTGTTGATGCATACGCCGCTGATCTGGCCGATCTGGGTGTTGTTCGGCGCGAGTGCTGGAGGCTTGTTTACCCTGTCGCTGATCCTGATCGGCGAGCGTTATCGCGACGATGCATTGGTGCGCGCCAATGCCCACGTGGCGCAGCTGTGGGGTATCGGTTGCCTGATCGGCCCTTTGGTGGCAGGGGCGGGCAGCCAATGGATCAGCGGGCATGCGTTGCCGCTGCTGATGGCAGCCGGTGCGTTGGGGTTGGTGGTGCTGTTGCTGCGCCAAGGCGCGTTCGGCGTGGCGCAACCGGCCTGACCCTGAAATGCGGTCAATAGGTGGGAGCTGGCTTGCCAGCTCCCACAGTTGATCTCCTCTGGCTTTAGAGCATGCGTTCCAAGCCAACTGAGGTAGCGAACCACGCATTGAACCGCCGCCACCAACTGCCCGGCTCGCGGGTGAGGGTGTGCAGTTGGCCGTTATCTTCGGTCGCCCACACTATTTGGCCATCCTGCAATTTCGCCTCATAGCTCAAGTCCGGCGCCATGCCTTGCAGCGCCAGGTTACGCACGTGCTCCGCCAGTTCGGGGCTGTCGACCAACACGCCGACTTCGGTATTCCACAGCACCGAACGTGGGTCGAAGTTGAACGAGCCGATAAACGATTTCTGCCGGTCAAAGATCATCGCCTTGCTGTGCAGGCTGGAGTCCGAGCCGCGGAAGGTGCTGCGCCGGAACAGATGCGGCCCGCTGCCCGCGCTGGGGTCACCGGGCTGACGGCGCAGTTCGTAGAGCTTCACGCCGTGCTCCAGCAGCGCCTTGCGATAGGGCGCATAACCACCGTGCACGGCCGGCACGTCAGTGGCTTCCAGGGCGTTGGTCAGCAGGCTGACCGACACCCCCGCATCGGCGCGCCCGGTCAGATACACCAGCCCCGGTTGCCCCGGCACGAAATACGCCGAGATCATCATCAGCTCGTGGCTGACCCCTTCCAGTTCCGGCGCCAGTTGAGTGGTGAGCAGCAACCGAGGGTCTGGGTCGGCCTTGGACAGCACCTTGCTCGGTGCGTCCCACAGGGCCTGGTTCCAGGCCCAGATCAGTTCGCGGCGCCAGATGTCCATGCGCGGTTGGGTCTGGTAGGTGCGCAAGCGGTTGTACAGCGCATGGTTCTGCTGGCGCGATTCGGCCAGCGACGCTTCCAGGTACACGCGCGCGTCGGCCAGGTCGCCTTTGGACGGTGCATTGGAAACGAAGTTGTCGATAGGCTTGCTCAGGGCGCTATTCCAGTATTGGTCGAAACTGTGGCCAAGCTGTTCGGCTACCGGGCCCACGCTGAGCATGTCGATATCGGTGAAGTTCAGGTTGGGCTCGGCATCGAAATACTCATCCCCCAGGTTGCGCCCGCCGACGATGGCCACGCTGTTGTCCGCCAGCCATAGCTTGTTGTGCATGCGCCGATGCTGCAGCGACAGGTTGAACAAGCGGCCCATGGCGCGCGTCACGCCGGTGCTGCGCCCCAGGTGCAGGGGGTTGAACAGACGGATTTCGATCTTGGGGTGGGCGGCGAGCGTGGCGATGATCTGGTCGAGGCCGTCGCTGGTGGTGTCGTCCAGCAGGATGCGCACGCGCACGCCACGGTCGGCAGCCTTGAGCAGTTCGTCCACCAGCATGCGCGTGCTGATGCCGTCGTGCACGATGTAGTACTGCAGGTCGAGGCTGGTCTGGGCGTTGCGGATCAGTTCGGCACGGGCCATGAAGGCCTCGCTGCTGTTGGGCAGCAGGCGAAAACCCGAGCGCCCTTGATACGGGGCGGCCTGGGCCTGGATCGAGCGGCCGAACGACGATTGCGCGGCGGGCAGGGCGTCGCTGGGGATGCGCGGTGCAGGCACCGTGGCGCAGCCGCCCAGGGCCAGGGCTCCCAACAGGAAAAACGGGAATAGCCGTTGAATCATCAAGGGAGTTGCTTCCAGATCAGGGCGGTTGTCGGCATATGACGGCAATTTCCTGAGAAAGGTCAGTCGGCCGCCTCGGCCAGCATTTTGCTCGCGGCAGCCCCCACCTTGCGCACCGCTTCTTCAATCTGCGGCGTAGGTTTGGCAGCGTAGTTCATGCGCAGGCAGTTCCGGTACTTGCCCGATGCAGAAAAAATGCTGCCTACGGCAATCTGGACGCCTTGCTCCATCAGCACGCGGTTGAGCTTCAAGGTATCAAAACCCTCCGGTAGCTCGACCCATAGCATGAAGCTGCCCTGGGGCCGGCTGGCGCGCGTGCCTGTCGGAAAATAGCGGCTGACCCAGTCGAGTATCAAATCGCGATTACGCTGGTATTGGGTGCGCATCCGCCGCAAATGCGGCTCGAAGTGCCCGCTTTTCAGGAATTCGGCAATGGCGATCTGCGGTTGTGTCGCCGTGGAACCCGTGCTGATGTATTTCATGTGCAGCACGCGCTCCAAGTATCGACCGGGAGCCACCCAACCAATGCGCAAACCAGGCGCCAGGGTTTTCGAGAACGAGCTGCACAGCAGTACACGGCCGTCTTCGTCGAAGGACTTGATGGTGCGCGGGCGCGGGTAGCTATAGGCCAATTCGCCGTACACATCGTCTTCAATGATTGCCACGTCAAAGCGCTGGGCCAGGGTGAGTAGTGCACGCTTGCGCGCCTCCGGCATGATGTAACCCAGGGGGTTGTTGCAGTTGGGGGTCAGCTGGATGACCTTGATCGGCCACTGTTCCAGCGCCAACTCCAGTGCTTCGAGGCTGATGCCGGTGATCGGGTCAGTAGGGATTTCCAAGGCTTTCATGCCCAGGCCCTTGAGGGTCTGCATGGCGCCGTGAAAGCTCGGCGAATCCACTGCGACGATATCGCCAGGCTCGCAAATGGCGCGGATGCTGGCGGACAGCGCCTCATGGCAACCGGTGGTGATCACGATGTCCTCGGCGGTCAGCTGGCAGCCAGAATCCAATGACAGTCGCGCAATTTGCTCGCGCAGCTCCATACAGCCGAGGATGTTGTCGTAATACAGGCCGGGCAGGTCCTGGCGGCGGCTCACGCGGGCGAGGCTGCGCAGCAAAGGTTTCAAGGTCGGGGAGAGCACATCTGGCATGCCGCGCCCCATCTGTATGACATCTTTGCGCGGCACCGCGCGAATCAGCTCCAGTACCTGGTCCCACTGGGATATCTCTACCGGTCGTTGGGCCGGTCGACCAATCTCCGGCAAGGCCGGCAGCTCGCGGCCGACGGGTACAAAATAGCCTGATTTCGGCTTGGGCATAGCGAGGCCGTTGTCTTCCAGTAACCGATACGCCTGCTGCACGGTGCTCAGGCTGACCCCGTGTTCCACACTCAAGGCCCGTACAGAAGGCAAGCGATCACCGGGGCGATAGAAGCCTTGTTCGATGCGCGTGCCCAATAATTCGGCGAGGTTCACATAAAGGGTCATGGCGGTCGCTCCTACGGAACCAGTACAGATGAGGCGAAAATACAGGATTCAGCCGCTAATGGGCAGTATCTGTATTGATTTAATAAAGGATGGTTGAATCTGTATTGGTTTGTGCTACGCACTCATGCTTGTCGCTCAAGGCAACAACGCGAATGAGGGGCAGCAAAATGAACGGTATGAGCGATGTGCGGCTGGCGTTACACAGTCAGGAACTGGAGGCCGGGCAGGAGCGGGCAACGGCGCCGCGCAACGTCAGCGGCTGGAGCCTGTTCTGGCAACGCCGTCAAACGCGCAAGGCGTTGCTGCACTTGACCCGTGAGCAACTGCGCGACGTCGGGCTGACTGCCGAACAGGCGCGCCAGGAAGGGTTGAAACCTTTCTGGCGCAGCTGATTCACACCAGCTCTTTGAAGCGGTGCCAGAGCATCCCAAGCGCCAGCAGCGGCGAGCGCAGGCGCTTGCCGCCAGGGAAAGTCATGTGCGGCACCTGGGCAAACAGATCGAAGCGGCCCTGTTGCTGGCCGCTGATGGCTTCAGCGAGCAGCTTGCCCGCCAGGTGTGTGGCGTTGAGCCCATGGCCGGCGTAGGCCTGGGCGTAATACACGTTGGGCTGCTCCGCGAGACGGCCGATCTGCGGCAGGCGGTTGGCGCCGATGCCGATCATGCCGCCCCATTGGTAGTCGATTTTCACATCGGCCAACTGCGGGAATACCTGCAACATTTTCGGGCGCATATAGGCACCGATGTCCTGGGGATCACGGCCGGAATAATGGCAGGCACCGCCGAACAACAGGCGACGGTCGGCGGACAGTCGGAAGTAATCCACCGTTACCCTTTGGTCACACACCGCCATATTCCGAGGCAGCAATTTGCTGGCCTGCGCTTCGCTTAACGGCTCGCTGGCGATGATGTAGCTGCCGGCGGGCAACACCTTGCCGCTCAGGTGCGGGTTGAGGCCATTGAGGTAGGCGTTGCACGCCAGCACCAAGGTCTTGGCGCGCACGTTGCCCTGGGCGGTGTGCACGTTGAGGTCGGGGCCGTAGTCGATGCGCGTGACCTGGGAGTGCTCGAACAGCTTCACGCCCAATTGCTGCGCGGCGGCGGCTTCGCCGAGGGCCAGGTTGAGCGGATGCAAGTGGCCCGAGCCCATGTCGATCATGCCGCCCACGTAGCGCTCGGAGCCGATTACGCTGTTCATCTGGTCTGCTTGCAGCAGGCGCACCTCATGGCGATAGCCGAGGCTGCGCAGTTCTTCGGCGTCTTCGGCCAGGCCTTTGAGGTCTCGGGGTTTGTTGGCGAGGTCGCAGTAACCCCAGGTGAGGTCGCAGGGGATCTGAAAACGTTCGACGCGCTCACGCACGATCTCCACGGCTTCCAGGCCCATCAGCTTCATTTGGCGCACACCATCGGTGCCGATCACATTGGCGAACTGGTCCAGGCCATGGCCGACGCCACGAATCAACTGGCCACCGTTACGTCCGCTGGCGCCCCAGGCGATCTTGCGCGCCTCCAACAGCACTACGCTGAACCCGCGCTCGGCCAGCTCCAGAGCCGTGTTCAGCCCGGAAAAACCGCCGCCGACCACGCACACATCGGCAGTGACTTCGCCTGCCAACATGGGGTAATCCGTTTGCGGCACGCTGCTGGCGGCGTAGTAAGAGGCGGTGTGCCGGGCGCTGGCGGTCATGGGAGCATCCCTGTTTGGAAAATTTGACGCAGGATACAGCGGTCGGACGAAGCTGTCTGCGCAGAGCGTTTTACGGCAGAATCCACACTTATTCGCCGTTCGGTAAATGTTTCGATGAGTTGCAACAGTCAGAAAATCAGCGCGCTGCGTCGGCAGATACCTTCGTTCGAGTGCGTCCCCGGTTGCCACGATTGCTGTGGGCCGGTGACCACTTCGCCCGAGGAAATGTCGCGCCTGCCGCGCAAGACTGCTGCAGAGCAGGACGCGGCCATGGATGAGCTGAACTGCGTACACCTGGGGCCCGATGGTTGCACGGTGTACGACGAGCGGCCGTTGATCTGTCGGCTGTTCGGCACCACCAAGACGTTGCCGTGCCCTAACGGGCGGCGGCCGGTGGAGCTGATTCACCCGCGGGTGGAAAAGCAGATCCACGAATACATGGCGAGTACCCGGCAGGTGCTGGTTTAACGGCTGGGCTCGGTCCAAATGTGGGCTGATTCGTGTCAGTGAGTCAGTCCGGGATAGGCAGATTCAGGCTCTCCTTCACTTCTTCCATCACGATATAGCTCTTGGACTCCCGCACATGGGGCAGTTTGAGGAGGATATCGCCGAGCAGTTTGCGGTACGACGCCATCTCGGAGATCCGCGCCTTCACCAGATAGTCGAAGTCTCCAGACACCAAATGGCACTCCAGCACATGCGGCAGTTTCAGCACGGCGCGGCGGAACTCCTCGAAGGTGTCGCCAGATTTGTAATCGAGGCTGATCTCGACAAATACCAGCAGACTGCCCTTCAAGTGCTGGGGATTGAGCCGCGCGTTGTAGCCCATGATGATCCCTTCACGCTCCAGCCGGCGCACTCGCTCGGTACATGGCGTGGTCGACAGCCCGACCTTTTCCCCCAATTCCGTGAACGAAATGCGCCCGTCGGTTTGCAGGATGCGCAGGATGTTGCGGTCGATCTTGTCCAGCTCCCGCTTGGTCTGGGTGTTGGTACGCATAGGGGATACGCCTCTGTGAAAAGGGTTTTTGCCGAGAATTGTCGCCAAATATAGGCAGTTATATAGTGAAATGCACTGGCAATTGTTTTTTACACTGCGCTCATCATTACTCGAATAACACACGTCAGCGGCCATGCCCGCGATGAGGATATAAAAATGCGCGTTCTGGTCTTGGGTAGCGGCGTGATTGGTGTGACCAGTGCCTACTATTTGGCGCGGGCCGGCTTTGACGTCGTGGTGGTTGACCGCCAACCTGCCGCCGCCATGGAGACCAGTTTCGCCAACGCCGGCCAGGTGTCCCCAGGCTATGCATCGCCATGGGCCGCGCCGGGCGTGCCGCTCAAGGCCATCAAGTGGCTGCTGCAACGCCACGCGCCGCTGGCGATCAAGGCCACCGCCGATATCGACCAATACCTGTGGATGGCACAGATGCTGCGCAACTGCACCGCCAGCCGTTATGCGGTGAACAAGGAGCGCATGGTCCGCCTGTCCGAATACAGCCGCGACTGCCTCGACGAACTGCGCGTTGAAACCGGCATTGCCTACGAAGGCCGCAGCCTCGGTACTACCCAACTGTTCCGCACCCAGGCACAACTTGACGGTGCCGCTAAAGACATCGCCGTGTTGAAAGAGTCCGGCGTGCCGTTCGAACTGCTCGACCGCGCCGGCATCGCCCGTGTTGAGCCGGCCCTGGCCAGCGTCACGGATATCCTCGCCGGAGCCTTGCGCCTGCCGAACGACCAAACCGGCGACTGCCAAATGTTCGCCACGCGCCTGGCCGATATGTGCACGCAGTTGGGTGTGGAATTCCGCTTTGAACAGAATATCCAGCGTCTCGATTACGCCGGCGACCGCATCAATGGTGTATGGATCGACGGCAAGCTGGAAACCGCCGACCGCTACGTACTGGCCCTCGGCAGCTACTCGCCGACATTGCTCAAGCCGCTGGGGATCAAGGCGCCGGTCTACCCGCTCAAGGGTTACTCGCTGACCGTGCCGATCACCAACCCGGCGATGGCGCCGACTTCGACCATTCTCGACGAGACCTACAAGGTCGCGATTACCCGTTTCGACAACCGCATCCGCGTCGGCGGCATGGCTGAAATCGCCGGTTTTGACCTGTCGCTTAACCCGCGTCGGCGAGAAACCCTGGAGATGATCGTCAACGACCTTTATCCTCAGGGCGGCGATTTGACCCACGCTTCGTTTTGGACCGGCCTGCGCCCGACCACGCCCGACGGCACGCCGATTGTCGGTGCCACCCCGTTCAAGAACCTGTTCCTGAATACCGGCCACGGCACGCTCGGTTGGACCATGGCGTGTGGCTCCGGCCGCTTGCTGGCTGACCTGATGGCCAAGAAAACCCCGCAAATCAGCGCCGAAGGCCTCGATATTTCCCGTTATGGCAACCACCAGGAGTCCGCACGACATGTCAATCCAGCGCCAGCTCACCAATGAGCGCATGAGCCAGATCGTTGTCCACAACGGTACCGTGTATCTGGCCGGGCAAGTCGGCGACGACATGAGCGCCGGGATTGAACAGCAGACCCGTGAAACCCTAGCCAATATCGAGCGTCTGCTGGAACTGGCCGGCACCGACAAGACCAAATTGCTGTCGGTGACGATCTACCTGAAAGACATTGACGCCGATTTCGCCGGCATGAACGCGGTGTGGGATAAGTGGCTGCCCAAGGGCGTTGCCCCGGCCCGTGCCACGGTTGAAGCCAAGCTGTGTGAACCGCAAATCCTAGTGGAGCTGTCCGTAGTGGTGGCGCTGCCTTAAGCAAGATCCCTCTCCCGGTGCCGATGCTGTCTGTCGGTGCCGGTTTTTCTTTACTCTGCCGCCTAGAAGCCTGCCGCCATGCGTCCAGCCCGTGCCCTGATCGACCTCCAAGCCCTGCTTCACAATTACCAACTGGCCCGTGAAGTCACGGGGGCCAAGGCCCTTGCCGTGATCAAGGCCGATGCCTACGGCCATGGTGCCGTGCGCGTGGCACAGGCGTTGGGAGCCGAGGCTGATGGATTTGCCGTGGCGTGCATCGAGGAAGCATTGGAACTGCGCGCCGCCGGGATTCGTGCGCCAGTGCTGCTGCTGGAAGGCTTTTTCGAAGCCGACGAGCTGCCGCTGATCATCGAGCATGATTTCTGGTGCGTGGTGCATTCGCTGTGGCAACTGGAAGCTATCGAACAAGCCAGGCTGAGCAAACCACTGACCATCTGGCTCAAGCTCGACTCCGGCATGCACCGCGTTGGCCTGCACCCCAAGGATTATCACGAGGCTTATCAGCGTCTGCTGGCCAGTGGCAAAGTGGCCAAAATCGTACTGATGAGCCACTTTGCGCGCGCCGATGAACTTGACTGCGTGCGCAGTGATGAACAAGTTGCGGTGTTTGAAGCGGCGCGCCAGGGCTTGTCGGCCGAGGTCAGCCTACGTAACTCGCCGTCGGTCATGGGCTGGCCAACTGTGTCCAGCGACTGGGTTCGCCCCGGCATCATGCTTTACGGCGCCACGCCGTTTGGTGAAGACCAGGCTGTGGCGGCGCGTTTGCAGCCGGTGATGACGCTGGAATCCAAGGTGATCTGTGTGCGGGAGTTGCCGGCCGGTGAGCCGGTGGGCTACGGCGCGAAGTTCATCACGCCCAAGCCGATGCGCATTGGTGTGGTTGCCATGGGTTATGCGGATGGCTACCCGCGTCACGCGCCGACCGGTACGCCGGTAATGGTGGCCGGGCAACGCAGCCAGTTGTTGGGGCGTGTTTCCATGGACATGCTGTGCATCGACCTGACTGACGTGCCGCAGGCCGGGCTTGGGTCAACGGTAGAGCTGTGGGGCAAAAATATCCTCGCCAGTGACATTGCGGTCGCCGCCGAGACCATTCCCTATCAGCTGTTCTGCAACCTGCGCCGCGTGCCAAGGCTCTATTCCGGCGCTTGATCGCCAGATACGCGTGCAACCGCCTGGGATTTAGGCCCAAGTGTTGTAAATACTGAACGCTGTCGCCATGATAACGCTCAATTACAACAAAGCCTGAACCCTAGGAGGCACCTGCATTGGACGTCGGCGAACGACTGCAATCCATCCGTAAACTGAAGGGTCTTTCCCAGCGTGAGCTCGCCAAGCGCGCGGGTGTCACCAACAGCACCATTTCGATGATCGAAAAAAACAGCGTCAGCCCCTCGATCAGCTCCTTGCGCAAGGTGCTGGGCGGCATCCCCATGTCCATGGTCGAGTTCTTTTCCGAGGAGATCCTCCAGGAAGTACCGACGCAGATCGTCTATAAAGCCAATGAGCTGATCGACATCTCTGACGGCGCCGTCACCATGAAACTGGTAGGTCGGGCGCACCCGACACGGGCGATTGCGTTTCTGAACGAAATCTACCCGCCGGGCGCCGACACGGGCGAAGAAATGCTCACCCACGAAGGTGAAGAAACCGGGATCCTGGTGGAGGGGCGCTTGGAGTTGGTGGTCGGTTTTGAAACTTTTGTGCTCGAAGCTGGCGATAGCTACTACTTTGAAAGCACCAAGCCCCATCGTTTTCGCAACCCGTTCGACGTGCCGGCGCGACTAATCAGCGCAGCCACACCCGCGAACTTTTAAGAATAGAGGCGCCCTGCCAGCATTGCAGAGGTTCCCGTAGCAGTATTCCGTGAAGCCGAATCTCCCTTTGTTTAATAGGGTTGTTTCGGCCAGGCGGGCTAACCGTTATACTTTCGCCGCCTGCGAAACCGTGGCCGCAGGCGTGAATAGCCACCATTGAGGGTGAACGCGTGAACCTAATTATGAAAATGCTGGCCGCACCAGCAACCGTACTGGCCCTATGGGCTGTCAGCGCTCAAGCTGCGACCAATGATGACATTGCCAAGCGCCTGGAGCCTGTCGGCCAGGTGTGTGTTCAGGGTCAGGAATGCAAGGGGATGGAGGTCGCCGTGGCAGCGGGTGGCGGTGGGGCGAAAACCCCCGACGAAATCATCGCCAAACACTGCAACGCCTGTCACAGCACCGGCCTGCTGGGTGCGCCAAAAATCGGTGATACCGCCGCCTGGAAAGAGCGAGCCGACCAACAGGGCGGCCTCGACGGCATTCTGGCCAAGGCGATCACCGGTATCAATGCCATGCCACCTAAGGGTACTTGCGCTGATTGCTCGGATGATGACCTTAAAGGCGCCATCAAGAAGATGTCCGGCCTCTAATCAGCCGATCTTCGCCAAAAAAGCCGCTTACGGGCGGCTTTTTTGTGCCCGCAATTAGTGTTTCACCACTGTTCTTTGCAGCAAAGACCCGCCACTCTCTGTCCAACCCCTAATCACGGAATGTTCAGGAGGGTCGGATGGTGCAGTTGTGTTCAATCGAGCAAGCAGTTGATGACGTACTGGCGCGCTTGCCGGCGCATATCCACATGGGCATGCCGCTTGGCCTGGGCAAGCCCAACCTGTTTGCTAACGCGCTGTACCGGCGCATCGCTAAATTGCCGGATCGGGCGCTGACGATCTATACCGCCCTAAGTCTTGGCCGTCCGACGATGGGCGATGGCTTGCAGAAGCGCTTTCTCGAACCCTTTATCGAGCGAGTGTTTGGCGATTACCCCGAGCTGGATTTCCTCGCTGACCTGCATAAAGACAGCCTTCCAAAAAATATCCACGTGCAGCAGTTCTTCATGCAGCCCGGCAGCTTGCTCCACAGCGAATCGGCGCAGCAGGACTACGTCAGCAGCAACTACAGTCACGCTGCCCGCGACATTAATGCCGCCGGCCTGAACCTGGTGGCGCAATTGGTTGCGAGCAGCGCCGAACATCCTGATCGCCTGAGCCTGAGCTGCAACCCCGACATCACCCTCGACCTGCTGCCGATGATCGCCAAGCGACGTGATGCGGGGGAAACCGTGCTGATCGTTGGCCAAGTCCATAGCGATTTGCCCTACATGCCCGGCGATTCCGAGTTGGGCATGGACGCCTTCGACTACCTGATTGATAAAAAAGACAGCACCACGCTGTTCTCCACGCCGAATATGCCGGTGGGTTTCCAGGATCACTTTATCGGTCTGCATGCCAGCACCCTGGTGCGCGATGGCGGCACCTTGCAGATCGGTATCGGCTCGATGGGCGATGCGCTGACCGCCGCGTTGCTGGCGCGCCAAGCCGACAACGAGGCCTACCGGCTGCTGCTGACCGACATCGATGTGTATCAATGGGCGCCTTTGATCAGCCGGGAAGGGGGTGTCGATCCGTTCGCCCGTGGCCTGTATGGTTGCAGCGAGATGTTCGTCAACGGCCTGCTGGTACTGGCGGACGCGGGGATTATCCGCCGTAAGGTTTACCCGGATGTGGCGACCCAGGCGCAGGCCAACGCCGGCACGCTCGACGATGCGGCGCAGCCTGATGGCATCTCGATCCACGGTGGTTTCTTCCTTGGCCCGCGCAGTTTCTATCAGCGCCTGCAGGAAATGACCCACGCCAAGCGCCTTGAATTCAACATGACCCGCATCAGCTACATCAACGAGCTGTACGGCCAGGAAGAGCTCAAGCGCCTGCAACGCCGGGATGCGCGGTTTATCAACAGTGCGATTATCGTCACGTTGCTTGGCGCGGGTGTAGCCGACCAGTTGGAAGACGGTCGCGTGCTCAGCGGTGTGGGCGGGCAGTACAATTTCGTGGCCCAGGGCCATGCACTGGAAGGCGCGCGTTCGATCCTGATCCTGCGCAGCTGGCGCGAGTCGGCGGGGGAGGTCAGCTCCAATATCGTTTGGGGCTATGGGCATTGCACGATTCCCCGGCACCTGCGGGATATTGTCATCACCGAGTATGGGATTGCCGATTTGCGTGGGCAGACGGATGCCCAGGTTATCGAGGCATTGCTTAACATTACTGACTCACGCTTCCAGGACGATTTGATCGAACAGGCGCAAAAAGCCGGCAAGTTGCCCAAGGATTTCCAGCTGGATCCACGCTTTGCCGATAACACGCCCGAGCGGCTACAGGCGATTCAAGCGCGCCATCGTCGGTTGTTTCCGGAATATCCACTGGGCAGTGATTTCACCGATGAGGAACGGGATTTGTTGCGGGCGCTGAACTGGCTCAAGAGCAAATTCAAGCTGACGGAGATGCTGGAGTTAGGCAAGGCGGCGTTGGATGCGCCTGAACCGGAGGCGTATCCGGAGCATTTGAAGCGGATGCGGTTGGATAAGCCGGAGGGACTGAAAGAGGACTTATACCAGCGCCTGCTACTCGCCGGCCTGCAGGCCACCGCGCACTAACAGCCAACACAGATCAAAATGTGGGAGCGAGCAACCCCGCACATTTTGATCTGTATTCACCTGGGATTTGCGGTGTCGCAAATTATTCGATGAAGGTGACCACGCCACCGGCCAGCGATTTCACACGCGCCAGCGACTCCACCCGATAACCCTGCGCATCCAGCTCCGCGCGGCCACCCTGGAACGACTTCTCGATCACAATCCCCAAGCCGGCAACGGTCGCGCCCGCCTGCTTGATGATCGAAATCAGCGCCTGGGACGCTTTACCATTGGCCAAAAAGTCATCGATCACCAGCACGCGGTCGCTGCTGGTCAGGTGACGTGGCGAGATGGCTACGGTGCTTTCGGTTTTCTTGGTGAACGAGTACACCGTCGCCGACAGCAGGTTTTCCGTCAGGGTCAACGATTGCTGCTTGCGCGCGAAGATCACCGGTACACCCAGGTTCAGACCGGTCATGATCGCCGGGGCGATGCCAGAGGCTTCGATGGTGACAATCTTGGTGATGCCCGAATCCTTGAACAGCGCGGCGAATTCATCGCCGATCAGTTTCATCAGTGCCGGGTCGATCTGGTGGTTCAAAAAGGCGTCGACCTTGAGTACCTGATCGGAAAGCACGATGCCTTCTTCGCGAATTTTCTTGTGCAGTGCTTCCACGGAAAGCTTCCTCTAATGGCGCGGTGCGCGCCGAAAGTAGATTAAAAAGTAGTCGATTCTAGCGCTTTAACATCGCGCGTATATCTGCCAGGGCGGTGTTGCCGCGAACGGCCTTCACCTCGGTCGGGGTGTCGTCATTGCCTTCCCAGGCCAAGTCGTCCGGCGGCAGTTCATCCAGGAACCGGCTGGGCGCGCAATCGATGATTTCGCCGTACTGCTTGCGCTTGGCTGCAAAGGTGAAGGCCAGCGTCTGACGCGCGCGGGTAATGCCCACGTAGGCCAAGCGGCGCTCTTCTTCGATGGTGTCGGCTTCGATGCTGGAACGGTGCGGGAGGATTTCCTCTTCCATGCCCATGATGAACACGTAGGGGAATTCGAGGCCCTTGGACGCGTGCAAGGTCATCATCTGCACACCTTCGGCGCCGTCTTCCTCTTCTTGCTGGCGCTCGAGCATGTCGCGCAGCACCAGCTTGCCGATGGCATCCTCGACGGTCATCTCGCCGTCTTCGTCTTTTTCCAGGGTGTTCTTCAACGCTTCAATCAGGAACCAGACGTTGCCCATGCGGTAATCCGCGGCCTTGTCGCTGGAACTGTTGGTGCGCAGCCAGTTTTCATAGTCAATGTCCATGACCATGCTGCGCAGGGCGCTGATCGGATCTTCGCCGGCGCATTGCTCGCGCACCTTGTCCATGAAGCGCTTGAAGCGCGATAGGCGGTCGGTGAAGCGCGTGTCCAGGTGTTCGCCCAAGCCGATTTCGTCGGTAGCAGCGTACATCGAGATCTTGCGTTCCGTGGCGTAGTTGCCGAGTTTTTCCAGGGTCGTGGAGCCGATCTCCCGGCGCGGCACGTTGATCACGCGCAGGAACGCGTTGTCGTCGTCCGGGTTCACGATCAGGCGGAAGTAGGCCATCAGGTCTTTCACTTCCTGACGTCCGAAAAAGCTATTGCCGCCCGACAGTCGGTACGGAATCTGGTGGTGCTGCAGCTTCAGCTCGATCAGCTTGGCCTGGTAGTTGCCGCGATACAGGATCGCGAAGTCGCTGTAGGGGCGGTCGGTGCGCAGGTGCAAGGTCAGTAACTCGACGGCCACGCGCTCGGCTTCGGCGTCTTCGTTGCGGCAGCGGATCACGCGGATTTCGTCGCCGTGGCCCATCTCGCTCCACAGTTGTTTTTCAAACTCGTGGGGGTTGTTCGAGATCAGCACGTTGGCACAGCGCAGGATGCGGCTGGTGGAGCGGTAATTCTGCTCCAGCATCACCACTTTCAGGGACGGGTAGTCGTCCTTGAGCAGCATCAGGTTTTCCGGGCGGGCGCCACGCCAGGCGTAGATCGACTGGTCATCGTCGCCGACCACGGTGAACTGGTTGCGCTTGCCGATCAGCATCTTCACCAGCAGATACTGGCTGGCGTTGGTGTCCTGGTATTCGTCCACCAGCAGGTAGCGCACCTTGTTCTGCCATTTTTCGAGGACGTCGGCGTGTTCCTCGAACAGCTTGACCGGCTGCAGGATCAGATCATCGAAGTCCACCGCGTTGAACGCTTTGAGCGTGCGCTGGTAGTGGGTGTAGACGATCGCGGCAGTCTGTTCCTTGGGGTTGCGTGCGTTTTCCAGGGCCTGGGCGGGCAGGATCAGGTCGTTTTTCCAGGCGCCGATCATGTTCTTGATCTCATCCACGCCGTCGTCGCCTGCGTATTCCTTTTGCATGATGTCGGTCATCAGCGACTTCACGTCGGTCTCGTCGAAAATCGAGAAACCTGGCTTGTAGCCCAGACGTGCATGCTCCTTGCGGATAATGTTCAGCCCCAGGTTGTGGAACGTACACACGGTGAGCCCGCGGCCTTCGCCACCCTTGAGCAGGGTGCCGACACGTTCTTTCATTTCCCGCGCGGCCTTGTTGGTAAACGTCATGGCGACGATGTACTGGGCGCGGATGCCGCACTGCTGGATCAGGTGCGCGATCTTGCGGGTGATCACGCTCGTCTTGCCGGAGCCTGCGCCGGCGAGCACCAATAGAGGGCCGCCGACGTAGTTCACGGCTTCTTGCTGCCGGGGATTGAGTCGGGACATACGGAATTCAGGGAGTCGTTGTTCAAAAGGGCGGGCATTTTAACAGGCTGGCAGGATTCTGCCCTGTCAGAACGACAGTGTGACGTACCACTCGATCTAAATTTGCCGGTTTTGATACTTTGCCGCAGGATGTGGGGGTTGTTTGAGACTATTGTTTACATTTTGAGTGTTTGATACCCCCTATCATTGGTGATTCTAAGGGCGCACGTCATAATGCCCGCCGCCAACGAAATATTGCAGAGTCTAGGGAGCTAGCTTGTCTACGCCTGTCGAACCCTTGCGTTTGCTGCTGCTGGCCGATGAGCCCGCGTGGGCAGCGTTATTGCGCGAGTGCCTGGCGCCGATGGGCGATGGGGCTGTGCTGATCAGCGCGCCAAACTGGGAGTCCGTGAGTCGTTTGTTCGATGACGACCACAGCGCCGTGCTATTGACCACGCCCAGCCTGCAACCCGGCCCTGGCCGTTGCAGCCTGCCGTGCGTGTTGCTGCTGGAGCAAGAGCCCCTGGTATCGCCCCTTGGCGTCAGCGATTGGCTGGTCAGTGATGTATTGGACGCCGATACACTGCGCCGCTGCCTGCGCCACGTTCGCGAGCGCGGGCTGCTGGAAAATACCTTGCAGCGCCTGGCCGAACAGGACCCGCTCACCGGCATTGCCAACCGCCAGGGCTTCCAGACCCTGCTGGCGGCGCGGCTGGCCGAGAATGAGGGGCGCGGCCTGGCCCTCGGTCACCTGGACCTCGACAACTTCCGGCACGCCAACGATGCCCTCGGGCACCAGGCTGGCGACCGGCTGATCCTGCAAGTGGTCTCACGGCTCAAGAGCCAGCTTGAGGTCGGAGACCAATTGGCGCGTCTGGGCAGCGACGAATTCGCCCTGCTGATCGACACCCGCCGTGCACCCCAGCGTGCCGAGTGGATGGCCGAGCGCATTACTGAAGTCATGGCCGAACCCTACTGGGTGGATGGCGAAAGCTTACTGATCGGTTGCAGCCTGGGTGTGGCGCATGCTCGGGCTCGCGCCGGTGCCGACCCGCTGATGTGGCACGCCCATATCGCCATGCAGCAAGCCAAGAGCACCCAGGGCTGCACCTTTCATATCTTCAACGAACGCATCAACCGCAACGCGCGCAGCCTGGCCGACCTGGAAAGCGAGCTGCGCCGCGCCTTGCGTCGTGATGAACTGGAGCTGCATTACCAGCCGCGCCTGGACCTGGACGACGGGCACATCGTCGGCCTGGAAGCCCTGGTGCGCTGGCGTCATGGCGAGCGGGGCCTGTTGCCGCCGAGTGAATTCGTGCCGTTGGCCGAGCAAAGCGGCTTGATCGTGCCGCTGGGCTACTGGGTGATTTCCCGAGCCCTGCGCGACATGCAGGACCTGCGTGAACGCGGCCTGCCGCCGCTGCACATGGCGGTCAATCTGTCGTTTCGCCAGTTTCAGGACAGCCAGTTGCTTTCGACCCTCAGCCGGCTGATTTCCGAGCGTGGTGTGGAAGCGCAATGGTTGGAGTTCGAACTGACCGAAACGGCCGTGATGCGTCGCAGTGACCTGGTCAAGCAGACCATGGATGCGCTGGGTCGCCTTGGCGTGCGGTTTTCCCTGGACGATTTCGGCACCGGTTTCTCGTCGTTCGTGCACCTCAACAGCCTGCCGATTGCCTTGTTGAAGATCGACAAGAGCTTTGTCGGTGGGATGGAAGAGCGTGAAGAAAACCGCAAATTGGTGCACGCCATGATCAACCTGGCCCACAACCTCAACCTGGAAGTGGTTGCCGAGGGGGTGGAAACGCCTGAGCAGCTAGCGTTGTTGCGGCTGTTTGGGTGTGACCAGGCGCAGGGTTACCTGATCAGCAAGCCACTGCCATTACCGGAGTTAGTGGATTACCTGACGTTTGGCAAAGGACAGCAGGCTTTGCTGGGTTGAGCTGTAAACCCAATCCAAATGTGGGATTTCTAGTCCGGCTGCATCGCCTGAAATTCAGCGCGAACCTCCGGCTCCCGCCGAATCATCCGCTTCATCTTCACTTCAAACGCCCATGTCAGGCTGACCGCCGCACACGCCAGGCCCAGCGCCAAACCCCACCACACGCCGGTCGGCCCCCAGCCCAGGGTGAAGGCCATCAGCCAGGCCGAAGGCGCACCGATCAGCCAGTAGCAGCCGAGGCCGACCAGGAAGGTGGTCTTGGCATCTTTCAACCCGCGAATACAGCCCATGGCGATGGTTTGTACGCCATCGAACAACTCGAACCAGGCCGCGACGGCCAACAGGCTGACGGCCAGCACGATCACGTCGTGAAACGCCGGGTCGTTATGGTCGAGGAACAGCCCGATCAGCGGGTCGGAGAATAGCCAGAACACCAGCGCAAATCCCAGCATCACGGCAGCACCAAAGCTGATCCCGACGCGACCGGCCATACGCGCCTGCAACAACTGATCGGCGCCGTAATGCTGGCCGATGCGCATGGTGACCGCGTAGGACATCCCCGCCGGCACCATGAACGCCACCGAGACGATCTGCAGCGCGATCTGATGCGCCGCCAACTGTGTGCTGCCCATGGTGCCCATGCACAGTGCCGCAAAGGCAAACAAACCGACTTCCACCGCGTAGGTGCCCCCAATCGGCAGGCCCAGACGCCACAGCTCGCGCAGATATTGAGTGTTGAGGCGCAGCAGGCCGTTGCTCAGCGGATAGGCGGCATAGGTGCGGTTTTGGTGGATGTACCACATCAACGCCAGTGCCATCCCGTTGGCGACGATGGCCGTGACCAGCCCGATGCCCACGAGGCCGAGCTTCGGCAGGCCGAACATGCCTTCGATCAGTGCATGGTTGAGCAGGTAGTTGGCCACCGCGCCGCCGAGGCTGATCACCATTACCGGCGTCGCCTTGCCTATCGCGCTGGTGAAGCCGCGCAGGGCCATGAAACTCAGGAAGCCGGGTAGGGCGAACGGCAAAATCGTCAGGAATTGCCCGGCCGAGTGCACATTGGTTTCGGTCTGGCCAAACAACAGCAGCAGCGGTTTGAGGTTCCACAGCAACAGGCCGGCCGCCAAAGCCATCAGCCAAGCCAGCCATAGCCCGGCCTGGGTCAGCCGAGTGGCGCCTTCGATATCGCCCGCGCCGTGGCGAATAGCCACCAGCGTACCCACGGCGGCGATCACGCCGATGCAGAAAATCGACACGAACGAATAGCTCGCCGCACCCAGGCCGCCACCGGCCAGCGCTTCGGGGCTGAGACGGGCCATCATCAGGGTGTCGGTCAGCACCATCAGCATGTGCGCCAACTGTGAGGCAATCAACGGCCCCGATAGCCGCAGAATGGCCCAGAGTTCGCTACGCGCCGGATGCTGCATGATCATCACGCTCGAAAAGTCAGAGGGGTGGGGAAGGGTTGATTCTCGGCGCTCTCCGGCCGTTGCACAAAGGGATAAATGCGATCGTTAGCATGACTAATACTCATGGTAGGGTGCGGCATTGCCTTGTAGGAGCTTCCCTATGTCGCGTCGTCTTCCTCCGCTTTATGCCTTGCGCGCATTTGAAGCCGCGTCACGGCACAACTCCTTTACCCGCGCGGCAGAGGAGCTTTCGATTACGCAAAGTGCAGTGAGCAGACATATCCGCACGCTGGAAGAGCATTTCGCCTGCCGCCTGTTCCAGCGCAGTGGGCGCACCTTGCAACTCACCGAAGCCGCGCGCCTGCTATTGCCCGGTGTCCGTGAAGGTTTCGCCGCGCTGGAACGGGCCTGCCATACCCTGAACGCCGAAGATGACATCCTGCGCATGAAGGCACCGTCGACCCTGACCATGCGTTGGCTGTTGGCGCGGCTCAGTCGCTTCCGCGCATTGCAGCCGGGCAACGAAGTGCAATTGACCAGTGCTTGGATGAACATCGACGAAGTGGATTTCAATCAGGAGCCGTTCGATTGCGCGGTACTACTGAGTAACGGCCACTTCCCGGCAGATTGGGAGGCGTGTTACCTGTTTCCCGAAATGCTGATACCGGTCGGCGCCCCCAACCTGCTGAACGACGGCCCTTGGGATGTGGCACGGCTGGCAACCGCCGAGCTGCTGCATCCGACGCCAGATCGTCGTGACTGGCGTTACTGGTTGGAGCGCATGAGGTTGTCATCCGAAGTGTCGCTCAAGGGCGGCCAGGTATTCGATACCCTCGAGCTGGGCATGATCGCCGCCGCACGGGGTTATGGTGTGTCGATGGGCGACTTGCTGATGGTGGCCGAAGATGTGGCCCAAGGGCGGCTGAGCTTGCCCTGGCCAACCGCCGTGGCCAGTGGCGAAAATTACTACCTGGTGTGGCCGAAAACCCGTCCCGGTGGCGAGCGTTTGCGGCGCTTGGCGGAGTTTCTGCAGGCGGAAGTCAAGGCGATGGAATTGCCCCGGGTCGAATGCCTCGATTGAGGGATGGCAAACCGTTCGTGCAATCGTTTGCGCGATACCCCTGTAGATCGCTCAAGTATTGTCTCGACCTGCCGAAGTAAGGTGTGTTTGAACGTTCGTGCACAGCGTTCCCCACCAGATAATTTGCCGAGCAGCGCTATGAGATCAGGATGATCCTGGCCTCGGCCAGGAGCCTTCATGTCTCAACCTCGCGCCCGCATAGCCTCACAGTTAGGTATCGCTTTAGCCTTGATTCTGGCTGTGGCCATTGGTGGCAGCACTGTCTTTGCCCTGCGTTCCCTCGACTCAGCCAACCTCCATACCCGCGAGGAACACTTGGCCAGTGAAGCGCGGTTGCTCGCCGACCAACTCAACACGTTCCACAGCACGCTGCGTGAGAGCACCGAGCGCCTGACCGGGCTGTTCGAGAAGCGTTTCAGTGCCGGCTTGAGCGTACGGCCCGATCAACCCGTCGCGGTCGCTGGTGTACAGACGCCAAGCTTGTACTTGGGCAGCGATCTACTGAACAACAACTTCGACGAAGTGGACAAGTTCAAGCAGATGTCCGGTGGTGTGGCCACGGTATTTGTGCGCAGCGGCGACGACTTCATCCGTGTCAGCACCTCGCTGGCCAAGCAGGATGGCAATCGCGCCATTGGCACTGTGCTTGACCGCAATGCGCCGGCCTATTCGCGTGTGTTCAGTGGGCAAACCTACATCGGCCGAGCGGTGTTGTTCGATCGCTCCTACATGACTCAATACAGCCCGGTGCGCGACGCCAGTGGCAAAGTCATCGCGGTGCTGTTCATCGGCTTTGACTATACCGACGCCCAGAACGTGCAGTTCGAGAACCTCAAACGCTTCCGTATCGGTGAGACCGGTTCCCTGGCCTTGCTGGATGAGCAGAAGCGCTGGCTGGTGCCGCCGGCTGGCGTGCAGGCGCTGGATCAAGCAGTGCCCGTCATGTTGGACCTGGCTAAGACGCCAAGTGTCGGCCGCTTTTGGGCTGACAAAAACGAAGACTTCTACAGCGTATCGGTGCCCTTCGAAGGCGGGCCGTGGGCCGTGGTTGCGAGCATGCCCAAAGCCGAGATTCGCTCGGTGACGTGGGAAGTCGGCATCCGCCTGGTGATTGGCAGCGTGCTGGCGATGCTGCTGGCAGTGGGCGCAACCGTCTGGCTGCTTCGCAGCAAACTGGCGCCACTGGGCGACCTGGTGCGCCAGGCCGAAGCCTTGGGCGCGGGTGATTTGAGCGCACGCCTGAATGTGTCCAGCCATGATGAAATCGGCCAGCTAGCGCGCAGTTTCAACCAGATGGGTGAAGCGCTGTCGACCATGGTCTCGCATATCCGCAACGCCGCCGGAGAGGTCAACAGCCGTGCCCAGGCGTTGTCCGGTTTGTCCGGCGGTGCCTATGAAGGCATGGAGCAGCAGTCCGGCGAGATCACCAGCATGGCCGGCGCGGTAGAAGAGTTCAGCGCCACCTCGCTGAACATCGCCGACAACATGGGCGCCACAGAGCGCCTGGCCCAGGAAAACGCTCAGCAGACCCGCATCGGCCGTAACTCGATGCAAGAGGCGTCGTCGTCCCTGGAACACATCGCCACGGCCCTCAACAGCACGGCCACGGTGATCAACACCCTGGGCCAGCGCTCCCAGGAAATTGGGGGGATCGTCGGGGTGATTACGTCGATCGCCGATCAGACCAACCTGCTGGCACTCAACGCGGCTATCGAGGCCGCACGGGCCGGTGAGCAAGGCCGTGGTTTTGCCGTTGTCGCCGATGAAGTACGCAACTTGGCGTCGCGCACCCGAGAGGCTACGGACGAGATCTCTGGGATGATCCAGAGTATCCAGCAAGAAACCGGCAATGCCATCAGCACCATGGAAGACGGTAACGTACTGATGCAGGAAGGTCTGTCGCGTAACGCCGACGTGGCTTCAGCCCTGGCGCGTATCGACGAACAAAGCCGCTCGGCCGGTGAGCAGTTCGCTGCGATCACCACCGCCACCCAGGAACAGAGCAGCACCGCGACCTTGCTTAGCAGCAACCTGCAGAGCATTGCGCTGGCCAACAGTGAGCAGCGTGAAGTGGTGTCGAACCTGGCAGTTACCGCCAAGGAACTGGAGACGCTGGCGGCGGGTTTGCGGCATGAGGTGGATCGGTTCCGCTGAAACTCCGCAGATCAATTGTGGGACCTGGGTTTGCCTGCTAGGCACGTTCAACCTTGAATATCTATGGGTGTCGAAGGCAGGCAGCTCCCCTGTTTGATTATGTGCACGGCTCAGGTGATCGCTGCCGGCCGGTATTGCAGGGCCTCTTTAAGGTGATCGCGCGAAATGGCGACCGCTTGCTCCAGATCTGCCAAGGTGCGGGCCACCTTCAACAATCGATGAGCTGCACGCAGCGACAGCGTCAGACGCTCGCAAGCGTTCTCCAGCCAGCCCTCATCGACCTTGGTCAGCTTGCAATGCTTGCGTAGCCCCGGCAAATCAAGAAACGCGTTGGCACACCCCTGGCGTTTTTGCTGATGCTCTCGGGCCTGGGCGACCAGCGCCGATGCATGAGCAGTTGTGTCGCCAGCTTGGCGGATTGGGTTCAGCGCAGTCGTTTCCCGTGCCACCGTCAGGTGCAAGTCGATCCGGTCCAGCAATGGCCCGGAGAGTTTGTTGCGGTAACGCTGGATCTGCTCCGGCGTGCAGCGACAACGCCCGCTGGGCTCCCCCATATAACCGCAAGGGCACGGGTTCATTGCCGCCACCAACTGAAAACGAGCTGGAAAACTCACGCGGTCGCGCGCGCGGGAGATGACGATATGTCCCGATTCCAACGGCTCTCGCAGCACCTCCAACACCTTACGGTCAAACTCCGGCAACTCATCTAGGAACAACACACCATGATGGGCCAGGGTGATCTCCCCAGGTTGCGGTTTTGATCCGCCGCCCACCAGCGCCGGGCCTGAGGCCGAGTGATGTGGCTGGCGAAACGGCCGATGCGGCCAATGACTCAGCGGGGCCAGGCTGACCACGGACTGAATCGCTGCAACCTCCAAGGCTTCCTGCTCACTCAAGGGTGGCAACAATCCAGGCAGACGACTGGCGAGCAACGTTTTACCGGTACCAGGCGGGCCGCTGAACAACAAGTTATGCGCCCCCGCCGCCGCTATCAGTAACGCCCGCTTGGCCGCCAATTGGCCTTGTACTTCACTCAGGTCGGGATAGGGTTTATTCAAGTACAGCAAGCCATCGGATTTGTACGGCTCAATCGGCTGATGCCCATTCAGGTGCGCGACCACCTGAAGCAAGTGGTCCACTGCGATCACTTTCAACCCCGACGCCAGGCACGCCTCTTCGGCATTCGCCCTGGGCACTATCACGGTACGCCCGGCCTTGCGCGCCGCCAGCGCCGCCGGTAACACGCCTTTCACGGCGCGTACTTCCCCGGACAGCGCCAACTCCCCCAGGCATTCCACGTCATCGAGCATCAACGCCGGCACCTGCACACTGGCTGCCAGGATGCCCAGGGCAATCGCCAGATCAAAACGCCCGCCGTCCTTGGGCAGGTCGGCGGGCGCGAGGTTGAGGGTGATGCGCCGGGCCGGGTATTGCAGGGCGGAGTTGAGGATGGCGCTGCGCACGCGGTCCTTGCTTTCCTTGACCGCCGTTTCCGGCAGGCCCACCAGCGTCAGGGACGGCAAACCATTGGCCATATGCACTTCAACGGTGACGGCGGGGGCTTCGACGCCAATCTGGGCGCGGCTGTGGACGATCGCGAGGGACATGCTCGTTCCTTGAATGGGAGGCCGCTTCCTGCGGTTTTTCAAGGGTAGACGAGGGATGGCAGGGGGGTAAGGGATCAGACTTTTACAGGACGTATCAACGCGCAAGGCGTCGGGATATTTATCCAGGTAAGCATCGCTGAGTTGTGTGTCGGGGGAGCGCATGAATGTGCGGAAGTCGGGAATCAGGAACACCAGTAGCGACAGCCCCAGCACCATCGCACCCAGTGACGTGATGGTCAGTGCGACACCGAGGTGAGCGATCAGGCCGTTCCAAAACTGCCCAGCGGGCTGGCGGCTGCGGAGAGGAAGGACACGGTGGCGAATATCCGATTGCGATGCTGCTTGGGTGTCGCCAGCAACCTGACGGCAGAGGTCGGGATGTTGATCAGCATCAGGCCTACCACGCCACAGCAAGCTGGTTGCAGCGTCCACCGAGCACTACCAGCAAAAAGCTGAATTGTATTTTCAGCAGGCGCCGGTCAAGGGCGGTTAAGCCCCACATGGAGGGTTTGATGCCGGTTATTCGCTCGCTGGCGTCAAGCGTGCTTCCAACTCCGCGACTTTAGCCTCCAGGCTCTCCAGTCGCGCACGCGTGCGGGCAAGCACCACCATCTGGCTATCGAACTCTTCCCGGCTGACCAGATCAAGTTTGCTGAAGCCGCTTTGCAGCAATGCCTTGAATTGGCTTTCGATCTCATTGCGAGGCAGCGGGGTATCACCGTTGAACAAGCGAGAGGCGTGGCCGCTCAGGGCGTCGAGGAGGTCTTTGGGCGCGAGCATGGGAAATATTCCGGAAAACTGTTGGCCGCCAGTGTATCACGCAGCGTCTATAGTCTTTTTCATGGCGGCGCACGCACGCTTTTCGCGCAGGGGGCTGGGCGCTGGCGCACTGTTTTTGTGCGCATTGCCGCCGCCATTAGGCCCAGCAGGTGGACATAAGTGGGCAAAGGACTGATTTCAGTCATTTTTACGGAGCTGGCAAGGTTTCTGCTTAGACGATCATGACCCATGCACTGATGCAGTCGCTGTGACGAATGCAGTGCGCCGACGGATCAGGGGTACAGGTTTCGTCACCAGTGGTTCGCTGGCGTCGCAAAGGCAAATGCCGAGGCGACGACGCGTTACAAAGCCAGGCACTGCGCTTAGACTTGAGACGGGTTTGTTTTCCTGGGGCAAGTCCACCAATTCGGGAGAGAGTTTTCATGAAGCTAGTCACTGCCATCATCAAGCCGTTCAAGTTGGACGATGTACGCGAGTCGTTGTCCGAGATCGGCGTGCAGGGCATTACCGTTACTGAGGTCAAAGGCTTCGGTCGGCAGAAGGGTCACACCGAGCTGTATCGCGGCGCGGAATACGTGGTCGATTTCCTGCCAAAGGTGAAGATTGATGTCGCCATTGACGACAAGGATCTTGACCGGGTTATCGAGGCGATAACCAAGGCTGCCAACACCGGCAAGATCGGTGACGGCAAGATCTTCGTGGTCAATCTGGAACAGGCTATTCGCATCCGTACCGGCGAAACCGATACCGACGCAATCTAAGCCGCCAAACCCCAACGCCCCAGGAGAAAACAATATGACTCTGCGTAAATTCGCAGGGCTCGGAGCCCTGTTGTCCATCGTAATGCCAAGCCTGGCCATGGCGGCAGACGAAGTGGCGGCTCCAGTCCTCAATTCCGGTGACACCGCGTGGATGCTTACGTCCACCGCGCTGGTGCTGTTCATGACCATTCCAGGCCTGGCGCTGTTCTACGGCGGTATGGTGCGCTCCAAAAACATTCTTTCCGTGATGATGCAGTGCTTTGCCATCACCGGCCTGATCAGCATCCTGTGGGTCGTCTACGGCTACAGCATCGCGTTTGATACGACCGGGATGGAGCAGGGCGTCGTCAACTTCAACTCCTTCTTCGGCGGCATGGGCAAGGCGTTCCTGGCGGGCGTTACCCCGGCCAGCATCACCGGGCCTGCGGCACTGTTTCCGGAAGCCGTGTTCATCACCTTCCAGATGACGTTCGCCATCATCACCCCGGCGCTGATCGTCGGTGCCTTCGCCGAGCGCATGAAGTTCTCCGCGATGCTGATCTTCATGGCTATCTGGTTCACCCTGGTCTATGCGCCAATCGCGCACATGGTCTGGAGCGGTAACGGTGGGCTGTTGTGGGACTGGGGCGTGCTGGACTTCGCTGGCGGCACCGTGGTGCACATCAACGCCGGTGTGGCGGGTCTGGTGGCGTGCATCGTGCTCGGCAAGCGCAAAGGCTTCCCGACCACCCCAATGGCACCGCACAACCTGGGTTACACCCTGATCGGCGCGGCCATGCTGTGGGTGGGCTGGTTCGGCTTCAACGCCGGTTCCGCTGCTGCCGCCAACGGCACCGCCGGCATGGCGATGCTGGTTACCCAGATCGCTACCGCTGCTGCGGCGCTGGGCTGGATGTTCGCTGAGTGGATCACCCACGGTAAGCCAAGCGCACTGGGTATCGCCTCGGGTGTAGTGGCTGGCTTGGTCGCAGTCACCCCAGCTGCCGGCACTGTCGGCCCGATGGGTGCCCTGGTGATCGGTCTAGTCGCCGGTGTGATCTGCTTCTTCTGCGCCACCAGCCTCAAGCGCAAGCTGGGCTACGACGACTCCTTGGACGCGTTCGGCGTGCACGGTATCGGCGGTATCGTCGGTGCGATCCTCACCGGTGTGTTTGCAGCCCCGGCACTGGGCGGCTTCGGCACCGTGACTGACGTGGCTGCACAGGTCTGGATCCAGTGCAAAGGTGTAGGTTTCACCGTGATCTACACAGCTATCGTGACCTACATCATCCTCAAGGTGCTGGACATGGTCATGGGCTTGCGGGTGACCGAAGAGGAAGAGGCTGTCGGCCTCGACCTGGCGCAACACAACGAGCGCGGTTACAACTTGTAATTACGCGAAAAAAGATGCCCGGCTTGCCGGGCATTTTTTTGCCTGGAGTTTGTCAGTCATACCAAGCTGTACCGGTTTTTACGCAGCGTTTGTGATGGGATACACAAGGCGCTTTTCAGCGTGCCAATGTCTTACAGGCATGTAGGCGTATTCGGCACTTTGTTTTTTCCCAGAGCACGCTAGAATGCGCGCCGATGGGCGGAGAACTGTATGTGGCAACAGACCTTGATTACTCTGCGGCCCAAGCCCCGGGGCTTTCACCTGGTGACCGATGAGTTGCTGGCCGGCTTGCCTGAATTGAAGGCCTGTCGCGTGGGCTTGTTGCATTTGTGGCTGCAGCACACCTCGGCCTCGTTGACCATCAACGAGAATGCCGACCCGGCGGTTCGCCGTGACTTCGAACGTTTTTTCAACTCGCTGGTGCCGCAAGGGCGTGCAGGGTTCGAACACAACGACGAAGGTCCGGATGATCTGCCGGCGCATTTCAAGGCCAGTCTGCTGGGCTGCCAGCTGAGTTTGCCGGTGCAGGCCGGCCGCTTGGCGATAGGGACCTGGCAAGGTGTTTATCTGGGCGAGCACCGTGATCATGGCGGTGCTCGTAAAGTCCTCGCCACCTTGCACGGTGATGGGGCGTAAGCCACTGGTTATCCGGTGGATGTTGATTTTTTTTCCGGCAGCCGTCGACAGAGGGTGAAGCTGGGCTATAACTAATCTGCTTTTCGCAAGTCATGAGGTAGAACATGAGCGACGATGATCTGGAAAACGACGAACTCGAAGTAGGTGACGACGAGACCGAGGAAGGGATTGAAGCGGCAGTCGAAGACGTTGCTGACGAAGGTGATGACGGTGGCGATGACGCACCTGTCAAAGCAGCCAAGGGCAAAGCCAAGGCAGCTGTGTCGGTAGATGAATTGCCAAGCGTTGAAGCCAAGAACAAAGAGCGCGATGCCCTGGCCCTTGCGATGGAAGAATTCCTCGCTAAAGGCGGCAAAGTGGTCGAAGTCGAGGCTAACGTGGTGGCAGACCCGCCGAAGAAGCCTGATAACAAGTACGGCAGCCGGCCTATCTAGGGTCAATGGCATGCTTGCGTGAAAAGCCCGCCGTCGCTGCGGGTTTTTTCATGGGTGCAATAAATTTGCGGCCTGCCGTAATACTCTGTGGGAGCAGGCAAGCCAACTCCCACATTCGGTTCGGTGCTAGTTCCAGCTATCCAGCAATGCTGGCAACTCCGTCAGGCTACGAATCTGCGCATCCGGGCGTTTTTCCCCCTCCCACACCTTGCCTGTCGGATTGAACCACACCGCCCGAAGCCCCGCCTGCTGTGCGCCGGCAATGTCATCCCCTGGATGATCGCCAATATGCACCGCTGCGCTCGCGTCCACGCCACCGCGCTGCAACGCTTCCTGAAACAATCGCGCATCCGGCTTGGCGATACCTATGTCTTCGGCACGCAGCGCAAAGTGGAAATAATCCGCCAAGCCCACCCGCTGCACATCGGCATTGCCGTTGGTGATCACCCCCAGCAGAAAGTGCTGGCGCAGCGCTTGCAGCATCGGCTCGGCTTCGGGGAATGGGGTGATCTGGTGCCGCGCATGGATGAAGGCTTCGAAACACACGTCCGCCATCTCCGTGGCCTCAGGCTGTGCATAACCGGCCTCTTCAAATGCATGCATCAACACCCGGTGGCGCAGGAGGCTGATACGGTGTTTCAGCTCAGGATAACGCTCCAGCACCTGTTGGCGCAGAGTGGCGAAATGCTCCAGAGGCAGGTCGCCGACCTTGGACGCGTGGGTGGCCAGCCATTCGCGCATCGACGCTTCGGCGCTGATGATGACGGGTACGTTGTCCCAGAGCGTGTCGTCCAGGTCGAAGGTGATCAGCTTGATACTCATGAGTCGCCGCCCTTGATGCGTTTGGCCCGTGGATGGGCGCTGTCGTACACCGTTGCCAGGTGTTGGAAATCCAGATGGGTGTAGATCTGCGTGGTCTTGATGTCAGAGTGGCCGAGCAGCTCTTGAACTGCGCGCAAGTCTTGAGACGATTCCAGCATATGGCTGGCAAAGGAGTGTCGCAGCATGTGTGGGTGCAGGTTTTGCCCCAATTCGCGCTCACCCGCCGCCTTGACCCGCACTTGAATCGCCCGTGGCCCCAGGCGGCGGCCTTGCTGGCTGACAAACACCGCGTCGTCCGCCGGGTGGGTCAACAGGCGCAGCGGTAGCCACAACTGCAAGGCTTCCCGCGCTTTGCGGCCTACGGGCAGCACTCGGGTCTTGCTGCCCTTGCCGAGCACTTGCACCAGGCCGTCGGCGAGGTCGAGTTGATCCAGGTTCAGGCCGGTCAGCTCCGAGAGGCGCAAGCCTGAGGAATAGAACAGCTCCAGGATCGCCTGGTCGCGATGGGCCAGGAAGTCATCCTCGACGGCACCATCGAGCAGTTGCAGGGCGCGGTCGGTGTCCAGGGTCTTGGGCAGGCGCCGTTCGCCCTTGGGGGGCGACAGGCCATTGGCCGGGTCGTGGTCGCACAGGCCTTCACGGTTCAGATAATGATAAAGCCCGCGGACGGCAGAGAGCAGGCGCGACAGGCTGCGCGAAGATTGGCCTGCCTGGTGCAGGCGCGCGACCAGGCTGCGCAGGCTCTGGATATCCAGGGCCTTCCAGCTGCTGATCTGTTGTTTTTCGCAGTACGCCAGGACCTTGTTCAAGTCCCGCCGGTAAGCTTCCAGGGTGTGAGGCGACACCTGGCGCTCGTTGCGCAGGTGAGCGCAGTAAGCGTCCAGTTGCCGTTCCATGGCTAGCGCACCGCGCGCAGGGCGGTGGTGAAGCGCGGCAAGACGCGGCCCAATACTTCGGCGATGTAGGTCAAAAACAGCGTGCCTACTGAGCTCTTGTAGTGCTGAGGGTCGCGACTGGCGATCGCCAGCACGCCGTGCAAGCCTTGATGGCTGAGGGCGACCACAGCGGTGGAGCCGATCTGCTGGCGCTGTTCGGCGCCAAACAGGAAGTCCAGCTCATGCTCGCGCAAGGTGCCGCTGATGGTCTTGCCTTCGGAGAGCAGGCCGCCAATCGCCGTTTGCGCTTCGCTGCCGCTGACCCAACGACCTACCGGCATCGGGTTGTCGCTGAACAGGATCAGGCTGACAAAGGGCACCTGGAAGTCCTGGCGCAGGCTGTCTTCCACGGCGATCACCGTTTCTTCCAGGCTGGTGGCGTCCATCAGCGTAAGAATAAGGCGGCGAGTCTTGTCGAACAGGCGGTCGTTGTCGCGGGCGACGTCCATCAAGTGCGAAAGCTTGTGGCGCATTTCGATATTGCGCTCGCGCAGGATCTTCATCTGCCGCTCCACCAGCGACACGGTGTCGCCGCGCTGGTGGGGGATGCGCAGGGCCGGCAGCAGTTCTTCGTGTTCGACGAAGAAGTCCGGATTAGCCTCAAGGTACGCCGCGACGGCAGCGGCCTCCAGGCTGTCGCTCGGGGTAGCGTGTGCGGGTACTTGAGGCTTATCGGTCATTGGCTTGGCTCACTCATAGACGGACCTGTCCTTCGTATACGCGCGAAGCCGGCCCGGTCATCATCACCGGGTGGCCAGGGCCTGCCCACTCGATGGACAAACGTCCACCGGGCAGGTCGATCAACAGCGGCGAATCCATCCACCCCTGGCTGATCGCGGCTACGGCAGCGGCGCAGGCGCCAGTGCCGCAGGCTTGGGTTTCGCCGGCGCCGCGTTCCCACACACGCAGCTGCGCGCGGGAACGGTCGATCACCTGTAGGAAGCCCACATTGACCCGTGCCGGAAAGCGCGGGTGGTGTTCGATCTTCGGCCCCAATTCATGCACGGGCGCAGTGTTGATGTCGTTGACCCGCAGGACGGCATGGGGGTTGCCCATGGACACGGCGGCCAGGTCGACGATCTTACCGTCGACCTCAACGGCATAGCTGGAGGCTTGCTCGGTGGCTTGGAACGGAATGTCCGCTGGCACCAGGCGTGGCGCGCCCATGTCGACGCTGATCTGGCCGTCGCTGCGGATGTCCAGCTCGATCACGCCGCTTTTTGTCTCAACGCGGATCTGCCGCTTGGCGGTCAGGCGCTTGTCCAGCACAAAGCGCGCGAAGCAGCGCGCACCATTGCCGCACTGTTCCACTTCGGAACCGTCGGAGTTGAAGATCCGGTAACGGAAATCCACCTCCGGGTTGGTCGGTGCTTCCACCAGCAGCAATTGGTCGAAACCAATGCCAGTATGACGGTCGCCCCACTGTTTAGCGTGTTTGGGCAGGATGTGCGCGTGCTGGCTGACCAGGTCGAGGACCATGAAATCATTGCCCAGCCCGTGCATCTTGGTAAAACGCAGCAGCATGGCTTACTCCGGCAGCAGGCTTTCGCCAGCATACAACTCGGCTACCGTCTCGCGGCGACGCACTTCAATCGCTTGTTCACCGTCCACCAGCACCTCGGCGGAACGCCCGCGGGTGTTGTAGTTGGAACTCATGACAAACCCGTAGGCACCGGCCGAATGCACGGCCAGCAGATCGCCTTCCTCCAGCGCAAGCTGACGATCCTTGGCCAGGAAGTCGCCGGTTTCGCAGATCGGACCGACAATGTCATAGGCGCGGGCTTCGCTTGCGCGAGGCGTCACGGCGGTGACATTCATCCAGGCCTGGTACAGCGCCGGGCGGATCAAGTCGTTCATCGCCGCATCGACGATGGCGAAGTCCTTGTACTCGGTGTGCTTGAGGTACTCGACCTGGGTCAGCAGCACGCCTGCGTTGGCGACGATATAACGGCCCGGCTCAAACATCAGGGTCAGGCCGCGACCTTCAGTGCGCTCGCGCACAGCCTGGATGTAATCGCCGATCAGCGGCGGCTCCTCGTCGCGATACTGCACGCCCACACCACCACCCAGGTCGATGTGTTGCAGGTAGATGCCGCACTCGCCGAGGCGGTCGGTCAGCGCCAGCAGGCGGTCGAGCGCATCGAGGAATGGAGGCAGGCTGGTCAGTTGCGAGCCGATATGGCAGTCGACGCCCAATACTTCCAGGTTCGGCAACTGCGCGGCGCGGATGTATACGTCTTCGGCGTCGGCAATGGCGATGCCGAACTTGTTCTCTTTGAGACCGGTGGAAATGTACGGGTGGGTACCGGCGTCAACGTCCGGGTTGACGCGCAGGGAGATCGGCGCGCGAACGCCCAGCTCGGCGGCCACGACTTGCAGGCGCTCCAGCTCGTCGGTGGACTCGACGTTGAAGCAATGCACGCCGACTTCGAGGGCGCGGCGCATGTCTTCGCGGCTTTTGCCGACGCCGGAGAAGACGATCTTGTCAGCCTTGCCACCGGCAGCCAGTACGCGTTCCAGCTCGCCACGGGACACGATGTCGAAACCAGCGCCCAGGCGCGCCAGGACATTCAGTATGCCCAGGTTGGAGTTGGCCTTGACCGCGTAGCACACCAAGTGCGGCACGCCGTTCAGTGCGTCGGTGAAAGAGCGGTACTGGGCTTCGATATGAGCACGGGAGTACACATAGGTCGGGGTACCAAAGCGCTGGGCAATCGCGGACAACGCCACGCCTTCCGCGAACAGCTCGCCGTCCCGGTAGTTAAAAGCGTCCATGAGGTTCCCTTAATAGGTATCGTGCTTATGCGCTTTGGCTGGTTTTTGCGACGATTGCGCCTGTTCATTCGGGTCTTTGCTGTCATCGGGCAGGTACAGCGGGCCTTTTTGACCACAGGCACTAACGAGGCAAGCGACCGCGACGAGCGCAGCAAGGGAAGAGATCAGGCGCTTCATGGCGAAATCCTTGAATATGCATTAATTGCGCCCGAGTATACCGACCACCCGCCAGCTTGCCTATGCGCCGGAATACCCGTCTGGCGGGGGTTTGCCGAGATAGTCGAGAAGCGCACTACGCTGTTTGAGGATATTTCACGCCGTCAATCGTGTTGAAATCGGTATCCTTTGCAATCGGCGGGGCTCGCCCGTATCGTGCGGCGCTTGAGCAAAACCAGACACTTTTGAGGTTGCCACAATGAGTTTGACCGAAGCCCGTTTTCACGACCTGGTGGATTCGACCCAGGAGAAGTTGGAAGATATTTTCGACGACAGCGGCCTGGACGTGGACCTTGAAAACTCGGCCGGCGTGCTGACCGTCAAGTTCGAGAATGGCACCCAGTTGATCTTCAGTCGCCAGGAACCGCTGCGCCAGCTGTGGCTGGCTGCGCGTTCCGGTGGTTTTCACTTCGATTTCAACGAAGAAGACAATAACTGGCAGTGCGATAGCAGCGATGAGCTGCTCAGCGAAATGCTCGCGCGCCTGGTCTTGGAACAAGCCGGTGCCGATCTGGATTTCGAAGAGATCTGATAGTGAGCCAGCCAGCCCCAGTACGCCCGCCGAAACCGCTGTTCAGCAATGTCAGCCCGGCGGTGCCGTCACCTTGTATCAGTTTGTGTCGCCTGGACGAGCAGAAAGTCTGCCTCGGTTGCTTCCGACATGTGGAAGACATCCGCGAATGGCGCTCTGCCGACGACGCGCGGCGCCGAGTGATCTGTGCCGAGGCTGAGCAGCGCCGGGCCCACGCCTGAGGCCGTCTTGTTTATTTGTGACGCTGTGGTAGTGTCCGGGTACGCCTCAACTCATCGAGGCCCGTGAGAACCCCGCCTTTTCCTGGCGGGGTTTTGCTTTTTTGTGCAGAAAAAAGGAGTCTGCCTGAATCATGACCACCGCACCGTCCATCATCCTCACCCGTCTTGACGTGCAGCGTCTTGAGCAACTGATCGACCGCTTGGGCGACGAGTTTCCCGGTGTCGAAGCGTTGCAACACGAACTCGACCGCGCCGAAGACGTGGTTGGCCACGATGAAGTGCCTGCAAGTGTCGTGACCATGAACGCCAGCGTGCATTGCCGCGAGCAAGGCAGCGGCAAGGACTATCACCTGACCTTGGTTTATCCCAAGGACGCCAACGCCGACGAAGGCAAGATTTCGATCCTGGCGCCGGTGGGCAGTGCGTTGCTTGGCCTGCAAGTGGGCCAGCATATCGACTGGCCGGCACCCGGCGGCAAGACCCTCAAGCTGGAATTGCTCAGCGTGGAAGGCCAGCCCAAAGACGGCGGCCCTTTCTCTCTTTAAAACAGAGTCGCTCTAAATCTGGCTCAGCGCCTCATTGAGCGACAGCTCCAGTTCGGCCTTGTAACGCAAGTAAAGGTTGCTCGGGCTTTTTACATCACCTAGCAGGCCGGACAGGTCCAGATCGGTGATGTAACAGCGGTAACGCTCGGTTTCCTGGCGTTGCCCGACGATTTGCTGGGCGACCACTGCAAACAGCTGGTCGCCAAACTCCAGTTCGGAAAATTCCCGCTGATTGCAATACAGGGTAATGCCCACCTGGCCCGGCGCGGCCTTGCCGATAATGGCTTGCACGTCATAAAACGGTTTATTTGCCAGATTCACCGGTGCTGGTCGAGGCTCGATGCTCCGTGCGCGCCCGCTGCCGGAGGGCAATAGCTGGTAATACATGATTTGCACGGCCCCCAGCGGATCTTGCTGGTCCAATGGCGACAACGCATTCCGTCGATAAATGATCGACTGCAAAAAGCGCTGCAACGGCGCCAGCAAGCTCTGCTCATCATGAAACGGCAGACGTTGTTGCCAGAGTGCGTTGAACTCATCCAGCACATACAATTCGGCAGAGCCTTCGCTGACCCGATAGAACACCTGCACGCAATCGGGCATACCCATTGGCAGCAGCAGCGCCAGGTCGTGCTCTTCCAAGGCCATGGCATCCAGATGCAGCGGGCTGTAGCTGGCCAGTTCTTCGCTGAGGTAGGTGATCAGCGCATCCTGGGTCTCTAGGGAAACGTGGGTGGCTTGGCCTGGCATCAACTCCATCACGTGATAGTGCTGCTGCACTTGCAGCAGGTAGCGATGATTGGACTGACCCAGCAGCAGGTGCTGCGCCGTGTCGAAGATTTCTTCCACGCGCTGGGCAATGAACTGCGCACGGTTGTGACAGAAGCAGCGCACTCGCAGCCGTGGCAGGTGGTCCGGCGGTAACTGGTTAAGGTAGTCGCGCAGGCAGTCGAGCAGGGCGTGGGGGCCGTCGTAGCGGCTGACCATCACTTCGTTCCAGCTATTGAGCGTGACCTGGTCCAGCGTCAGCACTAGGTTGTCGCGCACGCCGGCATAACTCAGGGAATCGGTGCGCTCGGTGGTCATCAGGATATTCAGGTCGCGGTGGTGCTTGAGCGGGTCAACGCCGACGTTGATCAGCAGTAACACTTCCTCGGGCACCGCCGAACGCAGCAGGCGCTCTTCAACAACGCTGGTCAAGGGCAGGGCGACGGTCTGTTGCAAGCGGCCCAGCAGGTTGAACAACTCGAACTCAGTCATGTCGCTGGTGCCGGGGTGCAAGGCCAGGCGGGTGCTGCTGTCGATCACGCCGTTGCGGTGGCACCAGGTGAGCATCTCCAACAGGTCACGGCTGCGCTTGATCGGCGCGAAGTGTTCCCATTCCAGTGCAGTGAGGTTGCCGTTGTACAAACCCCAGTGGTGCTGGCCGGGCTCCTTGCGGTTGGGCGATTGCACCAGGGTCAAGGTGTCTTCGGCCAAGTCCGGGGCGATGCCGGGGTTTATGAACTCGACTTTGCCGGCCTTGCGTTCAAAGGCGGCGTACAGGCGCCTGCCCAGCACATTGAGGTCACGCTTGTTGATCAGGCTGACGGTCTGCTCGGTGCGGGCGAACTGGGTCAGGAAGCGGTAGCTGTAATTCAGCTCGTTGACCAAGGCGCGACGCTCGGAGGCGACCTGGCGCACTTTCCACTGGCTGCGGCTGTCCAGCAGTGCCAGTTGGCGCTGGTCCCAGTCCCACTCATGTGCCAGGCGTTCGAGCAACAAGCGCTGCCAACTGGTGTTGCGCTGGCCAGCGGTGAGCTTGCAGTTGACCTTCAGGTACAGCGCACGCCGCACCAGCTCCAGACGCTCGGGCTCGTTTCGGGCCTTGAGGTATTCCTCGATGCGGCGGTACACCACGATGTAGGGGTCCAACTCATCCAGGCCCATCTGGTTGGCGAACACCGCCCGCTTGAAGCGCAGACTCAGGCACTGCACGTTAGGGTGTTCGCTGGCGTAGACCTCGATCAGCAGCAGTTTGAGCACCGATTTGTAGGGGGACTCGATGCCTTTGAACAATTGCCACAGCCCGGCACCGATGAATTCGCCTGGGGGAATCCGTGCCAGATGGCCAAGATCGAGGGTTTCATCGGCGCGGATAAAGCGCTTGGAAATCAGCGTGTGGGTGAATTCGGCGTAGCGGGGTTCTTCATACACCGGCACCAGCCACCAGATAGGCGTACGCCCGGCCAGCCAGATGGCGGTGCGGTAGAACTCGTCCAGCAGCAGGTAATGCTGGGTGGTGCCGCAGTCTTCCGAGCTGAGCTGGGTGTCGCGCTCGCCGAGCACAAAGCGTGTCGGCTCGATCAGGAAAAAGTGGGCCTCGGCGCCCATGGTCAGCGCCCAGGCTTCCAACAGTTGGCATTTCTTGCGCAGTTCAGCCAGTTCATTTTCGCTGAGGTCCGCCGCGTGGCAGACCCACACGTCCATATCGCTCTGGTCGGCTTGGGCCAGGGTGCCGAGGCTGCCCATCAGAAACAGTCCGTGAATCGGACGTGGCGGGTTGCCGTGGCGCGGTTTGTAGGAGAACGAACGGGTGAGGCGCTGGGCTTCTGTCAGGGCCTGGGCGTCGGGCTCAAAGTTGGATAATCCAGCCGGGGTACTGCCCGACACATAGCCCGGCAGCAGCGGATGGTTGACGTGGAAAAACAGCGGCAACAGGGTCAACACGCTTTGCTGGCGTGGCGTCAGCCCCTCGATGGCCCGCGCCATGCGGCCTTCGTTGAGGGCCATGAACCGCGCACGCAATTGGGCCAGTACCTTGCGGTCGATGCCTTCTTCCAGGTCGGGGCGGATTTCATGGGTGCGGGTCATGTCGAAGTCGGTGGCTCGCAGAGCCCGACGTGGGCGGCCATGTAGGAGTTTACAGCCAGTAGCGTAGGAGGTTTAGCGAGAAATGGTTTTTGACGTCAGAATTTTCGCACTTGCGCAGCAACGCCCATGGAATCCGCAAGTGGCGGACTCCATGGGCGTATCGGGTATCAGGCGGCTTCTTTGGCGTTGACGGTGGTCAGGATGGTCAGCAGGGTTTTAGCTTGTTCTGCGGCATCCCGACCAAGTGGGGTCAGGTAGCCCCCGTCTTTCTGATCGATCAGTCCTTTCTCGAACAGGCGCTTGGCAGCGGCGATGGCAGTAGGGGCAGCGGTCTGATGGACTTTCAGACCTTCCTGGGTGCTATCCAGGCTGAAGAGTACAAGGATTTCCAGTTCGGCAACCAACTCAGGGGTAAACGACATAAGGACTCCAGACTTTCTAAGAATTTATTAGAGGCTAGCAGGCCATAAGGTGAACGCACTTTGCCGAACTGTCCAGTGTGTTGCTGCGTGTTGGATTTATTGCTTTTCGGGTGGCAATTCGGGCAGTGCACGCAGTGCAGTTTCATACCACTCGGTATTGAAAGCACGGTCCTCTTCCAGTAGGGCATCAATCTCGACAGCGAGCACGTGGGCCATCAGTTGCAGGATCTCTTCACGCTCATAACCCACCAGGGTCAGCTTGTTGAACGTTGCCTTGGCGGCGGGTGGGTTTTCGCTCTCGATCTGGTTTTCGATCGCTTCGATCAGGGTGGTTTCAGTGAATTCTTCTTCGTCGTTGTCGATATCGGTCGGCTCGCTCATGGCAGGCTCCTCTAGGAAAGGGCGCCAGTCTACCCCCATTCAAGCCGGTGATGCTGCTGGCAAGGCCCGGCACGGGGAGCTATAACGCTTGCAGCCAACCCCATTCCCGGCACGGAGGCAACCGCAATGCTCAAGCTCTACGGATTCTCGGTCAGCAACTACTACAACATGGTCAAACTGGCGCTGCTGGAGAAAGGGCTGCCGTTCGAAGAGGTGCCTTTTTATGCCGGGCAAACGCCCGAAGCCCTGGCAGCCAGCCCGCGTGGCAAAGTGCCGGTGTTGGGCGTTAAACAGGGTTTTATCAATGAGACCAGTGTCATCCTCGAATACATCGAGCACACCCAGGAAGGGCCTGCACTGCTGCCGGCCGAGCCGTTCCAGCGTGCACAGGTGCTGGCACTATGCCGGGAAATCGAGTTGTATATCGAGCTGCCCGCGCGGGCGTGTTTTGCCGAAGCGTTTTTTGGTATGCCGGTGCCGGAGGCGATCAAGGAGAAGTCCAAGGCCGAATTGCTATTGGGCTTGAGTGCGCTGGGCAGGCACGGCAAGTTCGCGCCGTTTGTGGCGGGGGATAATTTCACGATTGCGGATTTGTATTTCATGTACAGCGTGAACCTCGCCTGTGCGGTGGGCGAGAAGCTGTTTGGAATGGATTTGCTGGCAGAGACGCCGGCGGCCAAAGCGTTGCTGGAAAGACTGCATGCTATGCCCAACGCTCAGAAAGTAGCGGCGGACCGGGAGGCTGCAATGCCCGCGTTTATGGCGATGATTGCTGCCAAGAAATAGAGGGTAGGTGCCTGTGGTGAAGCCTTCGCGAGCAAGCCCGCTCCCATACTTGATCGCGTTCCACTTTTGGAATGCAGTCAAGTGTGGGAGCGGGCTTGCTCGCGAAGCTTTTAACGGCTGGCGAGCAAGGCCTGGCCGCGCACGACAGCTGCCTTCACCTGCGCCGGCGCAGTACCGCCGATGTGATTACGGGCATTCACCGAGCCTTCCAGGGTCAGCACGGCAAACACATCCTGTTCGATCTGGTCGCTGAACTTGCGCAGTTCTTCCAGGCTCATTTCCGCCAGGTCCTTGCCGGTGTCTACGCCATATTTCACCGCGTGGCCGACGATTTCGTGGCAGTCGCGGAACGGCAGGCCACGGCGCACCAGGTAGTCCGCCAGGTCGGTCGCGGTGGAGAACCCACGCAGTGCCGCTTCACGCATGATCGCGTGCTTGGGCTTGATCGCCGGGATCATGTCGGCAAACGCGCGCAGCGAGTCGCGCAGGGTGTCGGCGGCGTCGAACAACGGCTCTTTGTCTTCCTGGTTGTCCTTGTTGTAGGCCAGGGGTTGGCCTTTCATCAGGGTCAGCAGGCCCATCAGCGCGCCGAATACACGGCCGCTTTTGCCTCGTACCAGTTCTGGTACGTCGGGGTTTTTCTTTTGCGGCATGATCGAGCTGCCGGTGCAGAAGCGGTCCGGCAGGTCGATGAACTGGAACTGCGCGCTGGTCCACAGCACCAGCTCTTCCGAGAAGCGCGACAGGTGCATCATCGCGATGCTGGCCGCCGCGCAGAATTCAATGGCGAAGTCACGGTCCGACACACCATCCAACGAGTTGCCACCGACGGCATCGAAGCCCAGCAGCTGCGCGGTGTACTCGCGGTCGATCGGGTAGGTGGTGCCAGCCAGCGCGGCGCTGCCCAAGGGCATGCGGTTGGCGCGCTTGCGGCAATCCACCAGGCGCTCGTAGTCGCGGCTGAGCATTTCGAACCAGGCCAGCAGGTGGTGGCCAAAGGTCACGGGCTGGGCGGTCTGCAGGTGAGTGAAGCCCGGCATGATGGTGTCTGATTCACGCTCGGCCTGTTCAAGCAAACCTTTCTGCAGGCGGGTGATTTCGGACAGGATCAGGTCGATTTCATCACGCAGCCACAGGCGGATGTCGGTGGCCACCTGGTCGTTACGGCTGCGGCCGGTGTGCAGCTTCTTACCGGTCACACCGATGCGGTCGGTGAGGCGCGCCTCGATATTCATGTGCACGTCTTCCAAGTCGACGCGCCAGTCGAACGTGCCAGCTTCGATCTCACCACGAATGGTGGTCAGGCCGTCGATGATGCTGTCGCGCTCGGCGTCGGTCAGTACGCCGACCTTGGCCAGCATCGTCGCGTGGGCGATGGAGCCCATGATGTCGTGGCGGTACAGGCGCTGGTCGAAGGTGACGGAGGCGGTGAAGCGGGCGACGAAGGCGTCGACGGGTTCACTGAAGCGGCCGCCCCAGGACTGGTTGGTCTTGTCGGTGCTCATGGATTCGCTCGTGATCTGCTTAATAAAGAGGCATGAAGTTGTGCCGGCGATGATAACAGGGTTGCCCGTGGAGGCGGGGCTGCGGGTCGTCGGCATTTTTATTTACTCCAAGGATGGCTAAGTGCCTTGCCGCCGACCGCGTCCAGGACGAGACTGGGTACAGGGGCTTATTGAAACGATATTTGCCGATTCAGCAATGTCGTCTCAGCGAGCGTCTACAGTTGGACTGATAGTGTGTGAATGCACCAAAGTCGGGTGATGCGGTCATAGCCCAGACTATCCATTAGAAAAGGGGGGGTATTCGATTGTGTATCAGCAAACCCTACTACGACGCCCGAAGGCAGCAGGTCTTGGGCGCTATTGAACAGGTCCGGGTAAATTTGGGTGCCACTCTCAGGGCACTTTTTGCCGCTCGCGCTAGTCTTAGCGTGGATCGCTGTGACGCACGTCACCGCACCTGTCTACGCTATCCTTGTGCGAGACTCACGCAGGAATCCAGCGCAATATGAATGTCCTGATCGTTGATGACGAACCCCAAGCCCGCGAAAGACTGAGCCGTCTGGTCAGTGAACTCGAGGGTTATGCAGTATTAGAGCCGAGCGCCACCACGGGCGAAGAGGCGTTGACGCTGATCGACAGCCTCAAGCCTGATGTCGTGTTGCTCGATATCCGTATGTCGGGCCTTGACGGCCTGCAAGTTGCCGCCCGACTGAGCGAGCGAGAGTCCCCACCGGCCGTAGTGTTCTGTGCAACGGGCGAAGAGTTTTCTGCGCAGACGTTGGAAGACAGCGGAGTCAGCTTTCTCATCAAGCCGGTGGTAGGCGAAGCATTGCTCAAGGCCCTGAAGAAGGCCGAACGCCCAACCCGCATGCAGCTCGCCGCGCTCACTCAGCCAGCCGCCCAAAGTGGTAATGGGCCACGCAGCCATATCAGTGCTCGTACACGCAAAGGCATTGAGCTGATCCCTCTGGGCGAGGTGGTCTATTTTATTGCCGATCACAAGTATGTGACCTTGCGCCACCAAGGCGGCGAAGTGTTGCTTGATGAGCCGCTCAAGGCGCTTGAGGATGAGTTCGGCGACCGCTTCGTGCGTATCCACCGCAACGCGCTGGTGGCCCGCGAGCGAATCGAACGCCTGCAACGCACGCCCCTGGGTCATTTTCAGCTATTCCTGAAAGGCCTTAACGGCGATGCGTTGATCGTCAGCCGACGGCATGTTGCCGGCGTGCGCAAGATGATGCAGCAGCTTTAGCCCCGCGTCTGTGGCGAGGCCTGAATTCCTTATCCCGGTGCGTCGTGGCCAGGGAGGCCCCGCACTTGCTGATTCAAATCAAAGCGTATTTCCCTGAGCTGTTATTATCCGTCATATATTTTCAGTACGGATTGATCCATGTCCTCTCGCGAAATCCGCATCGCCACCCGTAAAAGCGCCCTCGCCTTGTGGCAGGCCGAATACGTCAAAGCACGACTGGAGCTGGCCCATCCCGGCCTCAAGGTGTCCCTGGTGCCTATGGTCAGTCGTGGCGATAAGCTGCTCGACTCGCCTCTGTCGAAGATCGGCGGCAAGGGTTTGTTCGTCAAAGAACTGGAAACAGCGCTGCTGGCGAACGAAGCCGACATCGCCGTGCATTCGATGAAAGACGTGCCCATGGACTTCCCTGAAGGCCTGGGTTTGTTTTGCATCTGCGAACGCGAAGACCCGCGCGATGCTTTCGTTTCCAACACCTACGCGTCCCTGGAAGAATTGCCCCTGGGCAGCATCGTCGGCACGTCGAGCCTGCGCCGCCAGACACAGCTGCTGACTCGCCGCCCGGACCTGCAGATCCGCTTTCTGCGTGGCAACGTCAACACCCGCTTGGCGAAGCTGGACGCCGGCGAATATGACGCGATCATCCTCGCAGCGGCGGGCCTCATCCGCCTGGGTTTCGAAGACCGTATCACCTCGGCCATCAGCGTCGAGGACAGCCTGCCCGCAGGTGGGCAAGGCGCCGTTGGCATCGAGTGTCGCACCGCTGACAGTGAAATCCACGCCCTGCTCAAACCCCTGGATCACCACGACACCGAAGTGCGCGTCACGGCCGAGCGTGCGCTGAACAAGCACCTAAACGGCGGCTGCCAGGTGCCAATCGCCTGCTACGCCGTGCTCGAAGGTGAAAACCTGTGGTTGCGCGGACTGGTAGGGGACCCGCAAGGTGGCGCCTTGCTGACTGCCGAGGTGCGCGGCCCGCAGCGTGACGCGACGGCACTGGGCATCCAGGTAGCCGAAGAACTGTTGGACAAGGGCGCCGGTGCCATCCTGCAAAAAATCTACGGCGAGGCCGGTCCGCAGTGAACGAATGGCGTGTGCTGCTGACGCGGCCTGCCGAGGAGTCGTTGGCCCTGGCGGCGACGTTGGCCGAAGCCGGCATTTTCAGCAGCAGCCTGCCGTTGCTGGACATCGAGCCGCTTCCCGTTACACCTGAACAGCTGGAAGTCTTGCATGACCTGGGCCGCTATTGTGCGGTGATTGTCGTCAGCAAACCCGCCGCGCGCCTAGCCGTGCGACAGTTGCATCGAGCATGGCCGCAACTGCCGTGGTTCAGCGTCGGCGCAGCCACCGCGCAGGTACTGGCCGAACACGGCCTCAACGTTCACTATCCCCCTACTGGCGATGACAGCGAGGCCTTGCTTCAATTGCCTGCGTTGCGCGAGGCTATCGCACGCCCGGATGCACGCGTGTTAATCCTGCGCGGCGAGGGCGGTCGCGAGCTGCTGGCAGAGCGTTTGCGCGCGAGTGGTGCTAGTGTCGACTATCTGGAATTGTATCGCCGTTTCCTTCCGGCCTACGACGCCGGGGTACTGATGCAACGCATCCAGTTGGAACGCTTGAACGGCCTGACGGTCAGCAGTGGGCAGGGTTTTTTGCACCTGCACGCCTTGGCTGGAGCCGATTGGCCACAGGTGGCACAGTTGCCGTTGTTCGTGCCGAGCCCGCGAGTCTTCGAGATGGCGCGGTGCGCTGGCGCAGAAAAAGTTGTGGATTGCCGCGGTGCGAGTGCCGCGGCTTTGTTAGTGGCGTTACGCAGCTTTGCCCTATGAGGCATGCCGTAGTCACTCTCTGAAACGCAAAGGACGGATACGTGAGCGAAACAGCCTTGCCTAAAGATGAAGCCCAACCCGCACTCGGTGCGCCGGTTGAGTCACCGGTCACCGCGCCGCGCCGTGGCAATGGCCTGGCGGTCGTCGCCTTGCTGCTCGGCGCCGCCGGTGTTGCCGCCGGCGGTTGGGGGATCTGGCAGGTCCGCGCCCTGCAAGCCAGCAGCCAGCAACAGCTGGGGCAGGTGCAGACCCTCGATGACCAATCCCAGTCCCTCAAGCAGAGCCAGCAACAACTGGCCGCGCGGCTGGCGCAGTTGCCGGGTGCTGATGAGCTGGAGGAGCGCCGTCGCCTGGTGGCCCAGTTGCAGGGCGATCAGCAGCGCCTGAGTCAGCGCCTTGAGACCGTGTTGGGGTCCAGCCGCAAGGACTGGCGTTTAGCCGAGGCTGAACACTTGATTCGCCTGGCGAGCCTGCGTCTGTCTGCCTTGCAAGATATCAATAGCGCCCAAGCGCTGGTGCAGGGCGCCGACGAGATTCTTCGCGAGCAAAGCGATCCAGGTTCCTATGCCGCCCGTGAGCAGTTGGCCAAGAGCCTTGCAGCGCTGCGCAGCACCGAGCAGCCGGATCGCACTGGGCTGTACCTGCAATTGGCGGCTTTGCGTGACCAGGTCGTGCAACTGGCGGCCATTGCCCCGGAATATCAACTGACCGAGCCGGCTTCCGAGGGGCGTCCGACCACGGATACGGACAGCCGTTGGCGCCTATGGTGGGAGCAGATTTCCCGTTACTTCCGCATCGACTTCAATCCGGATGACAACATTCGCCCACTGCTGGCCGGCCAAGGCCTGAACCAGGTGCGCCTGGCGTTGAGCCTGGCGCTGGAGCAGGCGCAATGGGCGGCGCTCAACGGGGAGTCGGCTGTATACAGCCGCTCCCTCGGCGAGGCGCGTAGCGTGTTGCAGGATAACTTTAACCAAGGCAATCCGCAGAGCAAGGCGATGCTCGCGCGTATTGCCGAACTTGAGCCCAAGGCGGTGTCGGTGGTGACGCCGGACCTGGCCTCGAGCCTGGCTGCCGTGCAGGCGTATCTCGAACGTCGTCATCTGTCTGCTGACGAAGCCAAGGCGGCCACACCGGCGGCTACGTCGGCGAAGCAGGAGTAGAGCCGATGAAACGCTTCTATGTGATCCTGGTGCTGGCGATTGCAATCGCGTTGGCGCTGGCTGTGGGCATTTCGAAACACACCGGCTATGTGCTGATTACTTACCCTCATGTGCTGCACTACGAGTCGAGCTTGTGGGCGACGGTGGTGGCGGTGTTTGCCATTGGTTTGGTGATCTACCTGATCCGTGTGCTGTTGAGCCTGGTCACCACCTCCGGTGGTGTGGTCAACCCGTGGTCGCGGCGTAACCGCAGCCGCCGCGTGCAGATCGCCATCGAGCAGGGCCAGATGGACCTCGCCGAGGGCCGCTGGGCCAGTGCCGAGCGCCACCTGCATCGCGCCGCCGAAGCCGAGCGCCAGCCACTTCTGTACTACCTCGGCGCCGCGCGTGCTGCGAATGAGCAGGGTCGTTACGAAGAGTCCGACGGCTTGCTGGAAAGAGCACTGGAGCGTCAGCCCCAGGCCGAGCTGGCAGTTGCCTTGAGCCATGCGCAACTGCAACTGGACCGCGGCGATACCGATGGTGCACTGACCACCTTGCAGGCGATGCACGAGCGTCATCCGCATAACGGCCAGGTCTTGCGTCAATTGCAGCGCCTGCATCAGCAGCGGGGTGATTGGTCGTCGGTGATCCGTCTGTTGCCGGAGTTGCGCAAAGATAAAGTCCTGCCTGCCAGCGAACTGGCTGAGCTTGAACGCCGTGCCTGGGGTGAGAACCTTAGCCTGGCTGCTCAGCGAGAAGAGCAGGGCGAAGCCGGTTTGCAGTCCCTTGAGCGCGCCTGGCAGCAACTCACTTCCGCCCAGCGCCAAGAGCCGCAACTGGTTCTGGCTTACGCCGAGCAGCTGCGCCAATTGGGCGCCGATGCCAAGGCCGAGGAAGCGCTGCGTGGCGCCATCAAACGCGGCTACGACAGCCACCTGATCCGGCTATACGGCCTGCTGCGTGGCAGTGATCCAGCCCGACAGTTGAAGTTTGCCGAGGGCTGGCTCAAGGATCACCCGGGCGATGCCAGTCTGCTGTTGACGTTGGGCCGCCTGTGCCTGCAAAACAGCCTGTGGGGCAAGGCGCGGGATTATCTGGAGAGCAGCCTACGAGTGCAGCGTAATCCTGAGGCTTGTGCCGAGCTGGCGCGCTTGTTGGCCCAACTGGGTGACACCGAGCGAAGTAATCAGCTGTTTCAAGAGGGTCTTGGACTGCTGGATAACCGTTTGCTTGCGTCTCCGCTACCTGTCACTGCTCGGGTTTGAGGTAGGAAAGGGGCAAGGGTTGGCTCAGATGTATCTGGCGGCCAACCTTTCGTTAGCTCGAAAAGAGTGAGGGGGGAGCGTTCGGCGGCAAAGTCCGACGCTCGATTGCCCAAGGTCTTCCATCTTCTGACGGGAAGTCCTTACCTTCTCACGGAATCGTCTGCTCTGGCATGTATTGAAAGCGGTCAGGCCTTTCCTCTACCGTAGCGACCTATCTTTCGCGATGCGGATAAAGCATGTCTTTGGCCCCTTCACGTTCCTTGTTTTTCCTCGCGTTCCTGGCGGGTACGCTGACATTGGGCGCGTCCTTTTACCTCGAGTTTGGCGTCTCGTTGCGTCCGTGTTTCCTATGCCAAGTGCAACGGGGATTCCTGGCCGCTTTCACATTGATCAACCTGGTCGCCGCACTCCACAATCCCAAGCGACCCGTGATCTGTCTTTATGGGCTGGCAAGCATGGTCTGCGCCTTGCTGGGCGCCCTAACCGCCGTGCGCCAGGTGCTGCTACAAAATGCCGCGCCGGATGAGGCAGCCGATTGCTGGCCCAGCCTGCACTACATGATCGAAAACCTATCGTTTTGGCAGGCCCTGCAGTTGACGTTCAAAGGCACTGTCGACTGCGTGGAAACCAACTGGACGCTGTTTGATTTGAGCCTTCCCGAGTGGAGCCTGCTGTTCTTCATCGGGATGTTGATCCTTGGCCTGATGCAGTTTTCACGGCTGTTTTTAAGCCAGTGTTCGCGCCCGGCGAGGCGCTGAAAGCGAGTCGCAGTTTGGAGAGCGGGATTAAACACTTGTATGAACTTTCTCTCCTGCGTACCTTGAAGCCATCGTCATGCGGGCATAATCTGGCCCGCACGTGTTATTGAAACCGTTTGTCAGATGTTGCCTTGCCCAGCGCTGCTTTATCCTTGAAGTGTTGCGCAGGCACCAGGCGGCAGCGCCCCTATAGGGAAGAGAGATCACCATGCTGGATAGTTGTCAGAATGCTCAGGAACGCTGGGGTGGGGTGCACAAGCTGATCGACAATTGGCTGAAGGCACGCCACGAACTGGTTCGGGCCTTTGATGCTCTCGGTGCCAAGCCTGAGGCGCTGGCTGAGAACCGCGAACCGTTGCAGGACTTCTGCGTTGTATTGGTGGACTACGTGTCGGCCGGCCATTTTGGTGTCTACGATCAACTCACCAAGGAGGCGGAGGCCTTTGACGATCAGCGTGGCCTGGATTTGGCTGAGACCATTTACCCGCGCATCGATGTCATTACCGAGAAGCTGCTAGCGTTTACCGACCTGTGTGATGCCGGAAACTGTGTTGCTGAAAAATTCAAAGAGTTGGGCGCGCTGCTGCACGAGCGATTCGAGCTGGAAGATTGCCTGATCGAAGTGCTGCACAATGCTCACAAAGAAGAGGCTGCTACCCAGGCCTGACCCTCGACAGCGGTACGAAAGACGGTGCGCATGGCGCGCCGTTTTTTATTGGGTCAAGGACGGGTACCGAGCAACTCAATCTCGAATACCAGCGGTGTATAAGGTGGGATCAACTCGCCGGCACCGTCGGCGCCATAGGCCTGGGCCGATGGAATCACTAATCGCCATTTCGCGCCCACGGGCATTTGTTGCAACGCGCTGCTCCAGCCGCTGATCACACTGTCCAGACGAAACCATTGAGGTTGCCTGCTCTGGTCGAACACTGTCCCATCGGGTAATCGCCCCACGTATTTCACTTCAACCTGGTCGTTGGCCTTGGGCTTTCCACCCGTGCCGGGGGTGAGTTCGGTGAGCAGGATTCCATCAGCCAATTCGCGTACGCCTTTTACGGCTTTTTCTTTGCTCAAAAATTGTTGTTCGGCCACAAGTGCTTTTTCACTTTGAGGTCCCTGCGCTTCGGCTGCGTTTTGTGCTTCGTGCTGGGCAAGAATCTGTTCGATACGTGCGTTGTCCAGCGCCAGCGGTTTGCCCTGATAGGCTTGCTTGAGGCCGTCGATCAAAGCCTGGATCTGCAGGTCGGGGACCTCCTGCCGCAGGCGCTCACCGAGACTGGCGCCCAAGCTGTAGGCGAGGTCGTGCTGGTTCTGATCAGCGTTTTTTGGCGGCGATTGATCGCTCGCATTGGCCACCGAAATGGCCAAGCCAAGCACAAGAAAAAGGTAACGCGACATGGGCATTCTCCCGCCGAAAGTGCGACGGATTATGCCAGTGTGATGAGGTGAGAAGTGGCGCGTATTTACGTTATATCGACAAGAATTTTTACACGGTGCAACGCAAGTCAAACGATACTGTCAACATGCCCTAGCGGCGGTAAGAGCAGAGGGCTAGTATGAGCCGCACCCAAGTCAGCCAGGAGGTAAACCATGTCGGCCAAACAGAAGCCTGTTAATACCCCGTTGCATTTACTCCAACAACTCTCGGGCAGTTTGCTCGAACATCTGGAAAGCGCTTGTTCCCAAGCCTTGGCCGATGCAGAAAAACTGCTCGCCAAGCTGGAAAAACAACGCGGTAAAGCGCAAGAAAAGCTGCACAAATCCCGCACCAAACTGCAAGATGCTGCCACTGCCGGCAAGGCCAAGGCTCAAGCCAAAGCCAAAGACGCTGTCAAAGAACTTGAGGACCTGCTCGACGCCCTCAAGGATCGCCAAGCTGAAACCCGCACCTACATTTCCCAACTCAAAAAAGATGCCCAGGAAAGCCTGAAGCTGGCCCAGGGCATTGGTCGTGTGAAGGACGCTGTAGCTAAGGCGCTGGGCGCTCGTACGCCTGCAAAAGCTGTTGCAGTAAGCGCGGCGAAGAAGCCTGCAAGCAAAGCTGCTGCCGCCAAGGCGCCTGCTAAAGCAGCCGCGAAGCCAGCTACCAAAACCGCCGCTGCTAAACCGGCCGCCAAGCCAGCGGCTAAAACTGCTGCTGCAAAGCCAGCCGCGAAGCCAGCTGCTAAAACCGCTGCTGCAAAGCCCGCCGCGAAGCCAGCTGCTAAAACCGCTGCTGCAAAACCGGCCGCCAAGCCAGCTGCCAAAACTGCTGCTGCAAAACCGGCCGCCAAGCCAGCTGCTAAAACCGCTGCCGCAAAACCAGCCGCGAAGCCAGCCGCCAAACCTGCAGCTGCAAAACCAGCCGCTAAGCCAACTGCCAAACCTGCTGCCAAGCCAGCCGTTGCCAAACCAGCTGCCGCAAAACCAGCACCGGCCAAGCCAGCAACACCTGCTGCTGCCCCGGCAGCGTCGAACGCTCCAGCTGCACCGGCCAGCAACACGCCTGCCCCGGTAGCGCCAAGCACCACCCCAACCAGCGCCTCCTAAGTGCTGGTGACCACGACGCGCAGCTGCTGCAGCGCGTCGTGGTCAAGGTTGGCGGCATCCTCAGCCGCCAGTCCTTCCAGCCACTGTTGATGACCCATCGCCTCACCCGTCGGCCACATTCGCGCCCGTGTTTCCAAGCGCGCGAGCAATTGTCGTTCGGCCTCAAGCTCCAGGGCTTTGACCCGTTCGCGTAACCCCGCCAAATCCTCGTCCTGCTGCGCCATCGCACGCCATTGCATGCGCACCCGTCGTAACGGCTTAACCACGTGCGCCTGCCAAGGCTCGGCGATCTGTTTCAGCGCCTGAATGCGCTCGGCCGTCACGGCCACAGCGCGCTGTTCCAGCCACGCGCCACAGAGCAATAGGCACACATCCGCACCTTGCGCCTGTAAACGCAGGCAACCGGCTTCGACGCCCGGGCGGGCGTAAGTCGTGAGGGCAAAGTTCCATAGGTCAGCGCACATATTCACACCCAAGCCAGCGGGCAACGAAGCTGGTAGACTCCGCCGCCATTATGATCCGACTTCAAAGCCTAACATTACAGCGTGGCCCGCAACGTCTTCTCGAAGACGCCGAGCTGACCCTGCACGCCGGTCACAAAGCCGGCTTGATCGGTGCCAATGGCGCCGGCAAATCCACGTTGTTCGCCCTGTTGCTGGGCGAGCTGACCCCGGATTCCGGGGACTGCTTGTTGCCGGCCGACTGGCGTATCGCCCACATGCGCCAGGAGATCGACACCCTGGACCGCATCGCAATCGACTACGTGCTCGATGGCGACCTGCGCTTGCGCCAGGTGCAACACGACCTCGCCGAGGCCGAGAAAGCCCAGGACGGCGCCGCCCAGGCGCGCCTGCACTCGGAACTCGACAGTGCCGACGGCTACACCGCCGACGCCCGCGCCCGCAAAATGCTCGCCGGCCTTGGCTTCACCAACGAGCAGATGGACCGCCCGGTCGCCGACTTCTCCGGTGGCTGGCGCATGCGCCTGAACCTGGCCCAAGCGCTGATGTGCCCCTCGGACCTGTTGCTGCTCGATGAACCGACCAACCACTTGGACCTCGATGCGATCCTGTGGCTGGAAGACTTCCTCAAGAATTACCAGGGCACATTGCTGCTGATTTCCCACGACCGCGATTTCCTCGACGCCGTGGTCGACAACATCGCCCACGTCGAACAGAAGAAAATCACCCTGTACCGTGGCGGCTATACCGCATTCGAGCGCGCGCGCGCCGAACGCCTGGCCCAGCAACAACAGGCGTTCGAGAAGCAGCAGGCGCAGCGTGCGCACATGGAAAGCTACATCGCCCGGTTCAAGGCCCAGGCCACCAAGGCCCGCCAGGCCCAGAGCCGGATCAAGGCCCTGGAGCGCATGGAAGAGCTATCGGCGGCCCATGTCGATTCGCCGTTCGACTTTGTGTTTCGCGAGTCGGTGAAGATATCCAGCCCGTTGCTGGACCTTTCGGATGCTTGCCTGGGTTATGGCGACAAAACCATCCTGGAAAAAGTGAAGCTGCAGCTTACGCCAGGTGCACGCATCGGCTTGCTCGGTCCTAACGGCGCGGGCAAGTCGACGCTGATCAAAAACCTGTCGGGTGAGCTTGAGCCCTTGGCCGGTCGTTTGACCCGTGGCGAGAACACGGTGGTGGGCTACTTCGCCCAGCATCAGCTGGATTCCCTCGACTCCAAAGCCAGCCCGTTGCTGCACTTGCAGCGCCTGGCGCCGATCGAGCGGGAACAGACCCTGCGCGACTTCCTGGGTGGTTTCGACTTCCGGGGGGCGCGCATCGACGAGCCGGTGCTGAATTTTTCCGGTGGCGAAAAAGCCCGACTGGCCCTGGCGTTGATCGCCTGGGATCGTCCGAACCTGCTGCTGCTCGACGAACCGACCAACCACTTGGACCTGGAAATGCGCCTGGCGCTGACCATGGCCTTGCAAGAGTTCAGCGGTGCGGTACTGGTGGTGTCTCACGATCGCCACTTGCTCAAGAGCACCACTGACAACTTCCTGCTGGTGGCCGATGGCAAAGTCGAAGAGTTTGACGGCGACCTGGATGATTACGCGCGCTGGCTGACGGATTACCGCCTGCGCAACGCGCCGGTCAGCAATACGCCAGTCAACCCGGACAAGACCGACAAGAAAGCCCAGCGTCAGGCCGCCGCTGCACTGCGTCAGCAGTTGGCGCCGCACAAACGTGAAGCCGACAAGCTGGAAGCCGAGCTGGGCAAGGTGCACGAGCGCCTGGCCAAGATCGAAACCAGCCTGGGCGACAGCGCCGTTTACGAGGCAGCCCGCAAGGACGAGCTGCGTGACCTGCTGGCTGAACAGGCCAAACTCAAGGTGCGCGAAGGGCAGTTGGAGGAAACCTGGATGGAAGCTCTCGAGCTGCTGGAAACCCTGCAAGCGGAGCTGGAGGCGCTGTCCTGATGGAAGCGTTGCATCTGCCGTTACCGGCGCAATGGGTCGAGCCCGTGTGGATCGGCGTGCAAATCCTGCTGATTCTGCTGGCCGGCTACCTGGCCCAGCGTTTTGTAGCCAAAGGCCTGACTCGCCTGGGTGAGCGCTACCCATTCCCCCCGCAACTGCTGATGCCGCTGCGCGGTGGCTTGCGCTGGTTGATCATGGGCAGTGCGCTGATCTTTGTGCTGGGCCGCCTGGGTGTCTCCGCGACCGTGTTGTGGACGGCGCTTTCCGGGTTCGTCGCGGTCGCCGCCGTGGCGTTCTTTGCCATGTGGTCGGTGCTGTCCAACCTGCTGTGCGCCATTCTGATCTTCACCGTCGGGCCGTTTCGCCTGGGTGATATCGTCGAGCTGGTGGATACCGTCGATAAACCGGGCGTGAAGGGCCGGGTCGTGGCGATCAATCTGCTCTACACCACACTGGTTGAAGTGGCGGAAGCCGGCACCGACAGCGCAATGGTGCAGGTGCCCAACAGCCTGTTCTTCCAACGCGCGGTGCGACGTTGGCCAGGTACCCACGTGTTTCCGGGCGATCGCTAGCATTCACATCTTGTAAAAATCTATAGCTATCCGTTGGTCGGCGGAGTTAGCTTAAGGGAAAACCGCTAACTCCCCCCTGAGGTGTGTAATGGCACTCGATACGTGGCTGGCCTTTCTCCTGGCCAGTTGGATCATCTCCCTTTCCCCTGGCGCCGGCGCCATTGCCTCGATGTCCAGCGGCCTGCGATACGGTTTCCTGCGCGGTTATTGGAATGCCATTGGCCTGCAGCTAGGCCTGGCGATGCAGATTGCGGTCGTCGCCTGCGGCCTGGGAGCCATCCTGGCGACGTCGTCCACGGCGTTTTATGCGATCAAATGGTTTGGTGTGGCGTACCTGGTGTACCTGGCCATCAAGCAATGGCGCGCGTTGCCTATGGACATGACCGACGACGCGGCCGTGCGCCCGATCGGCAAGCCGATGGCGATGATGTTCCGAGGCTTTCTGGTCAATGCCAGCAACCCTAAGGCCCTGGTGTTCATGCTGGCGGTGCTGCCGCAGTTTGTGAACCCGCAAGCGCCGTTGCTGATCCAGTACCTGATCCTGGGTGCGACGATGATTTGCGTCGATATGGTGGTGATGGCGGGGTATACGGGGCTGGCGTCGAAAGTGTTGCGTTTGTTGCGCACGCCTAAGCAGCAGAAGCGTATGAACCGTACGTTTGCTGGGTTGTTTGTGGGGGCGGCGGGCTTTCTCGCCAGCCTGCATCGCGCAACGGCATAAACCGCACGCCAACTGAAGAAACCGAATCAAAAAATGTGGGAGCGGGCCTGCTCCCACATTGGTTTTGTGTTGACAGTGAGTTTTAGGCTCAGCGCAGGATCTTCGGCGCTTCATCCCTTGGCAGGTTGTTGCGCAACGGCGGTTGGCTCGGGTCTTGATACCCGCCACCCAATTGCTCCGCCAACTGCCGCGCTACATCCTCACCCAGCGCTTTCGAGACTTCTTTCACCACCCGCGGCCGATTCAGGCTCACACGCACATCGCGGCTGCTCACCAGCTTGGTGTCCTGGCCTTCACCCATGGCGGTGAACGCCGAGGTGATCTCGTAGGTGCGGGTGTTGATCAGGCTGAAGTCCGCCACCAGCGTCAGGCCCAATACCGCCGAGTAGCTGTTGGTGTGGTCCAGGGCGTTGATGTCCTGGGTGAAGTCGATGTCTGAGAGCGTACCGAACAGCACATAGTCAGCCCCCTTGAAGTGGCCGGCCTTGATGCGCTTGATCACGTCGTAGACGTCACCCTTGGCATCGGCGGTGTAGGGCGTGCCCTGCACCAGTTGGAACTGGCGGGACTTGAGGATCTCGCCCTTGATGTCACCGCTGAATTTACGCAGCTCGCTCTGTTCGATGTAGCTGGTACGGCTTTCGTACTCGCTGTAATTCGATGCGCCGCTGGCGTGGTAAGCGCTGGCCTGGAAGTTATTGCTCGCCGACACTTGGTGAATGTATTCCTCGACCCGCGCCTCGTAGGCCAGGTCAGTCACCGCGATCTTCGGGGCGGCCGAGGCGCCGAAGGCGCACAGCAGGCCGATCATGCCGATCCATGCACGCATTGCTTAGCGCTCCGTGGTCTTGCGGATTTCTTTTTCGTCCATCCATTCGGCCAGGCCGCTCTCGACGTCGATCAGTTGCAGGCTGAACTTGTAGAACACGTCCTTGTAGTCCGAGCTGCGCTTGACGATGGAGCTGATGGAGCCTTCCAGGCGGTACTTGGCGGCGACCATGTTGCCGGTCTTGCTGACGGTGGACTTCTTGTACAGGCCGCTCTGGTTCTGCAGCTTGAGCTGGTCAACCTGGCTTTGCATATCGGTGTTGTCGCTGGCAAAACGCGCGGTGCCGGTCTTCATCAACTGGGTCTTGATCGACGTGGTGATCTCGCGGGTATCGATGTATTCGCTGGTCTTGTTTTTCACGTCATACACCTGCACCACCGGGCGGCCTTGCAGGATGCCGGACTGGGCCAGGGAGCGGGTCATGCTTTCGGCGATCATCTGCAGGTCGGTGGAGCCGAACTCGTTGGTCACCAGTTCTACGGCCTTGGTATCGCCGTAGCTGATGTTTTTACCGCCCAGTACCGGCGAAGTGTTAGAGCAGCCGCTGGCCAATACGGCAACTACGGCGAGGATCGAGAAGCGTGCAAACATGGGGAAATCTCTCAGTAGCAAAAAGGGTGAACGGCTCAAGGCGTTTTCACTTCAAGACGGAAGTCTGCCGCCTGGGGCAAGTTGGCAATCGCTGGCAGGAAGGTCGCCTGGTTGGCGTACAGGTTCAGCACCTTCCAGGTTTCTTCATCGCCCACCGGGAAGCCATCGGCGCCCAGCCAGGCAAAGCGGTAATACATCATCTGATTGCTGCTGGTGATGTTGCTCAACTGCACCTTGGCGGTGAGAAAGCCGTTCTCGCGGGCAACACGAATGGCACCGACCGCGACGCCCTTGAATTTGCCCATTACTACGATTTTGCTCGCGGCGCTGCCGGGCTCCGGCGGCGGTGGGGTGGCACAGCCTGCAAGCAGGACCAGCGCCAGGGCGCCAGGGATGAAATGACGCATAGCGTGCTCCTTAAGGTTGTTTGAGGGCGATGGCTTGAGTGGCCGTGTTCGGCACCACATGGGCGGCCAGGCCGCCCGCGAACACTTGGTTACCAACCACGCGCAGGGTGATCACCTGATAGCGCTGATCAGCCTTTACCGTCACCAGCGTGCCGCCCAGGGCATTGGGCAGGCTGATCTGGTGTTCGCCGTGCTTGAGGCGCAGGCGGGTCACCTGGGTCAGGTCCGGCAGTGTGCGCCAGGTGCGGGTGTCGGCGCCTTCGGTGACGGCCGAGGCGATACCCAGCACCAGGCCCGCCATAGGGTTGGTCTTGTTCAGGTTGTTCTGCGCCACGCCACGGGTGACCGCGCGCACGGTGGTGCGCAGGATGATCCCTGGCATGTCATCGCGCAGTGCGCGGCGGGACATGGCCGTGGTGCTGTTGAGTGCAGTGAGGTTCTGCTGCTGGCCGTCGACGCCGATCTGGGCGAAGGTCGCGGTGGACGTATCCGCCTTGATCACCGGGAATGACAGCGGTGTGATCACCAGGTTGCCATTGATGGGAATCGGCAGCGGCAGGCGAATCGAATCGCGGGCCGGTGCCAGGCCGCTCTGCACCACGATCAGCACGTCGGTTTCATTGGCGCCGACCTTGGATTTATCCAGGTTCAGCAGGGCCTGTTCCAGCAACGGGGTATTGGGGCGCAACTCGGCGGCCTTGCGGTAGCCGGGGGCCGCCAGGTCTTTTTCGCCCAAGGCTTCGTAGACGAAACCGGCCAGGTAATGGCTGAACGCACTCTGGTAGCTGTTTTTCAGGCCGACCACTTCCGGCGCATCCAGTGCTTCCACCGGGTAGCCGCGCAGGTCTTTCATCCGGGTGGTCACGCCTTCACGCTCGGCTTCGTTCTCGCGCTTGAGGTATTCCTTGTCCCTCAGGTCGGCAATCACCGCTTCGCGTTCATGGGTCTTCTTGATTTGAGTGCGCGCGCCGTCGAAGTCGTTCAGGGCCAGGAGGTTCAGGGCCATCTGCGTGGTCAGCATGACCTTTTCGTAGTCATAGCCTTCGTAGCGCCGCACTTTGTCGTTGGCAACGAAACTGCCGAACTGGGCGAGGTACCTGGCGCTGTCGAACTTGACCGAGTCCTCCCACTTGGCGACTTGCAGGTCGGCACTGCGCCAGGCTGTCTGGCTGCCAGTCATGTCGCCTTTAGCCCGCAGCAACTCGCCCTTCTCGAAGAAATAGAGCAGGTCCTTGTCGTCGCCGGTGTTGTTCTTTTCCAGCAGCGTCAGCGCGGCGTCGACATTGCCGGTGGCCAATTGCTGGTTGGTGGCTTGCAGTTCGGTGTCGTAATTGCGGAACATCGAACAGCCGGACAGCAAGGTAACCGCCGCAAGCGCGAGCGAAGGTAAGGCGCGAAATGCCATGCAAACTTCTTCCCTGAAAAGTATCAACCGATGTGGTAATTCCTCATAAAAACGAGGAACGAAATTCCCTTTCGCACTAACAGGGCGCGGCATTATAGGCACCATTACTGGCAAAACAATGGCTATTTGCTCAGATGAAATCGACTGGAGTGCCACCCTCCCGCATTTAAAACGCTCCGCCCCCACAAACGACAAATCACTTACGGCTTGAGTCAAACCCGTAAAGTCTTAACAATGTGTTACTTCGTATTTCCATTTGAGATTCGTTCATGACTGCCCCCTTCCGTTTTCTCGCCTGGCTGATATTGCCGGCGTTGATGTCGTGCAGCTTCAACCTGTTGGCCGCGACTGCCGAGGGCGCCCCACAAGCTCTGCATTTGCTGGACTACATTGGTGCTGACTATCCTCCGACGGTGGAGGCGGGCAAGGTTATCGATGAGTCCGAATACCGCGAACAGCTGGAGTTTCTCGGGGTGTTGCAGGGGCTGGTGGCAGAGTTGCCACAGCGCCAGGAACGCGCGGCGTTGGTCAACGGTGTTGATGAACTGTTAGCGGCTATAACCGCTCATCAGGACGGCGCGACAGTCGCACGCCAAGCCCGGCAATTGGGGGCTCAACTGGCCGTGGCCTATGAAGTCAGTCAGGCCCCGGCGATCACGCCTGATCCAACCCGTGGCGCGCCGCTCTACGCCCAACATTGCTCGGTGTGCCACGGCACAGCGGGCTCCGGTGATGGGCCGGCCAGTGTGGGTATGACGCCGCCGCCCGCTAATCTGCGGGACGCTGTGCGTCTGGATCGCCTGAGTCTCTACGCGATCTACAACACGCTGGGCCTGGGTGTCGAAGGTACCGATATGCCGTCCTTTGCCGACCAACTGGACGATCGCCAACGCTGGGACCTGGCCACTTACATCGCCGGCTTCACCGCCGACCCGGCCGCCGCCAAAAGTGAGCAACCGTTTAACCTCGCCGACCTGGCTCGCCAGACGCCCAATGAAGTGCTGGCCGCTAACGGCCCGGCTGCCGCCGCGACGTTCCGCGCCCAGCGTGCGCAACCGCCGCAGGTCAAGCGTGGCCCTGCGCAGCTGCTCGAATACACCGCTACGACCCTGGACAAGAGCCTGGCCGCGTTCCGCAGCGGTGATCACGAACAGGCCTACGACCTGTCGGTGGCCGCGTACCTGGAAGGCTTCGAGCTGGTGGAAAGCTCCCTGGACAACGTCGACGCCAACGTGCGCAAAGACACCGAGAAGGCGCTGATGGCCTACCGGCAGTCGTTGCAGGACGGTTTGCCGGTCGAGCAGGTTCAACAGCGTCTGGACGTGGCCAAAGGCAAACTCGCCGAGTCCGCCGGCTTGCTGGGCAGCGACGGCCTGAGCTGGTCGTTGAGCTACATCTCCGGTTTGTTGATCCTGCTGCGTGAAGGCCTGGAAGCGATCCTGGTGCTGGCCGCGATCCTCGCGTTCTTGCGCAACACTGGCCAGCAGTCGGCGGTGCGCAGCGTCAACGTCGGCTGGGGCCTGGCGCTGTTGGCGGGTTTGGCGACCTGGGCGTTGGCCGCGTATGTGATTGACGTGAGCGGCGCCCAGCGCGAGCTGCTTGAGGGCTGCACGGCGCTGTTCGCCAGCGTGATGGTGCTGTGGCTCGGCGTGTGGATGCATGACCGTCGCCACGCTGCGGCCTGGCAGGATTACATCAAGAGCAGCCTGGTGGGCGGTGGCGGGCGTTTTGGCTTTGCGATGCTGGCGTTCTTCTCGGTGTACCGCGAGCTGTTCGAGGTGATCCTGTTCTACGAAACCCTGTGGCTGCAAGCCGGTCCGGCCGGGCACAACGCTGTGCTGGCGGGTGGCGCCACGGCGTTGGTGCTGTTGGTGGGCCTGGCGTGGGTAATCCTGCGGGGTTCGGCGAAGCTGCCGTTGGCGTTGTTCTTCGGAATCAACGCCGCGCTGCTGTGTGCACTGTCGGTGGTGTTTGCGGGGCACGGCGTGAAGGCGTTGCAGGAAGCCGGGATCTTCGGCACGCGGCCGGTGGCATTCTTTGACTTTGATTGGCTGGGGATTCACGCCGATGCCTACTCGCTGAGTGCGCAGGCAGTAGCGATCCTGGCGATTGTGGTGCTGTATGGCCGCAGTCGGATGGCGGAGAAGCGCCGGGTGGCGGCATAAGATGCGCGTGTGGATTGATGCCGACGCCTGTCCTCGGGCGGCCAAGGACCAAGTGGTGAAGTTCGCCCTCAAGCGCCAGTTCGAAGTGGTGCTGGTGGCCGGTCAGAGCCAGATCAAGCCGAGCTTTGCCTGCGTGAAGCTGATTGTGGTGCCCAGTGGCCCGGATGCGGCGGATGACTACCTGGTAGAGCACGCAGAGCGTGGTGAACTGGTGATCTGCAGCGATGTGCCGCTGGCTGACCGTTTGGTGAAAAAGGGTGTCACGGCCCTCGATCCACGGGGCAAGGAGTTCAGCCCGGCCAACATGAGTGAGCGCCTGGCAGTGCGCAACCTGTTCACCGATCTGCGCGAGCAGGGCCAGATGGGCGGCGGTCCACCGCCCCATGGCGAGAAGGACAAGCAGGCGTTTGCCAATGCCCTTGACCGAATCCTCACCCGGTTGATGCGCCAAGCCTGATCTGTGTAGGGAGCGGGCAAGCCCGCTCACTACACCCAGTGTTTGGCAAGCTGATCAGTCGTTTTCGTGTGTGAGCTCCAGCAACCGATCCACCAGCTTGTTGATCCCCGAAGCGACCTCGCTGATGTTCTTGCCGAGCATATAGGCCGGGGTACTCACCAGTTTGCGCGCCTGGTCTTCGACGATATCTTCCACCGCGCACTCCTGGTGGGTGGCGCCCATCTTGTCCAGTGCGGCGGCGGTGTCGGCACAGTTGCCAATGGTGCAGGTCACGCCAGGACCGTAGATTTTCGCCGCCAGGGCCGGTGAAATGCAGATCAACCCGACGGGCTTGCCCGCTTCGGCAAAAGCCTCGGCCAGCTCCAGAACCTGCGGGTTGACGCTGCAGCCGGCGCCTTCCACGGCAAAGTTCGACAGGTTCTTCGCCGCACCAAACCCGCCGGGCACGATCAGCGCATCGAAGCCTTCGGCATTGGCTTCGCGGATGTCTTTCACGTCACCCCGGGCGATCCGCGCCGACTCCACCAGCACATTGCGTGACTCGGGCATCGCTTCGCCGGTGAGGTGGTTGATCACGTGCAGTTGCGCGATGTCTGGGGCGAAGCATTGGACCAGAGCGCCGCGCTGGTCCAGGCGCAGCAGCGTGATCACGCTTTCTTGGATCTCTGCGCCGTCGTACACGCCACAGCCGGAAAGGATCACTGCTATCTTTTTGCTCATGGGCATTTCTCCTGGGTTCTTGGCGTTAAATGTCTACTAATTTGTCATCTGTTGCCAATGGGATCTCGAGCCGCTGCACCTAATCTGATGTAACAAAAATAAACCGGACCAGACCATGGACTTCGTGCCTTACGCGGTACCGTTTTTCATCGCCCTGATTGTGGTGGAGCTGCTCGCAGATCATTGGCGCGGCCAGCGTAACTACCGGGTGGCGGACGCCATCAACAGCCTTAGCACCGGTGTGCTGTCTACCACCACGGGGCTGCTGAGCAAGGGCGTGGGGCTGTTGACCTATGCGTTCGCCCTCAAGCACCTCGCGGTGGTCGAGCTGTCGGCCCAAAGCGTCTGGACCTGGGTGTTCGCCTTTGTGTTCTACGACTTCTGCTACTACTGGCTGCATCGCATGGGGCACGAACGCAACATCTTGTGGGCCGCGCACTCGGTGCATCATCAGAGCGAGGACTACAACCTCAGCACTGCCCTGCGCCAGACCAGCACCGGTTTCCTGCTGAGCTGGATCTTCTACCTGCCGCTGGCCGCACTCGGTGTGCCGTTGGTGGTGTTTATCAGCGTGGCGTCCGTCAACTTGCTGTATCAATTCTGGGTGCACACCCGGCATGTGCCCAAACTCGGCTGGTTCGAATGGTTTTTCGTCACGCCATCCAATCATCGGGCCCACCATGCACAGAACGCTCTCTACATGGATCGCAACTACGGCGGGGTGTTCATTATTTGGGACCGCCTGTTCGGCTCCTTCCAGGAAGAAGACGACAACGAGCCGGTCATTTTCGGCGTGACCACGCCGTTGGCCAGCTGGAACCCGCTGTGGGCCAACCTGCAGTTTTATGCACAGCTGTGGAGTGATGCGCGGCGCACAGAAAACCGGTGGGACAAGCTGCGCATCTGGTTCATGCGCACCGGCTGGCGCCCGGCGGACGTGAAGGCCAAGTACCCGCTGGCGAAACATGATTTGAGCCAGTTCCGCAAATTCGAGGTAGCGCTGGATGTGCGCCAACAGGTCTACATCGCCCTGCAGTTCGCGGCGTATGTCGGCTTTGGTAGCTATTTGATGAATGTCGGCGAAGGCTTGCCCACGGCGGCGCTGATCCTGGGCTGGAGTGCCATGGCGTTGGGGCTGTTTACATTGGGTGTGGCTTTGGAGAACCGCCCGTGGGCGTTCAGCGCCGAGCTTTCACGGCTGGTGCTGAATGTGCCGCTGGTATGGCTGGCACCGTTGGTCGGTCTGTGGCCGGTCAGCAACCTGGGCTGGCTGGGCCTGCTCAGTTACAGCCTGCTCAGCGTGATTGGCCTCTACTGCTGCACAAGCCGGTTTACTCGACGGGTGTCTTAGGCGTTTCAACCCGTGCTTGCTCGGCGGCAAGCCGGGCCTTTTCATCGGCACAGGCCTGACGAGCGATACGGGCGTTCTTGAAGCGGCGGCGCAGCCAGAGGCCAACGCCTAGCAGCAGCAACGCGCCCAATACCCATAACTCATATTTCTTCACGCTACCGAGCATGCCTTCCAGCACCGCGCCGAAGTGATAGGCCGCTGCGCCCAACGCGGCCGCCCAGATCGCGGCACCAATACCGTTAAGGATCAGGTAACGCAGCGGTGAGTAGCCGGAAAGACCGATCGCCACTGGCATGACCGTGCGTAGCCCGTAGACGAAGCGAAAGCTCAATACCCAGATATCCGGGTGCTTGCGGATATGTTCCAGGGCTTTGTCGCCCATCAATTGCCAGCGCGGCTTGCGCGCCAACAGCTTGCGGCCGTGCTTGCGGCCCATGTAATACCAAAGCTGATCACCGGCGTAGCTACCGAAAAAGGCAACCACCACCACCAGGTTGATATCCATGTACCCACGGAACGCCAGGAAGCCTGCGAGAACAAGAATGGTCTCGCCTTCAAAGAAGGTGCCTAGGAAGAGGGCAAAGTAGCCGAAGTCATGCAGAAATTGTTGAAGCATGGTCTGGGTGCTGGCGAAATGAACGCGCAGCCTACGCCTTCACGAAGATTCATGAAAGTATCGAGATGTGTCGCGAAGTGAACATTTCCTATGTAAATGGCGAATGCGACTACAGGTCGCATCCTTAAGCACAACTGTCATGCCTTCGTCATAATGGCCGCTTATAACTGCAACGCTCGCCCGTGAACCGGGCTCAGGAGTCTGTCGTGAGCTTTAACCCTGCCAATCGCCTGTTTCCCGCCACCCGTCTGCGTCGCAATCGTCGTGATGATTTTTCTCGTCGTCTGGTGCGTGAAAACGTACTGACGACCGACGATCTGATCCTGCCGGTGTTTGTGCTGGACGGTGAAAATCGGCGGGAAGCGGTGGCTTCGATGCCAGGTGTCGAACGCCTGAGCATTGATCTGCTGCTTGAAGAAGCCGCGGGCTGGGTCGAGTTGGGGATTCCAGCGCTGGCGCTGTTCCCGGTCACGCCGTCTGAACTCAAGTCGCTGGACGCTGCCGAAGCCTGGAACCCGCAAGGAATCGCCCAGCGCGCCACGCGCGCCCTGCGCGAGCGTTTCCCGGAGCTGGGGGTGATCACTGACGTGGCGTTGGACCCGTTCACCACCCACGGTCAGGATGGCATTCTTGACCGGGACGGCTATGTTGAAAACGACATCACCGTGGATGCCCTGGTCAAGCAAGCCCTGTCCCATGCAGCAGCCGGTGCCCAGGTGGTTGCACCGTCGGACATGATGGACGGCCGGATCCAGGCGATCCGTGAATCCCTGGAGCTGGCCGGTCACGTCAACGTGCGGATCATGGCCTATTCGGCCAAGTACGCCAGCGCCTATTACGGCCCGTTCCGCGATGCGGTGGGCTCGGCGCTTAACCTGGGCAAGGCCAACAAGGCTTCGTACCAGATGGACCCGGCCAACAGCCATGAAGCCCTGCACGAAGTGGCGGCCGACTTGGCCGAAGGCGCTGACATGGTGATGGTCAAGCCGGGGATGCCCTACTTGGACATCCTTTATCGGGTCAAAGAAGAATTCAAGGTGCCGACCTTTGTGTATCAGGTCAGTGGCGAATACGCCATGCACATGGCAGCAATACAGAATGGATGGCTGAGTGAAGGGGTGATCCTTGAATCCCTCACAGCCTTTAAACGCGCCGGGGCTGATGGCATTCTGACCTACTTCGCCGCCCGCGCCGCCCAATTGCTTAGAGAGCAACAATAGCCCTCACAGGAACACTCGATGAATACCGAAGGACTCACAGAAGTTGCCGTAAAAGACACTCACCCGGCGGTTGAACAAGTCACCGCAACGCCGCCGGAGCACCAGCCCGCCGTGCCTGTCGTGGTGGCCGAGCCACCTGCGCCGGCCCCAGTGGTCGCTGTGACCAACCTGGATGACAGCAGCCTGTACATCCACCGCGAGCTGTCACAACTGCAATTCAACATCCGCGTACTGGAACAGGCGCTGGATGAGTCCTATCCGCTGCTGGAGCGGCTGAAGTTCCTGCTGATCTTCTCCAGCAACCTGGACGAGTTCTTCGAGATCCGCGTCGCCGGCCTCAAGAAACAAATCACCTTTGCCCGCGAACAAGCCGGCGCCGACGGCCTGCAGCCGCATCAGGCGCTGGCGCGCATCAGCGAACTGGTACACGGCCATGTGGACCGCCAATACGCGATCCTCAACGACATCCTGTTGCCGGAACTGGAAAAACATCAGGTCCGCTTCATCCGTCGTCGTCACTGGACCACCAAGATCAAGACCTGGGTGCGCCGTTACTTCCGTGACGAGATTTCGCCGATCATCACCCCCATTGGCCTCGACCCGACGCACCCGTTCCCGTTGCTGGTGAACAAGAGCCTCAATTTTATTGTCGAGCTGGAAGGTATCGACGCCTTCGGCCGTGACTCAGGCCTTGCGATCATCCCGGCACCGCGTCTGTTGCCACGGATCATTAAGGTACCGGAAGAGGTGGGGGGCGCTGGCGATAACTATGTATTCCTGTCGTCGATGATCCATGCGCACGCCGATGATCTGTTCCAGGGCATGAAGGTGAAGGGCTGCTACCAATTCCGCCTGACCCGTAACGCCGACCTGGCGCTGGACTCCGAAGACGTCGAAGACTTGGCCCGTGCTCTGCGCGGCGAGCTGTTCTCGCGGCGCTACGGCGATGCGGTGCGCCTGGAAGTGGCCGACACCTGCCCTAAACACCTGTCGGACTACCTGCTGAAACAGTTCAACCTGGCCGAATCCGAGTTGTACCAGGTCAACGGCCCGGTGAACTTGACGCGCCTGTTCAGCATTACCGGCCTGGACAGCCATCCGGAACTGCAATACACCCCGTTCACCCCGCAGATCCCGAAATTGCTGCAAAACAGCGAGAATATCTTCAGTGTGGTGAGCAAGCAGGACATCCTGCTGCTGCATCCGTTCGAATCCTTCACGCCAGTGGTCGACTTGCTGCGACAAGCCGCCAAGGACCCACACGTGTTGGCCGTGCGCCAGACCCTGTACCGTTCCGGCGCCAACTCGGAAATCGTCGACGCCCTGGTCGACGCCGCGCGTAACGGCAAGGAAGTCACGGCGGTGATCGAGTTGCGTGCGCGGTTCGACGAAGAGTCCAACCTGCAGTTGGCCAGCCGCCTGCAAGCGGCCGGCGCGGTGGTGATCTACGGTGTGGTCGGCTTCAAGACCCACGCCAAGATGATGCTGATCCTGCGCCGCGAAGCCGGTGAGATCGTGCGCTACGCGCACTTGGGCACTGGTAACTACCACGCCGGTAACGCCAAGCTCTACACCGACTACAGCCTGCTGACGTCCGACGATGCCTTGTGTGAAGACGTCGGCAAGTTGTTCAGCCAGTTGATCGGCATGGGCAAGACCTTGCGCATGAAGAAGCTGCTGCACGCGCCGTTCACCCTGAAGAAGGGCATGCTCGACATGATTGCCCGCGAAACCCAGTTCGCCCTCGACGGCAAACCGGCGCACATCATTGCCAAGTTCAACTCGTTGACCGATCCGAAGATCATTCGCGCGCTGTACAAGGCCAGCCAGTCCGGCGTGCGCATCGATCTGGTGGTGCGCGGCATGTGCTGCCTGCGTCCGGGCATTGTCGGGGTTTCGCACAACATCCATGTGCGCTCGATCATCGGCCGCTTCCTGGAGCACACGCGGGTTTTCTACTTCCTCAACGGTGGCGAAGAGCAGATGTTCCTCTCCAGTGCCGACTGGATGGAGCGCAACCTTGATAAGCGTGTGGAAACATGCTTCCCGGTGGAAGGCAAGAAGTTGATCATGCGGGTCAAGAAGGAGCTGGAAAGCTACCTCACCGACAACACCCACAGCTGGAGCCTGCAGTCGGACGGCCGCTATATTCGCAACACGCCGACCGGCAACCAGAACCCGCGCAGTGCGCAGGCGACGTTGCTGGAGCGCTTGGGTAGCCCGATCCTGACGGTTAACTAACAGCCGACACAAACCTAATGTGGGAGCGGGCTTGTTCGCGAATGCGGTAGATCAGTCAGTACATCTAGTGACTGACACTCCGCATTCGCGAGCAAGTCTGCTCCCACATTTGTTTTTGCAGTGTTCTTTGGACCGGCTCAGCGCATGTTCAGGCTGAACCCCACCCGCGTCAGCCACTCCGCTTCCTGGGCGAAATCCGCCTGGGTCAGCTGATTCTCATCCAGCCAACCTTTCGGGAACACTACGTCCAGGCTGTCGCCGTCGGCGCGCAGGGTCACCTGGGGCATTTCCTGGGTGCCACGGATATGGTGGAACAGGATTGCAAAGCGCAGCAGCACGCACAGGCGAATCAGCTTGATGCCTTCGTCGCCGAACTCTGCGAATTTGTCTTTAGGGATGTTACGGCGGTGGCCACGCACCAACAGCGCCAGCATTTGCTGGTCTTCCCGGGAGAAGCCGGCAAGGTCCGAGTGCTCAATCAGATAGGCACCGTGCTTGTGGTAATGGTAGTGGGCGATATCCAGGCCCACCTCATGCACCTTGGCCGCCCAGCCCAACAACTCGCGCCATACGCCGTCTTCCAGGTCCCAATCCTCGGCGACCTGGTCGAAGGCGTGCAGGGCTTTACGCTCCACCCGGGCTGCTTGTTCCAAGTCGACGTGGTAACGCTCCATCAACGAACTGAGCGTGCGCTCCCGCACGTCCTCGTGGTGGTGGCGGCCCAGCAGGTCGTAGAGCACACCTTCGCGCAGGGCGCCGTCGCAGTGGTCCATGCGTTGCAACTCGAGGGCGTCGAAGATCGCTTCAAGAATCGCCAGGCCGGCCGGGAAGATGGTACGACGATCCGGCTTGATGCCGTCGAAGTCGATTTTCTCGGCGTCCCCCAGCTTGAACAGTTTGCGTTTTAGCCACGCCAGGCCTTCGGCATTCACTTCACCGGTGCCATGGCCGCCGGCTTTCAGGGCCAGGCCGATGGCGCGGATAGTGCCGGACGAGCCGATGGCTTCATCCCACGTCAGGCGGTGCAGGGCGTGCTCGATGCTCATGATCTCCAGTCGCGCCGCCGTGTAGGCCTGGGCGTAGCGCGCCGGGGTGATCTTGCCATCCTTGAAATAGCGTTGGGTAAAGCTGACGCAGCCCATCTGCAGGCTTTCGCGCAGTAGCGGTTCGAAGCGCTGGCCAATGATGAATTCGGTACTGCCCCCGCCGATGTCGGCGACCAGGCGTTTGCCGGGCGTATCAGCCAGGGTGTGGGACACGCCGAGGTAGATCAGGCGCGCTTCTTCACGGCCAGAGATGACTTCAACGGGATGCCCAAGGATCTCCTCGGCGCGGCGGATGAATTCGCCACGGTTGCGGGCTTCGCGCAGGGCGTTGGTGCCGACGATTCGCACGGCGCCCAGGGGCATGCCGTTGATCAACTGGGCAAATCGCTTGAGGCAATCGAGCCCGCGCTGCATGGATTCTTCGTTGAGTTGGCGCTCATCGTCGATTCCGGCAGCCAGTTGCACTTTTTCGCCGAGCCGCTCAAGGATGCGGATTTCGCCGTTCTGGGCCTTGGCCACGACCATGTGAAAGCTGTTGGAGCCCAGGTCGATGGCGGCGATCAGGGACAGATTCTTGGCTTTGGATTGCGGCATGGTTAGGGGGTCTCGGTCGATAACCCAGCCATCGTGCCACGATCGACCTTTGGTGCCAACGCGTACTGCTTCGGTAATTTTTCTTCGGCTGTGTGTAAGGAATTCTTGTGGGGAATGTAGGACGGTTTTCTAAGCCCGTAGCGAATGATGTTTCATCTTTGTAGGCGTAATTAAGCGCTTGTTGTTTTCAGGCTGTTTACGATTTTGCCTACACTAAGTCGGGTAATCACTAATTGGTTTTGTACTTAAGCCTACTCGACGATGAATTCTGGCCCACTTTCTCTATTTACGCCTCCCACGAAGAGTGGCGTGTTCTCTCATTCTTTATTCGGGTGGCAAAGCGACAGACTGTCACTCGGCAATTTTGCCGTGGTGTTATTTATGTATGGTCCTATGTTCAGGATGAAGAAAAGATGGGTAAAGGATACCCGGCCATCGTAAACGCACCTGCCCACTATAGATGACAGGTTAAACATGAAAAAAATGCTTGGTTTGACAGTAGGTACTCTGTGTCTGGTCGCGAGTATCGGCGCTCATGCAACAACGGCTGCTGAACTGATTGTACGAGGGACGATCAAGCCGTTGGCTTGCAACCTCAGCCTCGCCGGTGGAGGCATCGTGGATTACGGAATAATTCCCTCCGGCAGTCTGTCCGCCACTAACTTCAATCCGCTAACAGAAAAACCTGTCAGGTTGTCCGTCAGTTGCGGCAAGGCGCCAGCCCAATTCGGCCTGACGCTGACTGACCTGCAATCGGGCAGCAAGGTGACCGGGATTCTCGGTTCCGGGTTCACCGAGGCGCAGAACTTCGGGCTTGGCCTTGCCAACGGCAAGCGTACGGGTGGCTACTCCGTGAGGCTGACGAATCTGAGCTCGTCCACCGGGCCCCTGAACCCTCTCGTGCGTGTTGGCACCACAGGTTCCTGGCAGCGCAGTGACGGCAAAGTCGCGCAAAGGCCGAGTCAATATTCGTGGGGCAACGGCTCCAGCCTGCAACCCGCATCCATCACCCAACTTACGGGCACTCTGGCTGTGAAAGCCGTTATCAACCGCACGCAAGATCTGGACCTGACCCGTGATACGACGCTGGACGGCCGCGCCACTCTGGAATTGAGTTACATCTAAATACGTTATTAGCGGCCGACATTAACGCACAGGCAGTGATGCGTCTCTGTTAAGTGTCGGCTGTTTTTGCGTGGGTGTTCGTTAATTATTGGCTTTATGGCGGTGAGGGAACTCAGTGAAGGCTCTTTCAATAATAGTGATGGCGTTTCTACGGTATATAAGCGTGTGCCTTTGCTTGTGTGGTATGGCCGTAGCTGACGGGATGCAACCCGAGACAACAGTTGTGATTTTGAATGAAGAGGACGGTGAGGCGACACTTAATATAACAAACACTGACCCTGGTGCGGCGTTACTGCATTCGGTCATACAAAACATACCTGAAGATTTGGAATCCTTATTGATTGTTACGCCGCCCATTACTCGGGTCGAGGCGGGCGACACTCAACTTGTACGCTTCATCATGACCACGAAGGCACCGCTCAAGACCCAACGCCTGAAGCGAGTCTCCTTTGAAGGTATCCCCCAGGCTCGCGCGCCCGGCGGTGCGACCATTGGTATCACCCTGCGCCAGAACCTGCCGTTGATCCTGCATCCCAAAGGCTTGCCCAAGCACGATGCGCCATGGCAGTTGCTCACCTGGAAGCGCGAAGGTGACCAGATAAAGGCTTATAACAACAGCGCTTACGTTGTGCGGATGGCACTGGAAGTCCAACTGCATCCGCTGGCGCGTCTGGGAAAGTTACCGCGTACCTACATTCTGCCGGGTGAAGTGCTCACGCTAGCGACAGACAACTCAGTGGCGGGAGTGGTCGCGGTGGAGATTCAACCGGCCACGGTCTACGGGTTTACGGTGGACAGCTACCGCGCACCCGTTACGGCAGATGTGGACTGACGAGCCTATGAAAAAGATCAGGCACTCAGGTCGCTCTGCCAAAAGCGCGTCTGGCAAGTTATTACAGGCGCGTTCCAGGGTCTTGCTGGGGCTCGCGACGCTGTGGGGGTTGCCAGGCTCCAGCGCAGCCGTGGCGCTCGGAGAAGGTTTTGACCTGGCCGCGTTGACAACCCTTGGGATCGACCCGCAGGTGTCCGAATACTTTCGCAGCGCGGCGCGCTTTCGTGAAGGTGTGCATGTGGTCGGGCTGCGGGTCAATGGCGCCCCGCTGGGGTTGGTAGACGCGCGGTTCGATTACCAGGGCCAGTTGTGCTTCACCGAGGCGTTACTGGCGAAGGCGGGTCTGGTCAAACCCTCCCGTGTGCTACGCGAAGGCATCAGCCCTGACCAGGCCTGCCATGATTTCGTTGGGGAATACCCGGCGACCATGGTACGGCTGCGCCCGAGCAGCGATGAGGTCACCCTGGTAGTGCCGACCCAGTCCCTGCGCGCGCCAGAGTGGGAAGCCGGGAATTTTTCTCAGGGCGGCGCGGCAGCCATCTTCAACTATGACGTGTTGGGTTTCGATACCCGTTCGCGAAGTGGGCCAAGTCGCTTTGTGTCGGCCTATACCGAGGCAGGGTTCAACCTGGGTAACTGGATTGTTCGCAGCCGCCAGTTTTTTATCTCTGACAATGGCCAGACGCGAACCGAGCAGGTGGACGCCTACGCCCAGCGTGATATCGCGGCGTTGCAGTCGACTTTCCAGGCCGGACAGATTTCCAGCAACAACCCGATATTTGGCGGGGTGCAACTGGCTGGCTTGCAGTTTTTTCCGGATGGTCAACAACGCGCGGGTGGGGGCAGCAGCGAGGTAGTGGTTGAAGGGCTGGCCCAAAGCCAGTCACGGGTCGAGGTGCGTCAGTCGGGTGCATTGATCCATACCACGCTGGTGCCGGAGGGGCCGTTCAGGCTCACTGGATTACCGTTGCTCAACAGCACCAGCGACCTCGATGTGAGCGTGATTGACGTGCGGGGCGCAAAGCGCAGTTTTGTCGTACCCGCCGCGTCCTTTCGAGGTGGGGCTCCGGTTGCGCCGGGGTATTACTTTTCCGTCGGCAAGGTGCGTGACACGTCCTTCGACAGCCGGGAAGCGCCCGTTGTTGCCATGGGCAGCGGCACCTGGGGCCTGGGCCAGAACTCGTCACTGGGTTTCGGTTTGCTGAGTACCGACGAGTATCAGTCGGCAGGCGGCTCACTGAGCAGTGTGTTTTTCCGTCAAATGACGGTGGGCATGCGCCACAACCTGTCCCGTGATGGCCAAGATGGCGTAGGGGGCGCACGCAGCACACTCTCTGTGGGCAGCCCGTTGTTCGCCAACCTCGACATGAACCTGAGCGCCTCTACGCAAAGCCGAGGCTACCGGGAGGTGCTGGACGCAGGCCAGGCGTCGCGTGGGTACGACTTCGATGCGCGTTTCAAGCGCCAGTACACGGCAGGGTTGAGCTGGGCGGACCCGTTTGTGGGTGGTTTTTCCATCAGTTTCACGCGTAGCACGCAGTTTGACGGGCAGTCCGCCGATCACCTCTTTGCCTCATGGAACAATACGTTTAACGGTGTGGGTGTGGCGCTGATCGCCGACGCTCAGGTCGGTGGGGCCAGGCCTCAACGGCGTGACTCGGTGGCGGGTGGCCGACGCGACGGACGGCTGGACGAAGACACCTCCCTCCGGCTGCAGGTGACCGTGCCCCTGGGCGGTGATCGCCGAGTCAGTTCTTACGTCAGTCGTCGAGGCGACCGACTGGATGCTGGCACTGCTCTCAGCGAGCGGGTCAACGACTATGTGAACTACGAGGTCGGTGTTGATCGAGACGTGAGCGAGCGTGAGCAGAGCGTGCGCGGCCGTGTGGACGTACTGCCGCTTTATACCCGCGTGAGCTTGGGTGCCAGCCGTGATCCGTCGAGCACCAGTTATTCCGGGCAACTGCAAGGCGGCATTGTCGCCCATGAACACGGCGTGACGTTCTCGCCGTATGCAGTGCAGGACACGTTTGGCATCGTCTCGGTGGGCGATATTGCTACGGCCAAGGTCTCCACGGCCCAAGGGCCGGTATGGACGGATTTCAGCGGCCAGGCGGTGATCCCCGGGCTGCAGGCCTACGGCAATAACCATGTGCAAGTACAGACCCAGTCGCTGCCCAAGCGCGTCGACTTGAAGAACGGGACCAAGGTGCTCGCTGCTGGTCGTGGCTCAGTCAATATCCTCAACTTTGATGTGGTGAAAGTCCGTCGTCTGTTGCTTGAAGCCCTGGATGAACAGGGCCTGCCCTTGCCTCAAGGGGCCGCGGTGTTCGGCGAGGACAACAACTTTATGACCAGTGTGGTGGGTGACGGCATGATTTTTCTCAATAACATCGATGGGCCGCAAACGCTGAGGGTTTCATTGCCGGACTCGGCGTCCTGTGTGCTGCAAGTCAACCCTGAGCAAGAGTCTGGCGATGACCAACTTTTCGAAACCGCATCGGAGGTATGCCATGCTCGCTAAGCCGATGAGTGGCCCGCCTGTTGCCCGCCTGTGCCTGTTGTTGGTCGCCCTGATGGGCAGCCCTGCGCGTGCTGACGACTGCCGGATGACCTTGAGCGAGCCTCGGATCGACTACGGGGTGATGCGTCCTTCGCAAGCGTCGTCTGGCAGGGCGACATTGATGCTGGATACGCAACGTACGCTGCACCTGAGCGTGCTCTGCGCGACTCCCACGGGGATGAGCCTGCGCTTCAGCGGTGCACCCGCTGATGCCCAAAGCTATCAGTTTGGCCGGCAAGGGCGTTTCACTTTGAGCCTGAGGCAGGCGCAGGTCGACGGCAGCCCGGTGTCGTGGCAACCCGATGAAACCGCCAGCGGGCGGCTGCTACCCGGTCGCACGTTGTTTGCCAATGCTGCCGGTGTGGCGGTGACGGGCCGCCGGTTGACGGCCCAGGTGGAGATTGAGGTTCAACTGCCGGCTGATGCCCTCGCGGTACGCCGGGAGATGCAACTGGAGGGCCACGGCCAATTCGAGCTGGTCAGTCCGGCTGCTCCGTAGAGCCGATGAAGTTGGCCAGTTCGGCGGTTTTCGGGTGCGCGAACAAGTGTTTGGGGTCGCCGACTTCATGCACCTTGCCCTGGTGCATGAACACCAGCTTGTCGCCGACTTCGCGGGCAAAGCGCATCTCGTGAGTCACCATGATCAGGGTCATGCCGTCCTTGGCCAGTTGGCGCACCACGCTGAGCACTTCATTGACCAGTTCCGGGTCGAGGGCCGAGGTGATTTCATCGCACAGCAGCACCTTGGGCGACATCGCCAGTGCGCGGGCAATCGCCACGCGTTGCTGCTGGCCGCCGGACAAGCGATCGGGGAAGGCGTCGAATTTCTCCCCCAGCCCGACGCGCTCCAGCATTTGCTTGGCCAGCAGCGCAGCCTTGGCCTTGGGTACTTTTTGGACGACTTGCGGCGCGAGCATCACGTTTTCGCCGACGGTCAGGTGCGGGAACAGGTTGAACTGCTGAAACACCATGCCGACTTTCTGCCGCAGGCTGCGTAGGTCAGCGCGGGCGGCGTCGAGGTATTCGCCGTCGACTTCGATCACGCCGTCGTTGATCGATTCCAGGCCGTTGAGGGTGCGCAATAGTGTGGATTTACCCGAGCCGCTGCGACCGATGATCGCCACCACCTGGCCTTCTTCAACGGTCAGGTCGATGCCCTTGAGTACGTGGTGATCGCCGTAAAACTTATGCAGGGCGGAAATTCTAAGCAGAGGCATGCAGTCTCCTTTCCAGGTAGCGCGCACTGAGGGATAGGGGGTAGCAGAGCAGAAAGTAACCAAGCGCCACCAGGCCGTAGACCATGAAGGGCTCGAACGTGGCATTGGCGAGCATGCCGCCGGTCTTGGTCAGTTCGGTAAAGCCGATGATCGAGGTCACGGCGGTGCCTTTGACCACCTGCACTGAGAAGCCCACGGTGGGCGCCACGGCAATGCGCAGGGCCTGGGGCAGGATTACGTAGCGCAGCTGCTCAAGCGGGTTGAGCGCCAGGCTGGCCGACGCTTCCCACTGCCCGTGGGCGATGGAATCGACGCAGCCGCGCCAGATTTCAGCCAGGTAGGCGCTGGTAAACAAGGTCAGGGCGATTGCCGCCGCGAGCCAGGGCGAGATATCCACACCCAGCAGGGCAACGCCGAAAAACACCAGGAACAGCTGCATCAGCAGCGGCGTGCCCTGGAACAGTTCGATATAGGTACGCGCAACGTTGCGCGGGAGCGCCTTACTGCTGATGCGCATCGTCATCACCAGCAAACCGATCACGCCGCCACCCACAAACGCCACCAGCGACAGCAACAGCGTCCATTGCAGGCCCGTGAGCAGGTTGCGCACGATGTCCCAGAAAGAGAAATCACTCATCGGCTGTTCCTCATCACCCACCTGCGGCCGATCCAGTTGAGCAACTGGCGAATCATCAACGCCATGCACAGGTACACCAAGGTGGTCAGGGCATAGGTTTCAAAAGCGCGGAAATTGCGCGACTGGATAAAGTTGGCGGCGAAGCTCAGCTCTTCAGTGGCGATCTGCGAGCAGACTGCCGAACCGAGCATCACGATGATGATCTGGCTGCTCAGGGCCGGCCACACCTTGCCCAGCGCCGGCAGCAGCACCACGTGGCGGAACGCTTCGAAGCGCGTCATCGCCAGCGCTGCGGCAGCTTCCAGCTGCCCGCGTGGAATCGCCTGGATGCCAGCGCGGATGATTTCCGTGGAGTAGGCGCCCAGGTTGATCACCATCGCCAGCACGGCGGCTTGCCACTCGGTGATCTTCAGTCCCAGGGACGGCAGGCCGAAGAAGATGAAGAACAACTGCACCAGGAATGGTGTGTTGCGGATCAACTCGACGTACACACCGAAGAACCACGCAAACGGCTGGATCTTCCAGGCCCGCACCACCGCGCCGACGGTGCCTAACGCTACGCCGAGAATCGCGCCAATGGCTGTCAGTTCAAGGGTGAACAGCGCGCCGCGCAACAGCAGGTCGGTATTGGCCAGCACCGGCACAAAGTCGAATTGATAGGCCATGAATCAGCTCCGCTTTTAGAGATCGGCAGGCAATGGTTCTTTGAGCCACTGCATCGCGTTCTTTTCCAGGCTGCCATCGGCTTTGGCAGCGACCAGGATCTGATTGACCTTCTCCAGCAGCGCCGGCTCGTTCTTGTTCACGCCCACGTACACTGGCGAGTCCTTGAGCTTCACTTTCAGTGCAGGCACGCGTTTCGGGTTGCGTTCGCTGATCGCCACCATCACCACGTTGCCGCTGGCGATCAGGTCGACCTGGCCGGCCAGGTAGGCGGCGATGGTCGAGTTGTTGTCTTCGAAGCGCTTGATGGTCGCCTCTTTGGGCGCGACGGCAGTCAGCTCGATGTCTTCGATAGCGCCACGGGTCACGCTGATGGTCTTGCCCTTGAGATCGTCCAGGGTACTGATGGCGGCATCAGGCGGGCCGAACACCGCCAGGTAGAACGGTGCGTAGGCCTTGGAGAAGTCGATGACCTTTTCGCGCTCGGCGTTTTTGCCCAGGCTGGAAATCACCAGGTCGACCTTGCCGGTGGTGAGGAACGGGATACGGTTGGTGCTGTTGACCGGGGTCAGTTCCAGCTTGACCTTGAGTTGGTCGGCCAGCAGCTTGGCAGTGTCGATGTCCAGGCCGCGTGGCTTCATGTCGGGGCCGACCGAGCCGAACGGCGGGAAGTCCTGGGGCACGGCGACCTTGAGGGTGCCACGGGCAACGATGTCGTCCAGACCGTTGGCATGGGCAGGTGCCTGGCTCAGCATCAGGCTGGCAAACAGTGCAGTAAGCAGGGCGCTGTAGCGCTTGGTCATGGCAACTCTCCGAGAAGGGCGAAGGAATTTTCTGGATTTGTTCAGTGCACAGCCCATGCCATTACCGCTGGAACTGTCTGCGAGGCCGGGATTTGTTGAGCTTCCGTGGTCTTACTGGTCTGAACAGTGAGCGGACGTTTCGCACCCTTTTCGAGCGCCGGTAAAACCCGGCGAGCCCCTTTGGGGCGTGGCTTGCCGCCCGACCCGAATAGCTTTACAACTAGCCGCTCAGTTGACTGGAACCTTGAGTTTTTTATGAATTCCATCGCCCAAGCCGTACCGGAAGCGGCCCTGCAGGCCATCCGCAAACTGATCAAGGAGCAAGGCTTCGGGCCGGGCGATGCTTTGCCGTCCCAGCGCGATCTTGCGCTGCAGTTGGGCGTAAGCCGGGCGTCGTTGCGCGAGGCGTTGTCGTCCCTGAGCGCCTTGGGCGTGGTGAGTGTGCAGCCGGGCAAGGGCGTGTTCGTACAGGCTGCCGACGAGTCGCCGGGGTTTGCCTGGCCGTTTGCGGCGCAGGCTACGCCGCTGGATATCTTCCAGTTGCGCTACGCCCTTGAAGGCTTTGCGGCGGGGTTGGCGGCGGTGACGCTGACCATCGATGAGCTGGATAGCCTGGAAGACAACGTCGAGGCCATGCGCAAGGTGCTCAAGGCCGGCGACTTCGAAGCGGCTGCCCGACTGGACTTCGAATTCCATCAGCGCATCCTGCTGGCCAGTGGTAATCAAGCGATGGTGAGTATTCTCAGCGCCAGTGCCGAAGTGTTCCTCGAGAGCCAGAAACTACCGTTCATCCGGCCGGAGCGGGCCATGGAAACCTGGCAGGAGCACCGCCGGATAGTGCGCGCCCTGGCCCGTCGCGGCAGTGCAGCGGCGCAGAAAACCATGCAGGAACACGTGCGCAATGCGGCGTTGCGCACGGGCATCGCTTTCGTGACTCCCGTAACACCCTGAGTGGGGCGATACCCACACTCATGCGGCACCATAGCAAGACTCAATCAGAGGCGGCTTCCTGAACGGGGGAAGGGCGGCTATGATGGGCCACGTTTTTTTTGCTTACAATCCGGAGACATCCATGAGCAACGATCCTATCAAGCACGTCACCGACGCGACCTTTGAGGCCGAAGTACTCAAGGCTCAAGGCCCGGTGCTGGTTGACTACTGGGCTGAGTGGTGCGGCCCTTGCAAAATGATCGCTCCAGTCCTGGACGACATTGCAACCACTTACGAAGGCAAGCTGACCATTGCCAAGCTGAACATTGACGACAACCAGGAAACCCCGGCCAAGCACGGCGTGCGTGGTATTCCGACCCTGATGCTGTTCAAGAACGGCAACGTCGAAGCCACTAAAGTAGGCGCGCTGTCGAAGTCTCAGTTGCAAGCTTTCCTCGACGCGAACATCTAAGCGTCTTCAAAAAAGCCCCGCAAATCGCGGGGCTTTTTCGTGAAACAGGGCTAGACGCTCCGAAATTCAGATGGTACATTCGGCCCCGCACTGGTTTCTCCACTGCCCCCTGCAAGCCGTCGCCGACGCATTCCTTTTCGATTAGTACGCGATCCTGTCGCCTTCTCTGCGGCGCGGCCTCATTAAGCCAAAAGCTTAATTTCCCCCCTCCATAAATGATTACGTCATTCCTATATGAATCTGACTGAACTCAAGCAAAAGCCGATTACCGACCTGCTCCAACTGGCCGAAGAAATGGGCATAGAAAATATGGCCCGTTCGCGCAAGCAGGACGTGATTTTCTCCCTGCTCAAGAAGCACGCGAAAAGCGGCGAGGAAATCTCCGGTGATGGCGTGCTGGAGATTCTCCAGGACGGCTTCGGCTTCCTCCGCTCTGCAGACGCCTCCTATCTTGCCGGCCCAGACGATATCTACGTCTCGCCGAGCCAGATCCGTCGTTTCAACTTGCGCACCGGTGACACCATCGTTGGCAAGATCCGCCCTCCTAAGGAAGGCGAGCGCTATTTCGCCCTGCTCAAGGTCGACACGATCAACTTCGATCGTCCAGAGAACGCGAAAAACAAGATTCTCTTCGAGAACCTGACCCCGCTGTTCCCGACCGTGCGCATGAAGATGGAAGCCGGTAACGGTTCCACCGAAGACTTGACCGGTCGTGTGATCGACCTGTGCGCCCCGATCGGCAAAGGCCAGCGTGGCCTGATCGTCGCGCCGCCGAAAGCCGGTAAGACCATCATGCTGCAGAACATCGCAGCGAACATCGCGCGTAACAATCCTGAAGTTCACCTGATCGTACTGTTGATCGATGAGCGTCCGGAAGAAGTGACCGAAATGCAGCGCACCGTGCGCGGCGAAGTGGTTGCCTCCACGTTCGATGAGCCGCCAACCCGCCACGTGCAGGTTGCCGAAATGGTGATCGAGAAGGCCAAGCGCCTGGTCGAACACAAGAAGGACGTGGTGATCCTGCTCGACTCCATCACCCGTCTGGCCCGTGCCTACAACACCGTGATCCCGAGCTCCGGCAAGGTATTGACCGGTGGTGTCGATGCCCACGCCCTGGAGAAACCGAAGCGTTTCTTCGGCGCTGCGCGCAATATCGAAGAAGGCGGCTCGCTGACCATTATCGCCACCGCGCTGGTTGAAACCGGTTCGAAGATGGACGAAGTGATCTACGAAGAGTTCAAGGGTACCGGCAACATGGAACTGCCCCTGGACCGTCGTATCGCGGAAAAACGCGTGTTCCCGGCGATCAACATCAACCGTTCCGGCACCCGCCGCGAAGAGTTGCTGACTGCCGACGACGAACTGCAGCGCATGTGGATCCTGCGCAAGCTGCTGCACCCGATGGACGAAGTCGCCGCCATCGAGTTCCTGATCGACAAGCTGAAAGCCACCAAGACCAACGACGAGTTCTTTTTGTCGATGAAGCGTAAGTAATACGACGTTTCAGGTCCGAAAAAATGGCGCCCTCAGGGGCGCCATTTCTTTTCGTCGGTTTTTTAAGCATTCTCTGTACCCAAATGCACCGCGATAAGCTGCCAGTCGCCGTCATAGCAGGTAGGATGTACGCCTATTTTACGGGTGGCATGGTTAATGAAATTCAAGGATCTTCGGGATTTCGTGCAGCAACTTGAGCAGCGCGGAGAGTTGAAACGTATCCAAATGCCGATTTCCCCGGTGCTGGAAATGACTGAGATTTGCGACCGTACCCTTCGCAACAAGGGCCCGGCACTGCTGTTCGAGAACCCGACCGGCTTTGATATCCCGGTGCTCGGCAACCTGTTCGGCACCCCCGAGCGCGTGGCTTTTGGCATGGGTGCCGAGGCGGTCAGCGAACTGCGCGAGATCGGCAAGCTGCTGGCCTTCCTCAAGGAACCCGAGCCGCCCAAGGGGCTGAAGGATGCCTGGTCGAAGCTGCCAATCTTCCGCAAGATCATTGCCATGGCCCCCAAAGTGGTCAAGGACGCGGTGTGCCAGGAAGTGGTCATCGAAGGCGATGACGTCGACCTCGGCATGCTGCCCGTGCAGACCTGTTGGCCAGGCGACGTCGGCCCGCTGATCACCTGGGGCCTGACCGTCACCAAAGGCCCGAACAAGGACCGCCAAAACCTCGGTATCTACCGCCAGCAAGTGATCGGCCGCAACAAGGTGATCATGCGTTGGTTGAGCCACCGTGGCGGCGCCCTGGACTTCCGTGAGTGGTGTGAAAAGCACCCTGGCAAGCCGTTCCCGGTTTCCGTGGCCCTGGGTGCCGACCCGGCTACCATCCTCGGCGCCGTGACCCCGGTGCCGGACAGCCTGTCCGAATACGCGTTTGCCGGCCTGCTGCGCGGCAACCGCACCGAACTGGTGAAGTGCCGTGGCAATGACCTGCAAGTGCCGGCCACGGCCGAAATCATCCTCGAGGGCGTGATTCATCCGGGCGAGATGGCCGATGAAGGGCCGTACGGTGACCACACCGGCTATTACAACGAAGTCGACAGCTTCCCGGTGTTCACCGTCGAGCGCATCACCCATCGGATCAAGCCGATCTACCACAGCACCTACACCGGCCGGCCGCCGGATGAGCCGGCTATTTTGGGCGTGGCGCTGAACGAAGTGTTCGTGCCGATCCTCCAAAAGCAATTCCCGGAGATCACCGACTTCTACCTGCCGCCGGAAGGCTGCTCGTACCGCATGGCCATCGTGACCATGAAGAAGTCGTACCCAGGCCATGCCAAGCGGGTAATGCTCGGTGTGTGGTCGTTTTTGCGACAGTTCATGTACACCAAGTTCGTTATTGTCACCGACGACGACATCAATGCCCGAGATTGGAACGACGTGATCTGGGCCATCACCACGCGCATGGACCCCAAGCGCGATACGGTGATGATCGACAACACGCCGATCGACTACCTCGACTTCGCCTCGCCAGTGTCGGGCTTGGGTTCGAAGATGGGCCTGGACGCCACCCACAAATGGCCGGGTGAAACCACCCGCGAATGGGGTCGGGTGATCGTCAAGGATGAAGCCGTCACTGCCCGTGTCGATGCGATCTGGAAAGAATTGGGAATAGATTGATGCGTGTAACCCTGCAACCTTCCGGCGCCGTGCTGGAGCTGGTCCCTGGCGAGCGAATCCTCGAAGGCGCGCGCCGCTTGGGCTACGAATGCCCCGAGGCCTGTCGCAACGGCGTATGCCATGTGTGCGCCGCGCTGCTCGTGGAAGGCCGAGTGCGGCAAGCCGGTGAAGTGCGCGACCATGGTGAGTTCTACACGTGTATCGCTGAGCCGCTGGAAGATTGCATTGTGTTATGGGATGGCGTGCTGGCGCCGGGAGAGTTGCCATTGCGCAAGTTGTCATGCCAATTGAGTGAATGCGTAGAAGTCGGTGGCGATGTATGGCGCGTGCGCCTGCGCGCGCCGGCCGGCAAGGCGGTGCGTTACCACGCCGGGCAATACTTGATGATCGAGCGCGACAATGGCGAGAAATCGGCATTCTCCCTGGCGTCGGCACCCCATGCTGGACGCGAGCTGGAGTTGCATGTGCTGGTCCGCGAGGACAGTGCGCGCACCCTATTGGAGCAACTGCAGCGTAACCAGATGGCCCGGATCGAAATGCCCTTTGGTGACACCCACTTGGCCGAGCTGCCGGACGGGCCGCTGGTGTTGATCGCTGCCGGTACCGGCATGGCGCAGATGCACAGCCTGATCGAGCATTGCCGCGCCTCCGGCTTCAAGCACCCGGTGCACCTGTACTGGGGCGTACGTCGCCCGGAAGATTTCTACGACATTGAGCACTGGGACCAGTGGCGGCAACTGCCCAACCTGTTCCTGCACAAAGTTGTCAGCGACTTGTGTGGTTGGGAAGGGCGCTGTGGGTTGTTGCATGAAGCGGTGTGTGAAGACATCACCGACCTCAAGTCGGTGCACGTCTACGCCAGCGGTTCACCGGCGATGATCTACGGTACCCTGGATGCGCTGGTAGATGCCGGCATGGATGCGCACCAGATGCGTGCCGATGTGTTCGCCTACGCCCCCCGGGCCTGACGCGATCACATACATCATGGGTGTACGCCGATCAAACTGTGGGAGCGGACTGCGTCGTGTCTGTGTCAGAAGCGCACGCCTGTGGTCACCATCGCCGCATTGAACCCCAGCAATACCATCTCTGCCGCCACCGGCCCGTAATGCGCGCCCACCGACGGAATGATCACCGGTGCCACGCCGTAACGATTCAGTGGGATCTTGTCGCGGTACTTGCCGCGATAACCCTGGATCGCTCCGCCGGTCAGCTTCAAATACACCGGATAGTTCGCCATGTCGTAGCGCTTGCCCGCGTACGCGTAATACGAGCGCTGCCTGAACGAATTGCGAAACGTTGCCCCGCCATACACGAAACCTGACGCTTCGTTGCGCTCCAGGCCGATCAGGTCCTGGTTGTTGTTGTGCTCCGGATCGGGCGCGAAATGCCGAGTGTAGACGCTGGTCTGCGCGTACCAGAAGCCTTTGTCGTCCTCGCTCGCGAGTGTTTCGCCAGCCAGTGCGGTGGTGGCCTGGGCCAGGAACAACAGGCCAGGCATTCGGAATCTCTTCATGGGTGCGACCTCAAGAGTCGATTTGGTGGGCGGCTAAGTGGGTCGTGATGTGTGCGCTATTTTGATGGGTTGGCGGGTTCCCAGGCTGAACCGGGGCTGAAAGCGACGGCATTGGCACGCGTAATGCTGACAAATGGCTGTGGCGCTTATATCCGTACTTATTCGCTTAGGGTATTTAGTGTCTCAGGCAAATGTCCTTAAGCTATATCTGAGACGGGCGGCTTATTGCTGCGGGTTTTATTACGGTAAAGTTGCTTACAACTGGTAATACATAGGAGGCGTACCGCTTTTCGCCATGACCGCCATTGAAACTGATCTTTTGCAGTTGGCTTACCCTCCGCGTCTCGATCTTGGGCCGCAACTCACTCACGAACAATTGATGAGCTCGATGCAGGCCACCATGGCCCGGCATAAGGGTGGGCCGGTCTGGCTATTTGCGTATGGTTCGCTGATCTGGCGCCCTGAATGCTCGTCGACCGAGCGCATGCGGGCACGGGTCCATGGTTATCATCGGGGTCTTTACTTGTGGTCCCACGAGCACCGGGGTACGCCGGAATTACCAGGTTTGGTCTTTGGTCTGGATCGCGGCGGCTCTTGCAGCGGGTTTGCTTACCGCTTGCCGGAAGATCAACTGGAGGCCTCGCTCTACGCCTTGTGGCAGCGCGAGATGCCTTACCCCTCTTACCGGCCGCACTGGCTCAGCTGCCGTCTGGAAGATGGCAGTACGGTGCAGGCATTGGGATTTGTCTTGGAGCGGCACCTGCCCAGCTACGCCGGCAACTTGCCGGATATCGTGCTGAACCACGTGTTGCAAAGCGCTTGCGGGCGTTACGGCACTACGCGTGATTATGTCGAGCAGACCGTCAACGCCCTGCGTAGCCACGCCATGCCAGATAAAAACCTGGAGGCGCGGCTCAAGCGTTGTGCGAAGGATTGCTCAGGCGGTTAACGCGCCGAGCTGACGCTGTTGGTGTGCCACAACGTTGGGATCAGGAAGGCGATTGCCAACACGCACGCGCCGATCAGCAGCACGAAACCACCGTCCCAGCCGAAGTGGTCCACGGTGTAGCCCATGGCCGCACTCGCTGCCACCGAGCCCCCCAGGTAACCGAACAAACCGGTGAAGCCCGCCGCTGTGCCGGCGGCTTTCTTCGGCGCCAGTTCCAGCGCCTGCAGGCCGATCAGCATTACCGGGCCGTAGATCAGGAAACCGATGGACACCAGCGCGAGCATGTCGACCATCGGGTTACCCGGCGGGTTGAGCCAGTACACCAGGGTCGCCACGGTCACCAGGGCCATGAACACGATGCCGGTGAGGCCACGGTTGCCACGGAAGATCTTGTCCGACATCCAGCCGCACAGCAGCGTGCCCGGGATACCTGCCCACTCATAGAAGAAGTACGCCCAGGACGATTTGTCGACCGTGAAGTGCTTGGCTTCTTTCAAGTAGGTCGGCGCCCAGTCCAGTACGCCGTAGCGCAGCAGGTAGACGAACACGTTGGCGAAGGCGATGTACCAGAGCATTTTGTTGCGCAGCACGTACTTGACGAAGATTTCCTTGGCGCTGAATTCGTCTTCGTGGCTGGCGTCATAGCCTTCCGGGTAGTCGTTCTTGTACTTCTCGATCGACGGCAGGCCGACTGATTGCGGGGTGTCGCGCATGGTGATGAAGGCAAACGCCGCCACTGCCAATGCCACGGTCGCCGGTACATAAAACGCTGCGTGCCAGTCGTTGAACCAGCCCATGCCCAGCAGGAACAGCGGGCCGATCAGGCCGCCGCCGACGTTGTGCGCCACGTTCCATACCGACACCACGCCGCCGCGTTCTTTCTGCGACCACCAATGCACCATGGTCCGTCCACTGGGCGGCCAGCCCATGCCTTGAGCCCAGCCGTTGATGAACAGCAAAATGAACATCATGGTCACGCTGGACGTCGCCCAAGGTGCGAAACCGAAAATGAACATGACCCCAGCTGAAACCAGCAGGCCGAAGGGCAGGAAATAGCGCGGGTTGGAGCGGTCGGACACCAGGCCCATGAGGAACTTGGACAGGCCGTAGGCAATCGCGATAGCCGACATCGCCAGGCCCAGTTCACCACGGGTGTAACCCTCGTCGATCAAGTAGGGCATGGCCAGCGAGAAGTTTTTACGCAGCAGGTAGTACCCGGCGTAACCGAAGAAAATACCCGCGAAGATCTGCCAGCGCAGGCGTCGGTAGGTACTGTCTATTTTTTCTTCAGGCAGGGGCGCCTGATGTGCGGCAGGACGAAAGAAAGCAAACATTCAAGAGCTCCAAATTTCTTGTTTTGACTGCGGATGCGAATGTTACAGTTTCGTTACCGAAAATAGCATCGCCTCTTATCTGCAAACACAGGAAATCAGAGCAATTGCATGTTCTCTTATGAACATGTCGCGAATAGATAAGTGCTGGTCGGGATTGAGTTCGTGAGGCGTTGGAGATCCCAATGTGGGAGCGGGCTTGCTCCCACATTGACCGAATTTCACATCGTTTAGCGAGTTTGGACGACGACCTTGCCCACCGCCTTGCGCTGCCCCAAATCATTGATCGCCTGGGCGGCCTGTTCCAGCGGGTACACCTGCGACACCAGCGGCTTCAACTTATCCTCGGAATACCATGTGAACAACTGCTGGAAATTCGCCGCATTATCCTGCGGCTGACGCTGCGCAAATGAACCCCAGAACACCCCGACCACTGCGGCGCCCTTGAGAAGCGCCAGGTTCACCGGCAGTTCCGGAATACGCCCACTGGCAAACCCCACCACCAGCAGGCGGCCGTTCCAGGCGATGGCGCGGATGGCCTGGTCAAACAGATCGCCACCCACCGGGTCGTAGATCACATCGGCACCGTTGCCGTCGGTGAGGCGCTTGATCTCGTCTTTCAGGCTGGCTTCGCTGTAGTTGATCAGCTCATCAGCGCCAGCCGCCTTGGCCACTGCGAGTTTGTCGGCACTGCTGGCGGCGGCGATAACGCGTGCGCCCATGGCTTTGCCGATCTCCACGGCGGCCAGACCCACGCCACCGGAGGCGCCGAGGACCAACAGCGTTTCGCCAGGTTGCAGGTTGGCCCGCTGTTTCAGCGCGTGCATCGAGGTGCCGTAGGTCATGCTGAAAGCCGCGGCGGTGTTGAAGTCCATGCTCGGCGGGATCGGCAGTACGTTATAGCCCGGCACCGCGACCTGTTCGGCAAAGCTGCCCCAGCCGGTCAGCGCCATGACCCGATCACCGACTTTCAGGTGGTCGACCTTTTCGCCCACTTCACTGACCACGCCCGACGCTTCGCCACCCGGCGAAAACGGGAAGGGCGGCTTGAACTGGTACTTGCCCTCAATGATCAAGGTATCCGGGAAGTTGACCCCGGCGGCATGCACGTCCAGCAGGATTTCGTTCTTCTTGATCGCCGGGCTGGCGATTTCTTCCAGCACCAGGGTTTCGGCGGGGCCGAAGGCTTTGCACAGCACAGCTTTCATCGGACTATTCCTTTTGGCATCGTGGCCGATAAGTGTAGGAGGGTACGCCCGTGGGTCAACGAGCATGCCCGGGCCTGATAAGTCGCCATAAGCTTGTGCTCAGCCTTGCTAGCGTTATGCTACTTGGCAACCGAATGTGAGGAATGAACTGTGAAAGCGTGGATCCTGTTGATGCTGGCCCTGACCTTGCCGATGGCAGCCCAGGCCGAAGAGGCCAAAGAAGGCGAGGCGCCGAAGGTCAGCTATATCAGCCTGAGCCCGCCGTTCGTGGGCAACTACGGCCTGGATGGCACGGCGAAACTCAAGGTGTTCAAGGCCGACATCGCCCTGCGCGTGACCGGCACCGAAGCTGCCGCTGCGGTCAAAGCCAATGACGCGTTGATCCGTAACCAACTGGTGGCACTGTTCACTCAGCAGACCAACGAGAGCATGAGCACCGTTGAAGGCAAGGAAAAACTGCGCCAGGAAGCTCTGAAGCAAACCCAGCAAGTGATGAACGACGAGACCGGCAAGCCGGTAGTGGAAGACTTGTTGTTCAACAACCTGATCATCCAGTAACACCCTCCCCCGTAGCCGCTGTCGAGCCCTGGCGAGGCAGCGGCTACGTAGGCTTCGTCACGAGGCCAGGCTCTTCCTGAACCGCGCCAGCGCCACCGCAAAAAACACCAACCCAATCCCGGCCAACGCCAGCAAGTCCGGCCACACCAAGCCCACCCCCGCATCCCGGAACAGAATCGCCGCACTCAAACTCACAAAATGTGTCGACGGCGACCCTTGCATCACCCACTGCAACCACTCGGGCATGCTGTCCAACGGCGTGCTGCCGCCTGAGAGCAACAGCATGGGGATAATCACTGGAATCGCCAGCAAGCCGAACTGCGGCGTCGAACGCGCAAGCGTCGCCAGGAAAATCCCTAGGGCCGTACTGGCAAACAGGTACAGCGCCGTCACAAACAGAAACAGCCCGAGCGACCCGGCCAGCGGCACGCCGAGCAGCCCTTTGACCACCACTTCCAGCGACAGCCAAGTGCACAACACCACCACCAGCATGTTGCTCCAGATTTTTGCCAGCATGATCTCCAGCGCGGTCAGCGGCAGCACCAATAGATGGTCGAGGGTGCCGTGCTCACGCTCGCGCAGCAGCGCGGTACCGGTCAGGATAATCGCGAGGATGGTGATGTTGTTGACGATCTGGATCACCGCCAGGAACCAGCCACCTTCCAGGTTGGTATTGAACAATGCGCGGGTGGTCAGCAGGGCGGGCGCGTGGCGGGCGGCATCGGTCTGGCCGCTGTAATTGAGCAGTTCCCTCTGGAAAATCCGCCCGATATAGCCCGCGCCCATGAATGCCTGGCTCAGCGCCGTGGCATCGACGTTCACCTGTACGCCGGGCTGGCGACCGGACAACAGGTCGGCCTGGAAATTCGCCGGCACATTGATCACGAAGGTGTACTCGCCGCTGTCCATGACCTTGTCCAGTTGGTCATAGGGCAATGGCATGGGGGCCTGGAACTCGGGCGGTTGCAGCGCCTCGGCCATCTGACGCGAAAGCGGACTGTGGTCTTCATCGACAAACGCCACGCTGGCGTTGTGCACGCCGATCACCGATCCAGCGGCGGGCATATAGATAGCGACGGTGAAGGCGTAGAACAGGAACAGCAGCAACACGCTGTCGTGGCGCAGGCTGGTCAGTTCCTTGATACCCAGGCGCAGGATGTGCGCAAACTTATGCATCAGGCCTCCTGCTTCTTGAGCATGATCAGGCTCAGCCCGGTAAACCCTATAAAGAACCCGAACAGTGCCAGGCACTGCGGCCACAACTGGCGCACGTCCAGGGCCTTGGTGAAAGTGCCCACGGCGATATCCAGAAAATGCCCCGCCGGAAACAGCGTGCCCATCAACGCAGCCGCGCCTTCCAGGGACGAGCGCGGCACGATCAGCCCGGAGAACTGGATGGTCGGCAGGCTGGTGATGATCATGGTGCCGAGGATGGCGGCGATCTGCGTGCGGGTGAACGCCGAAATCAGCAGGCCCATGCTGGTGGTGGCCAGCACATACAGCAGGCCGCCGAACGCCAGTGTGAGGGCGCTGCCTTTGAACGGCACGCCGAACAGCCAGCGGTTCATCGCCACCAATATCGCCAGGTTGACCAGGCTCACCGCCAGGTAGGGCGCCTGTTTGCCGAGCAGGAATTCCAGGCGGGTCAGCGGCGTGGCGTAGAAGTTGGTGATCGAGCCCAGCTCCTTCTCGCGCACGATGCCGAGTGCCGTCAGCATCGCCGGGATAAACGCCAGGATCAGCGCCATCACCCCGGGGCCGATGGCATTCACACTGACCACGTCCTGGTTATAGCGGAAGCGGGTTTCCAGCTTGACGGCGGCTGAGTTGTTACGAGGCAGGCTGCTCAGCTCGGCCAGTTGCCGGAGGTTCTCCTGGTGCACGGCTTCAACGTAGTTGCGGCTGGTTTCCGCGCGAAACGGCATGCCGCCATCAAGCCAGGCAGCCACGGTGGGCTGGCGACCGGCGTAGAGATCACGGCCAAAACCGGGCGGTATCTCCAGCGCCAGTTTTATTTCCGAGCGTTGCAGGCGTCGGTGCAATTCATTCGAGTCGCTGATCAGCGGTTGCTCGGCGAAGTAGCGCGAGCTGCGAAAAGCCTCCAGGTAGGCGCGGCTTTGTGGCGTCTGGTCCTGGTCGTAGACCGCGAAGGCGAGGTTTTCCACATCCAGGGAGATGCCGTAGCCGAAGATCACCATCATGAACATTGCCCCCAGCAGCGCGAAGGCCATGCGCACTTTGTCGCGCAACAGTTCCTTGCCTTCGCGGCTGGCTACGGCAAGCAGGCGAGACAGACTGAAGCCGCGCTTGCTCACGGGTGGCGCACTGGTTTCGCTGACGGTTGCGGCGGGCGCAGTGGGTTCCGGCTCGCCTTGGGCTTGTTCCAGGCAGGTGACGAACGCCGCTTCCAGCGTCTCGCCGTGGAATTGTTGTTGCAGCGCATCCGGCGTATCGCAGGCCAGTACCTTGCCCGCGTGCATCAAGGAGATGCGGTCGCAACGCTGGGCTTCGTTCATAAAGTGGGTGGACAGGAAGATGGTCACGCCTTGTTCGCGGGACAGCTCGATCAGCAACCGCCAGAAGTCGTCGCGCGCGGCCGGGTCGACACCCGAAGTGGGCTCATCAAGGATCAGCACTTCAGGCCGATGCAGCACGGCCACGGCCAATGACAACCGCTGGCGCAAGCCGAGGGGCAGTTCGCCGGATGGTTGCTCGGCCACATCGCCGAGGTCGAAGCGCTGGATCAACTCATCAATACGCGGGCCACTGTCCGCCTTTGGCAAGTCGAACAATTGCGCATGCAGCATCAGGTTCTGGCGCACGCTGAGTTCGCCGTACAGCGAGAAGCTTTGTGACATGAACCCCACGCGTTTGCGAGTGGCCAGGTCCTTGGCGTTGACAGGATTGCCCAGCAGTGTCGCGCTCCCCTCAGTGGCGGGCATCAGCCCGGTGAGGACTTTCATGGTGGTGGTCTTGCCGCAGCCGTTGGAGCCGAGAAAGCCGAATATTTCGCCTCGGCCGATGGCGAAGCTGACGGTGTTCACCGCCGTGAAATCACCAAAACGCAGTGTCAGATCGTGGGCTTCGATGGCGATATCGGTGTTGTCGCTTTCCCTCGGCGGAATCACCAGCGGCTTATTGTCGTGGGCGCTGTCGCCCTGGAAGTGGGTGAAAGCCTCGTCCAATTTGCCGCTGGATGTTGCGGCGGCCAGTTCACTGCTCAAGCCGACCGCGATCAGTTTGCCGCGATCAAGCATCAAGCAATGTTCGAACTGCTCGGCTTCTTCCATGTAGGCCGTGGCTACCAGCAGCGTCAGTTGTGGGCGCTCGCTGCGTACGCTTTCGACCAGTTCCCAGAAGCGCCGGCGTGACAGTGGGTCGACGCCAGTAGTGGGCTCGTCAAGGATCAACAGGTCCGGGTCGTGGATCAGCGCGCAGCACAGGCCGAGTTTCTGCTTCATGCCGCCAGACAGCTTGCCGGCCGGACGCTCGGCGAAGCGCGCAAGGTCGGTGGCCAGCAGCAGGTTGTGCATGCGCTGGTCGCAGTCGGCTCTGGACAGGCCAAACAGCGTGGCAAAGAAACGGATGTTTTCACTGATGGACAATTCGGGATACAAATTGCCGCCCAAACCCTGGGGCATAAACGCGATGCGTGGGTACAGGCTGTTGCGGTGGCGGCGGTCTTCGATGGCGCCACCGAGCACTTCCAGCTGACCCTCCTGGAGTTTCTTAACCCCGGCGATCAAGCCCAGCAGGCTTGACTTGCCCGCGCCGTCCGGGCCAATCAACCCGCAGCGCGTACCGGCCGGCAGGCTGAAGGCGATGTCGACCAGTGCCTGCTGCTTGCCGTAGCGGTGGTTGATCCCGCTGGCCTGCAGCGCCAGCGCGGTCATTGCAGGTTGGCCGGCCAGTCGATGTCAGCTGTGCGTACATAACCCGCGCCGGGCATGCCCGGTTTGGCTTGGGGCACAGCGCTGGGTTGAGTCAGGCGCAGTTTGACGCGGAAGACCAGTTTCTGGCGTTCGTCGCGGGTTTCCACTTCCTTGGGTGTGAACTGGGATTTGGCGGCGACAAAACTGATCGTGGCCGGCAGCGGTTGGTCGGGCAGGGCATCGAGCAGGATGCGTGCGTCACTGCCGACGGTGAGGCGCCCGGCGACGGAGGCAGGCAGGTAGAGATTCATGTATTGATCATTGGGATCAATCAGCAGCAACACACGCCCGCCCGCACCCAGTACTTCGCCGGGTTCTGCCAGGCGCAGTTGGATGATCCCGTCGATAGGTGCGCGCAGGCTGCTGTCGTCGATTTCGCTGGTGAGCTGTGCGACTTGGGCTTGGGCGGCGACGATGGCGGCTTTCACCGAGGCGACTTGGGCTTGTGCGGCAACGACTGCTGCATTGCCGGTGTTCTGCCGCGCTTGCTGCTGGTCGATCAACTGGCTACTGGCGAAGCCGCGTTTGTACAGCTGTTGGGTACGCCTGAGTTCCTGGTTTGCCAGCAGTTGTTCGCTCTGGCGCAGTTGCACATTGGCTTCGGCAGCGGCGAAGTTTTCCTTGGCGCGCAGCACTTCAGCCTCGGCCTGGGCGCGTTGGGCTTCGAGGGTGCGGGTGTCCATGCGTGCGAGCAGTTGGCCCTTGAGTACCTTGTCGCCTTCGTCCACCCGCACGTCGGCCAGACGCCCGGGGATCTTGGTGGCGATCTGCACTTCGGTGGATTCCAGGCGGCCGTTACCCATGCCCAGCCCTTCGGGCAGGCGGTCCTGGGTGGAGCGCCAGTAACCGAAGCCGCCGGCACCCAGCAGCAGCGCGATGAGTGCGACGGCGAAAAGGCGGGAGGTGTGGTGGTTCGTCGACATGGCTGCTTCCTGCGGCTTTAGCGTTCCAGTGTGACCGGTTTGCCCTGAGAGGGCCTTGATGCCGGTCAGTTAAAGCAAATTGATCACGGCGGCCCATTGCTCGGGCGTGACGGCCATCACCGAAAGCCGGCTGCCTTTTTGCACCAAGGGCAATTCGGCGAGGGCGACTTGTTGTTTCAGATAGCCCAGGCCCAGCACGTTGGGAAAGGTCCGGACGTGCGCAACGTTGATCGCGCTCCACGGATTTTTTTCCCGGGTGGCCTTGCCGTCGAAATAGTGGCTTTCTGGTTCTAGCGCTGTGGGGTCCGGATAGGCCGCTTCGACGATTTTGCCGATGCCGGCAATGCCAGGCTCGGGGCAGCTGGAGTGGTAAAAGAAAAACTCGTCACCTACCGCCATCGCGCGCAAAAAGTTGCGCGCCTGGTAGTTGCGCACCCCGTCCCAGCGCGCTTCACCGAGCTTTTCCAAGCCTTTGATAGAGAGTTCATCGGGCTCGGATTTCATCAACCAATAGGCCATCTTTGGGCTCCTGAAAAAGACAGTGGGCAAGTTGTCAGGTAATTTGATGACAAACCGACAGTCGGTTGGCGCCAAGGTTTGCGTGTTGGTTCACGTTACCGCAGAATGCCGGCTTTTAAAGCTTGGCGCAGCTGCAACGGACTCCTTTGGAACGTTGTTGTCATCGTTTACGAGGTGCCTGCAGGGGGGCAATCGATGCAACGTAAACCGGATTTACTATGGATTTTGGTGATTTTGTTTGGTCTGGGCGTCGTGACCACCGGGTATGCACAAAGCTTGTGGTCGAACAACACCGATGCTCCCGTTGAACTGGCTCAGCAGCAGTCGCAACCGTTCAAGCGTTAACACTTCTTCAAGGCGCCGCTGATTCCAGTGGCGTCTGTGCGATGTACCAATTCTTATCTGTTACGGTGCCCGCCAACGGCACGTCCCAGCTCGCTTGCGCCAACCGATCGACCTTCTGACATTCATGGGCCAGGCCCAGCAACGTCGGCTTGCGCCAGCTCTTGCGGCGCGCCAGATAAGCCAGGCTGCGATCGTAAAACCCGCCGCCCATGCCCAGTCGCCCACCCGCATCATCGAACCCTACCAACGGCAGCAGCACCAGGTCCAGCGCCCAGACCTTGCGCTGACGGCTGATATTCACCCGTGGCTCCAGAATGCGAAACCGATTGGGCATCAGCTTTTCCCCAAGCCTTACGCGCTGGAACACCATCTTGGTTCGCGGCCAGGCGCTGAGTACCGGCAGGTACGTGGCCTTGCCTCGGCGCTGGGCTGCGCGCAGCAGCAAGCGCGGATCGATTTCACCGTCCGTCGGTAGATACAAAGAGATATGTTTGGCCCGGCGAAACAGCGGGTGCTGTGCCAGTTGCCGATACAGGCCGTGGGCGGCCTTGCGCTGCTCGCTTGGCGTGAGGGCGCGGCGGGCCTGGCGCAACATGCGTCGAAGGTGCGGACGGGAAAGCGGCGCAGGTTCGGTCATGGTTTCGGCTCATAAAACAATGCCAGTCCGAGGACTGGCATTGAGTTTGGGAATTCAGGCTCCCCGACAGAGCCGCTGTCGACTTAGCCCTTGAACCCGAAAGTTCAAGGTGGAAGATGCAGTAGGCTTTAAGGCTTTCCGTCTAGCGGACATGCACACCAGCCCAACGTGCAACTTCCAGGGTAGTGCGAATCGGCTCAGGGACATCGCCGACTGGCAAACACGCCAGGGAGTGGGGCGAGTATACCTTAAACAGTCGCGGCAATCAGCCCTTGGGTGCGTCTGTGTCGCTGGAAAGCGCCAGATCAACACGCTCCAGCAGGTCACGCACCTGCTCACGGGTAGAGCCGCTGGCCTGCACGTCAGGGCGTTCCTGCTTATGCAGTAAATCGTGAGTAATATTCAGCGCGGCCATCACGGCAATGCGGTCGGCGCCGATCACTTTGCCGCTGCTGCGGATTTCACGCATCTTGCCGTCCAGGTAGCGGGCGGCGCTCACCAGGTTGCTGCGCTCTTCTTGGGGGCAGATGATCGAATAGTCTTTGTCGAGGATCTGCACGGTGACGCTATTGCTTGAACTCATGAGTCTTGCTCCAGGGCCTTCAGGCGCGAAATCATCGATTCGACCTTACGCCGGGCGATTTCGTTTTTTTCAATGAGGTGAGCGCGTTCCTCGCGCCAGGTCTTTTCCTGAGCTAATAGGAGTCCGTTTTGAGTCTTTAGTTGCTCGACCCGGGTAATTAGCAATTCGAGTCTGGCCATCAGCGCTTGCAGGTCGGTGTCTTCCATTGGGTTCCACTGGATTTGTCTGATGAATGGCAACTGCAGGATAAACGATCTGACGCCCTTGATAGTCTTGGTACGCCTGCCGGTGCTAGGATACGACGCTCCATTCTAGACATTGCGCCGTCTGGCGCCTAGCTCACCATGCCTATTCAGAACTCCCCGTACGATGCTTTTTCCAAACTGCTGAGCGCCAGCGGCCACCCCTGCTCGCCTGCCGAACTGCACGGCGTGCTCCTGGGCCGTAGTTGCACCGGCGTTGGCTTTGACGCTGATAACTGGCTGGCCGATGTGGCCGAGCTGCTCGAAACCGAGCCGACCGACAACGTGCGTAACGCGCTGATCGGCTTGCAACAGATGGTCAAGGGCGAGCTGACCGGTGATGACGTCACCGTGGTCCTGCTGCTGCCGACTGACGACGCGCCGCTCACCGAACGCGCTGCAGCCTTGGGCCAATGGTGCCAAGGTTTCCTCCACGGCTTTGGCGTAAACGCCGGCGGCCTGGAATTGAGCACCGACGCCAAGGAAGTGTTGCAGGACCTGGCAGCCATCTCCCAGGTGCAAGACGCCCTGGAAGAATCCGAGGACGGTGAAGGCGACTACATGGAGGTGATGGAATACCTGCGCGTCGCGCCGCTGCTGCTATTCACAGAGACCAAGAAGTCTGCTGAGCCCGCTGCACCCAAGCCGTCGCTGCATTAAGAAAGGAAGCCCATCTGTCCATGATTCATATCCCCCGAGCGGAATACACGCGGCGCCGCAAGGCGCTCATGGCGCAGATGGAACCCAACAGCATCGCGATCCTGCCGGCCGCCGCCGTGGCGATCCGCAACCGTGATGTCGAACACGTGTACCGCCAGGACAGCGATTTTCAGTACCTGAGCGGTTTCCCCGAGCCGCAAGCGGTGATCGTGCTGATGCCCGGCCGCCAGCACGGCGAGTACGTGCTGTTCTGCCGCGAACGCAATGCCGAACGCGAGCTCTGGGACGGCCTGCGCGCCGGCACCGAAGGCGCAATTCGCGACTTTGGCGCCGACGATGCCTTCCCCTTCACCGATATCGACGACATCCTGCCCGGCCTGATCGAAGGCCGCGACCGGGTGTATTCGGCCATGGGCAGCAACGCCGAATTCGACCGGCACCTGATGGAGTGGATCAACGTGATCCGCTCTAAAGCGCACCTCGGCGCCCAGCCACCGAACGAATTCGTTGCCCTGGATCATCTGCTTCACGACATGCGTCTGTATAAATCGGCGGCAGAAGTGAAGGTGATGCGCGAGGCCGCACGCATCTCCTGCGCCGCCCATGTGCGGGCGATGCAGGCCAGCAGGGCTGGTTTGCACGAGTTCAGCCTGGAAGCCGAGCTGGACTACGAATTCCGCAAGGGCGGCGCGAAAATGCCGGCTTATGGTTCCATCGTCGCCGCTGGCCGCAACAGCTGCATCCTGCATTACCAGCAGAATGACGCGCTGCTCAAGGACGGCGACCTGGTGCTGATCGACGCCGGTTGCGAGATCGACTGCTACGCCAGCGACATCACCCGTACCTGGCCGGTCAACGGCAAGTTTTCGCCCGAACAGAAGGCGGTCTACGAAATTGTGCTGGCCTCCCAGGAAGCTGCCTTTGCCCAGATCGCCCCCAACAAGCATTGGAACCAGGCCCACGAGGCCACAGTGCACGTCATAACCGCCGGGCTGGTGAAGCTTGGGTTGTTGCAGGGTGACGTCGACGAGCTGATCGCCAGCGAAGCCTATAAAGCGTTCTACATGCACCGCGCCGGCCACTGGCTGGGTATGGATGTGCATGATGTGGGCGAGTACAAAGTGGGCGGTGAGTGGCGTGTGCTGGAAGTCGGTATGGCGTTGACCGTTGAGCCGGGGATCTACATCTCACCGGACAATCAGAACGTGGCAAAGAAATGGCGTGGCATTGGCGTACGCATTGAGGACGACGTGGTGGTAACCAAGCAAGGCTGTGAAATCCTGACCGGCGGCGTGCCCAAGACCGTCGCCGATATCGAAGCGCTGATGGCGGCTGCGCGATGAGCCGGGTCAACCTGGCGATCATCGGCGGTGGCCTGGTCGGTGCCAGCCTGGCGTTGGCGTTGCAGGCGGGGGCCAAGGCGCGCGGCTGGAAGATCGTGCTGATCGAACCGTTCGCGCCGGGCGACAGCTACCAGCCGAGCTACGACGCGCGCTCTTCGGCGCTGTCCTTCGGCGCCCGGCAGATCTATCAGCGTTTGGGCCTGTGGCAGGGCATTTCCCGTCGCGCCGAGCCGATCAAGCAGATCCATGTGTCCGACCGTGGGCGCTTCTCCACGGCGCGTCTGTCGGCCATGGAAGAGGGCGTGCCCGCCCTTGGTTATGTGGTGGAAAACGCCTGGCTGGGCCAGTGCCTGTGGCAGGGCCTGGATAAAGACGTGGTCAGTTGGCGCTGCCCGGCGGAAGTCACGCGCATGGAGCCGCTGTCCGATGGCTACCGCCTTACCCTCAACGATGAAACCGTGCTGGAATGCGACCTCGCGGTGCTGGCCGACGGCGGCCGTTCCGGCTTGCGCGAGCAACTGGGCATCGGCGTTAAAACCCGCCCGTATAACCAGAGCGCGCTGATCGCCAACATCACGCCTAGCGAAGCCCACAACGGCGAAGCATTCGAGCGCTTCACCGATGAAGGCCCGATGGCCTTGCTGCCGCTGCCGGACAACCGTTGCGCGCTGGTGTGGACGCGCATCGGTTTGGATGCCCAGCGCCTGGCCAACCTTGATGAACGTAGCTTCTTGAGTGAATTGCAGGACGTGTTCGGCTACCGCCTGGGCACCCTGAAGCAAGTCGGCGCACGTCATCTGTACCCGCTGACGTTGGTTGAGGCCGAGGAGCAAGTGCGTTCGCACTTGGCAATCCTTGGCAATGCCGCCCACAGCCTGCACCCGATTGCCGGGCAGGGCTTCAACTTGTCCCTGCGCGATGCGAATGCCTTGGCTGAGGCCTTGCTGGCCGGCCCGCAAGTACCGGGCGACCTGGCAACCTTGCAGGGCTATCGCGAGCGTCAGCGCCTCGACCAGAAACTTACCGTGGGCTTCTCCGACCAGGTCACGCGCCTGTTTGGCAGCGCCCAACCGCTGGTCGCGCTGGGCCGCAACATGGGCCTGCTGGGCCTTGACCTGTTACCGCCGGCCAAGCGCTGGTTCGCCCGTCAGGCCATGGGCCTGGGCACGCGTCCCGATGCGTAAGTGGTTGATCGAGCGCCTGGGCAAGGCGCGGTTGTTGCGTTGGATCATGACCCTGTATCCGCCTTACTTGGGGGCGGGGGTCCGCGTCCGGTATATGAGCGCCGATTTCCGTCAGGTCAAAGTGCGTATGGGCCTGGGCTGGTACAACCGCAACTATGTCGGCACGCAATTCGGTGGCAGCCTGTATTCGATGGTGGATCCGTTCTACATGCTGATGCTGATGGAGAACCTGGGCCGCGACTACATAGTGTGGGACAAGGCCGCGAGCATCGATTTCATCTCGCCGGGCAAAGGCCCGGTGTACGCCGAGTTTTGCGTCGACGACGCCTTGCTCGCTGAGGTGCGTCGACACACCGAAGGTGGCGAGAAGTACTTGCCCCACCTCAAGGTCGAGATACATGACGGCTCCGGCACCCTGGTGGCGCGGGTCGACAAAACCCTTTACGTGCGGCGTAAGCCGCCAGCGAGACAGGCTTAAAGCATGGACATGCGCGCAGATGTGCTGATTGTCGGGGCCGGAATGGTCGGAAGCGCCCTGGCGCTGGCGTTGCAAGGCAGTGGCCTGCAGGTGCTGCTGCTCGACGGCAGCCCGCTGAGCGTCAAGCCTTTCGACCGCGAGGCCGCATTCGAACCCCGCGTGAGCGCCTTGTCGGCCGCCAGCCAGCGCATCCTCGAGCGCCTGGGGGTGTGGGACGGCATCGTGTCGCGCCGTGTCAGCCCTTATGGCGAGATGCAGGTGTGGGACGGCAGCGGCACCGGGCAGATCCACTTCTCGGCGGCCAGCGTGCATGCCGAGTTGCTGGGGCATATTGTCGAGAACCGCGTGGTTCAGGATGCCTTGCTCGACCGTCTGCACGACTGCGACCTGGGCCTGTTGGCCAACGCGCGTCTGGAGCAGATGCGCCGCTCCGGCGATGACTGGTTGCTGACCCTGGCCGATGGGCGCAAGTTGCGTGCGCCGTTGGTGGTTGCCGCCGATGGCGCCAACTCCGCCGTGCGCCGCCTGACCGGCACGGCGACCCGTGAATGGGATTACCTGCATAACGCCATCGTCACCAGCGTGCGTAGCAGCGAGCCGCACCAGCGCACGGCGTGGCAACGCTTTACCGATACCGGCCCGCTGGCGTTCCTGCCGCTTGTGCGGGATGGGCAGGAGGATTGGTGCTCGATTGTCTGGTCGACCACGCCCGCTGAGTCTGAACGCCTGATGGCGCTGGATGATCAAAGCTTCTGCCGTGAACTGGAGCGGGCTTTTGAAGGCCGGTTGGGTGCGGTGCTGAGCGCCGACCCGCGCGTTTGTGTGCCGTTGCGCCAACGTCATGCCAAACGCTATGTGGCCGAAGGGTTGGCGTTGATCGGCGACGCGGCCCACGTCATCCATCCATTGGCGGGGCAGGGCGTGAACCTGGGCTTTCTTGACGCAGCGACACTGGCCGAAGTGCTGCTGTCGGCGACCGAGCGCGGTGAGCGCCTGGCGGATGTGAAGGTGCTGAGCCGCTACGAACGCCGACGCATGCCGCATAACCTAGCGTTGATGGCGGCGATGGAAGGCTTCGAGCGGCTGTTCCAGGCTGACCAACTACCGCTGCGCTGGTTGCGTAATGCCGGGTTGAAGCTGGTCGACCAGATGCCCGAAGCCAAGGCCGTGTTTGTACGCCAGGCGCTGGGCCTGACCGGCGATCTTCCTGACCTGGCAAAACCCTGACATCGAAGCCCGGTCCCCTGTGGGATCGGACTTGCCCGCGAAGAGGCCATCAGCTCCACCGCAAAAAGTTGGCTATGCAACATCTGGTAACGCCTGCGGCAAGCACCACCAAATGTGAGTCCTTATCATTTGCCCTCTTTTCGCAAATGAGAGACCGCCCCCATGCTGGCACCCAAGCGCCTCCTGACTGCCCTGGCACTCACCCTGATCGGCAGCACCACCGTGCAGGCCGCCGACGAAGTGGTGGTCTACTCCTCGCGCATCGACGAACTGATCAAGCCAGTGTTCGACGCCTACACCCAGAAGACCGGCGTGCAGGTGAAGTTCATCACCGACAAGGAAGCCCCGCTGATGCAGCGCATCAAGGCCGAGGGCGAGAATGCCACCGCCGACCTGCTGCTCACCGTGGATGCCGGCAACCTCTGGCAGGCCGAGCAGATGGGCATCCTGCAACCGTTCACCTCAACGGTGATCGATAAGAATATTCCGCTGCAGTATCGCTCGTCGGCCCACGCCTGGACTGGCTTGAGCTTGCGCGCGCGGACCGTCGCCTATTCCACCGACCGGGTAAAACCGGGTGACCTCACCACTTACGAAGCCCTGGCCGACAAACAGTGGGAAGGCCGTCTGTGCCTGCGTACGGCGAAAAAGGTCTACAACCAGTCGCTGACTGCCACCCTTATCGAAACCCATGGCGCGGCCAAGACCGAAGAAATCGTCAAGGGGTGGGTCAACAACCTGTCCACCGACGTATTCTCCGATGACATCGCGGTGCTCGAAGCCATCAACGCCGGGCAGTGCGACGTAGGGATCGTCAACACCTACTACTACGGCCGCCTGCACAAGCAGAAGCCGGACCTGGCGGTAAAGCTGTTCTGGCCGAACCAGGGCGACCGTGGCGTGCATGTGAACCTGTCGGGTATTGGCCTGACCAAGCACGCGCCGCACCCGGAAGCCGCCAAGGCGCTGGTGGAGTGGATGACCACGCCTGAGGCGCAGAAGATCTTTGCCGACGTGAACCAGGAGTTCCCGGCGAACCCGGCGGTAGCGCCGTCGGCCGAAGTGGCATCCTGGGGTAAATTCGTGGCGGACACCTTGCCGGTGGAAGTGGCGGGCAAGCGTCAGGCTGAGGCGATTCGGTTGATGGATAGGGCTGGCTGGAACTAAATTTGTAAAACGCCGTAGATCGAAATGTGGGAGCGGGCTTGCTCGCGAAAGCGTCGTGTCAGTCGATGCATGTGTGACTGATACACTGCATTCGCGAGCAAGCCCGCTCCCACATTGGTTAGCGGCGCCTTGAAAGTCTTTAATATTCTGAGAGTTTCTCATTGGCCCACCCCGCCCAACGCCGTTGGTACCTGCCAGTCTTCACCGTCGCTGCCCTGGTGCTGCTGCCGCTGAGCGTGATGTTGCTGTCCTGGCAGAGCATCGATGCGCAGATCTGGTCCCACCTCTGGGAAACCCAGATGCCGCGCCTGCTGGGCAACACCCTCACCCTGGTGTTGGGCGTCGGTGTCGGTGTGACCTTGTTGGGCGTCAGTCTGGCCTGGTTGACCAGCCTCTGCGAATTCCCCGGACGGCGCTGGCTCGATTGGGCGCTGATGTTGCCCTTCGCCATTCCCGCGTACGTGCTGGCTTTCGTGTTTGTGGGCCTGCTGGATTTTGCCGGCCCGGTGCAAACCCTGCTGCGCGAATGGTTCGGCAGCGGCCTGCGCCTGCCGCGCGTGCGCTCGACCAGTGGTGTGATCATCGTGCTGGTGCTGGTCTTTTACCCGTATGTGTATTTGCTGGCGCGCACGGCGTTCCTGGCCCAGGGCAAAGGCCTCATGGAAGCGGCGCGGGTGCTGGGGCAATCGCCATGGCGAGCGTTCTGGCACGTGGCCCTGCCCATGGCGCGGCCGGCGATTGGTGCCGGGGTGGCGTTGGCATTGATGGAGACGCTTGCGGATTTCGGTGCGGTCTCGGTGTTCAACTTCGATACATTCACCACCGCCATCTACAAGACCTGGTATGGCTTCTTCAGCCTTTCCAGCGCGGCACAGTTGGCCAGCCTGTTGCTGCTGGTGGTGATGTTGGTGCTGTACGGTGAACGTCGCGCACGCGGTGCCAGCCGGCCGAGTAATGAGCGGCCTCGGGGCAAGGCGCTGTATCACTTGCGTGGGCTCAAGGCAGCAGCGGCCAGTGGCTGGTGCGGGCTGGTGTTCGCCTGTGCGTTTGTCATCCCGATGCTGCAACTGGTCGTCTGGTTCTGGCAGCGCGGCCGCTTCGACTTGGATGAGCGCTATTCGGGCCTGATCGTCCACACGCTCTACTTGGGCGGCATGGCAGCGTTGATCACCGTAAGCGTGGCGTTGGTGCTGGCATTTGCCAACCGCCTGGCGCCGACCCGGGCGATCCGCTCCGGCATCAGCCTGGCCAATGTTGGCTATGCTTTGCCGGGCTCGGTACTGGCGGTATCGCTCATGTTGGCGTTCAGTTATCTGGATCGTGAGCTGGTGGTGCCGCTGTCTGGTTGGCTCGGTGGTGCGGGCAAGCCGTTGCTGCTGGGCAGCCTGTCGGCATTGGTGCTGGCTTACTTGGTGCGGTTCCTGGCGGTGGCCTATGGGCCGCTGGAAAACAGCCTGGCGCGCATCCGCCCGTCCTTGCCGGAAGCAGCACGCAGTCTGGGCGTCAGTGGCCCGCGACTGTTTTGCAAAGTGTATCTGCCGTTGTTGCTGCCGGGTACCCTGAGTGCAGCGCTGCTGGTGTTTGTCGACGTGCTCAAGGAAATGCCCGCCACCTTGCTGATGCGCCCGTTCGGCTGGGACACCCTGGCGGTTCGGATTTTCGAAATGACCAGCGAAGGCGAGTGGGCACGGGCCTCTTTGCCGGCGTTGACCCTGGTGCTGGTGGGCCTGTTACCGGTAATCGGGCTGATCCGACGCTCTGCCCGGCAAATCGGTTAGGTGCCAGTCCTACAGCTTGCAGCTACAATGCGCGGCATTCGGTGCGGCCCGTCTTTCGGGTCGAGTCGCTGGGCGTGGCTGCGGGCCTTGTAATTCAAGGTGTTTGGCACGAACGGCAACGCTGCGCACCTTCGCCACGCCCGGAAGGAGAAACCCATGGGACAGCGTACGCCTCTGTACGACCTACATCTCGCCCTCGGCGCGAAAATGGTCGATTTTGGCGGTTGGGATATGCCTCTGCACTACGGCTCGCAAGTTGAAGAACACCACCAGGTGCGACGCGACTGCGGGGTGTTCGATGTATCTCATATGACCGTGATCGATGTCAGCGGCCCCCAGGCCAAGGAATGGCTGCAGTATTTGCTGGCCAATGATGTCGAACGTCTGCATGGCTGCGGCCGTGCGTTGTACAGCGCCATGCTCAACGAAAAGGGCGGCGTGGTGGACGATATGATTGTCTACCGCACCGAGGACGCTTATCGGCTGGTGGTCAACGCAGCCACCCGCGATCAGGACATGGCGTGGATGCACGCGCAACTGGGCAATTACCAGGTGCAGCTGCATGAGCGCCCTGAGTTGGCCATGCTCGCCATCCAAGGCCCCCATGCACGGCAGAAGATTGCCGAGCTGGTCACCCAGTCTCGCAGCATGCTGATTAACCAGCTCAAGCCCTTCGAAGGCCACGCCGATGGCGATTGGTTTATCGCGCGCACGGGCTACACCGGCGAAGATGGCCTGGAGATTGTCCTGCCTGCTGATCAGGCGCCAGGCTTTTTCAACGACCTGGTGGGCGCGGGGATTTCACCCATCGGTCTCGGCGCCCGGGATACCCTTCGCCTGGAGGCTGGCATGAACCTGTATGGTCAGGACATCCACCAGGACGTTTCGCCCCTGGCATCGAACATGGCCTGGAGTATTGCCTGGGAACCTGCCGAGCGAAATTTCATTGGTCGCACCGCGCTGGAAGCGGAAAAAGCGGCGGGTGTGCAGTTCAAACTGGTCGGGCTGGTACTGGAGGAACGCGGGGTTCTGCGTGCTCACCAGGTGGTTCGTATCGCCAATATTGGCGAAGGGGAGATCACCAGTGGTAGTTTCTCTCCTACGCTGAGCAAATCCATTGCCCTGGCGCGTGTACCGACGGCCACCGCCGATCGGGCCGAAGTGGAAATCCGCGGCAAGTGGTACCCGGTTCGAGTGGTCAAACCGACCTTCGTGCGCCATGGCAAGACCTTGATCTAACCTATTCCCGGCAGGCCGAAGGCCGCTGACATTACTTCTTGAGGACACAGACTATGAGCGATATCCCTGCCGACCTGCGTTTTGCCGAAAGCCACGAATGGGCACGCCTGGAAGCTGACGGCACCGTGACCGTCGGGATCTCCGACCATGCCCAGGAAGCGTTGGGTGATGTGGTGTTTGTTGAACTGGCTGAAGTTGGCGCTACGTTTGAAGCCGAAGGCCAGGCGGGGGTGGTTGAGTCGGTGAAGGCTGCTTCGGATATCTACGCCCCGGTTGCAGGCGAAGTGATTGCAGTCAATGAGGAGCTGAGCGGTAGCCCTGAACTGCTGAACTCCGACCCGTACGGCGCGTGGATCTTCAAGCTCAAGCCAAGCAACCCGAGTGATCTGGAAAAACTGCTGGATGCGGCCGGTTACAAAGCCGCCATCGGCGAGTAAACGCCAATAGCTGAAACAGCACAAACCAATGTGGGAGCTGCGCACCGCAGCTCCCACATTTGGTTGTGGTGAGCCAGATTTTTCAGCTCGCTTTCAAGACGGCCTTCACGGCTGCCACCGACCGCTCCACATCCGCCTCTGTCATCGCCGTAAACATCGGCAATGACACGATCAAACGCCCTACCTTTTCCGCCACCGGAAACATGCCTTCCTTGAACCCCTGCGCCCGATAAAGGCTTAGCAGATGGATCGGCGGGTAGTGATAGCCAATGCCGACGCCGCGGGCCTGCATCTGCTCCATGAATGTGGCGCGTGCCGGCAGACCGTCCTGACGCTCCGGCAGCACCAGTTGGAACAGGTGCCAGTTGCTGTTTTCGAAATCAGCCGGCGGCAGTTGCGCGCCGTATTGCGCTTCAAAGTCATCGCCAAAGCATTTGAAATAGTGCCGCGCCAGGTTCTGGCGGTGAGCGGTGATCTTTTCGATATGGGCAAACTGCCCCAAGCCGATGGCTGCGGCGATGTCGGTCATGTTGAACTTGCCACCCAGCACATCCACATCCAGGCCGTCGAAGCCTGTGCGGGTAACGCCTTGCAGGCGGTACTTTTCTGCCAGCCGCGCTTCTTCGGTATTGTTCAACACAAGGCAGCCGCCTTCGGAAGAGGTGATGTTCTTGTTGGCCTGGAAGCTGAACGACACAAAATCCCCGGTGGCGCCGATACGCTCGCCATCCCAGCTTGAACCCAGCGCTTGGGCAGCATCCTCGACGATACGCAGGTTGTACTTGTTGGCCAGTGCATACAGCATCGGCATGTCCAGGGGTAGGCCAGCGAGGTACACCGGGATGATAGCTTTGGTGCGCGGGGTAATCGCAGCCTCCACCTGGGCCAGGTCGATATTGCGGGTAATCGGGTCAATATCGGCAAACACTGGCGTAGCGCCGACTTCCAGGATCACGTTGGCCGTGGCAACCCAGGAGATCGGCGTGGTGATGACTTCATCGCCCGGCCCGATACCAGCAATGCGCAAGGCAATCTCCATGGTGCAGGTGCCCGAGTTGAAGGTGCGCACCGGGCGGCCGCCAAAGTATTCAGATAACTGAGCCTCAAATGCCTGCACTTTCGGCCCGCTGGTGATCCAGCCCGAGCGCAATACATCGCCAACCGCCGAGATGGTGGCTTCGTCAATGGTTGGTTTGGAAAACGGCAGGAAGGGCTGTTGGCTCATGACGACGAAGGCATCCGTTTCAGATTGGCGATGAGTAGGCGAGGTATCAGTACCGGCATGGTTGCACGGGCTGACTGAATATAGCCTGTCGTCCGTGAATGAATTGTCATACTGCGGGTTAAAACGGGGGCAATAAAATGCCGCTTCAGCAGCGGCATTTTTCAGAGCGATGAAATCACTCGGTAACGGCGTTTTTCGCGAGGATGGCGTTGGCCAGCTCCATATCCGTGGCCTGCAGGCCAGGGTTATCGGCGCGGACTTTCTGCATTGCGGCTTCCAGGTATGGGCCACGGATGCCGCCGTCGCTGGCAACAAAGCTGCCGGCGTCGTCTTGTGCGGCAACCACCAGCTTGTGGTCCTTGAACGTCAGGTACGTCGAGCCGGTAGTGGCGCCCGACGAGATGATATTGCGCCAGAAACTGTCGGCCATGGCTGAACCGACAGGGAGGGAAAGCACAGCAAGGGTTGCGACAGCATATTTGAGACGCATGATGGGTGACTCCGGTGGGTATCTGTGAATTATGATTGTAGATAGCCCAGCCGAGTTCCATCACTGACTAAACAGTTTCAACCTTTAACACCACGCCCTCCTGGCTGACCACCCGGACTTGGGCGCCTATAGGGCTGTCCGGGCCGGTCACCATCCACACGCCATCGCCGACCTTCACTTTGCCCCGGCCGTCCACGATCGCCTGATGCACGATAAACGTGCGGCCGATAAACGCCGAGCCACGTTCGTTCAGCCCGGGCTGGTCACTCGCCTTGGCGCTGCTGCGCTGACGCTTCCACCAATACACTGCGGTCAGGATCGACAACACGGCAAACAGTAGCAACTGCCACTCCAGCCCCAGGGGCGGCACCAGGAATTTGATCACGCCCACGGCAGCCGCTGCGATACCCATCCACAACAGATACCCACCGGCGCCAAATACTTCAAGGATCAACAGCACCGTCCCCAGTGCCAGCCAATCCCAGAACGACAAATGCTGCAGGAAATCCCACATGGTGCTGGCCTCAGCCTTTCTTGTTGTCGAACGTTGCCTTGACGATCTCGCCGATACCGCCGACCGCACCGATCACCTGGCTGGCTTCCAGCGGCATCAGGATGACCTTGCTGTTGTTGGCCGACGCCAGCTTGCCCAGGGCGTCGATGTATTTTTGCGCGACGAAGTAGTTGATGGCTTGAACGTTACCGGTGGCGATCGCCTCGGAAACGACTTGAGTCGCACGAGCCTCAGCTTCAGCCTGACGCTCACGGGCTTCAGACTCCAGGAACGCAGCTTGGCGCCCACCTTCGGCCTCAAGAATTTGTGCCTGCTTCTTGCCTTCGGCTGTCAGGATCGCCGACGCCCGCAGGCCTTCGGCCTCCAGGATCTGCGCACGCTTGATCCGCTCGGCTTTCATCTGGCCCGACATTGCTGCCATCAGGTCGGCGGGTGGGCTGATGTCCTTGATCTCGATACGGGTGATCTTGATGCCCCATGGCGCGGTAGCTTCATCAACGGTGCGCAACAGTTTTTCGTTGATACCGTCACGCTGGCTGAGCATGGCGTCCAGCTCCATGGAGCCGAGCACAGTACGGATATTGGTTTGCAGCAGGTTGCGGATGGCGTGTTCGAGGTTATTGACCTCATAAGCCGCCTGGGCGGTGTTGACCACCTGGAAGAAGCACACGGCGTCGATCTGCACGGCGGCGTTGTCGGCTGTGATCACTTCCTGGGGCGGGATGTCCAGCACGCTTTCCATCACGTTGATCTTGCGACCAATGCGGTCCATGACCGGGATGATGATGTTCAGGCCAGGTTTGAGGGTGTTGGTGTAGCGGCCAAAACGCTCGACCGTCCACTGGTACCCTTGGGGTACGACCTTGAAGCCCATGAGCAGGATGGCGATGGCCAGGCCCACAAAAAGAAGCAGTACGGTTCCGATCTGCATAGCGATTCCCTATCTGATGGTGTCAGTGAAACGACGTTCGGCCGATTGTAACGGTGTTGTCACCGATAAGAACGGTTTCACCGCGTAACAAACAAAGGATTTGTTACCGAATCCCCAGGGGTCACCCGCAATACTTCCGCCATGGTGGTCAGCCCCGCTTCGATTTTTTGCATACCCGCGCTGCGCAGGCTGCACATGCCTTGTGCAACCGCTGCCTGGCGCAGGGCCTGCACGTCGGCGCCGGGCGTGATCAGCGCCTTGAGCTCTTCGTTCAATACCATGATTTCGTAAACGCCGGCTCGCCCCCGAAAACCACTGTTTCGGCATTCAACGCACCCGACGGCCTCATGAACCTCACCCAGCGCACGTTTGCAGTGAGGGCACAAAACCCGCACCAACCGCTGCGCCATTACGCCGAGCAAGGTGGCCTTGATCAAATAGTGAGCAATGCCTAGCTCCTGCAAGCGGCTGATAGCGCTGGGTGCATCGTTGGTATGCAGTGTGGATAGCACCAAGTGCCCGGTCAGCGCGGCCTGGATCGCCATTTCAGCGGTTTCCTGGTCGCGGATTTCACCGATCATGATGATGTCCGGGTCCTGGCGCAGCAGGGCGCGGATGGCGCTGGCAAAGGTCAGGTCGATGTTGTGTTGCACCTGCATCTGGTTGAACGCGGGTTCGACCATCTCGATCGGGTCTTCCACGGTGCACAGGTTGACCTCCCGGGTCGCCAGTTGCCTGAGCGTGGTGTACAGGGTGCTGGTCTTGCCCGAACCCGTAGGGCCGGTGACCAGGATGATGCCGTTGGCCTGGCCAGTCATGGCGAGCCAGCGTTGTTGGTCCTCACTGGACAGGCCTAACTGGTCAAAGCCCTTGAGCAGCACCTGAGGGTCGAAAATCCGCATCACCAGTTTCTCGCCAAATGCTGTCGGCAGGGTGGAAAGACGCAGCTCGATTTCCGCCCCCGCCGGGCTTTTGGTTTTGACCCGGCCATCCTGTGGCCTGCGTTTTTCCGCCACGTTCATGCGGCCCAGGCTCTTCAGGCGGCTGACCACGGCCATCGTGACCTGGGGCGGAAACTGATAGACGTCATGCAGCAGCCCATCGATGCGAAAGCGCACACGGCCCTGTTCACGGCACGGTTCAATATGGATATCACTGGCGCGCTGGGCAAAGGCGTACTGCAGCAGCCAGTCGACGATATTGACGATATGCGCGTCGTTGGCATCAGGCTCCTGGTCGCTGGCGCCAAGGTTGAGCAGGTCCACATGGCCAGGCGCCGCGACCTTTTGATCGGCGCCGCTGACGGACTTCGCCAGCCGGTAAAACTCGCCGATACAGCGGGCGATGTCCTGGGGGTTGGCGACCACTCGCTTGATCGAGCGCTTGAGCACCTGGGCGAGCCCAGCTTCCCAACTGGTGACGTGGGGCTGGGCGCTGGCGACGGTGACGGTCTGTGCGTCCACCGCCACCGCCAGTATGGCGTGGCGTTGAGCGAAGGCGTGGGACATCAGCGGCACGACCGTCCCCACGTCGATCTTCAACGGGTCGATACGCAAATAAGGTTGCCCTGCATGCTGGGCAAGCCATTCGGTGAGGGTTTCCAGGTTGGGGCCAAGGGCTGCGATGCTTTCCAAGGGATGCTGGGTGTTACTGGCCGGTAGCGCCGACAAGCGTTGCGCAACCTCGGGTGTGATCAGTTTTCCGTCGACCAAAGCCGGCAACAGTTGATGCAATTCCAAACGTTGGTCAACGAGCATGAAGGTTTTCCTGGGGGCAGTGGGCGTAAATCCCAGGCTAGCCAGCCCCTGAATATTTGCCTCCCAGGGTGTATTGCAGCTTTTTACCGAGCGCCCGCCACCATCGTTTGAAGCCCCGTAGAGTCCGCCGACCACACATCCAACTCGCACACGTTGATCAGGTTTCGAATCTTTTCACCGATCACCTGGGCGCGGTGCCAGCTCAGGCCGTCCATCACGATACCGATGTTCAGCACGTCATCCTCCCTGTTCACTGTGACGTGTCGCGGTGTCAAAAACTGCAGCGCGAAATAGTTGAGCACTCGGCACAGCGCATCCGGCTCCGCCTCGGCGACGATCTGGTAATGCGCCTGGCAATGGGCGTTGTTGGTGGCCCACGCATCGGCGCGAGTGACAGGGTGAGTGGTTTCGACGCCGTGCATGGGAAAGCTCCAGATTTGACTGGAGAAATTTTTACATTCGCCGTGGGAGATTTTTTATCTAAGATGAGCCTGTTTTGCGAATAATCGAATCAATCAATTCAAGATAAGCACCTTGGAAGGTATTTATATGCACAGCGAGCTGGACGCCTACGACCGCCGTATCCTGGCCCTGCTGCAAGAAGACGCGTCGCTCTCCAGTGCGCAAATTGCCGAGCAGGTGGGCCTGTCCCAGTCGCCGTGCTGGCGGCGCATCCAGCGGCTCAAGGAAGAGGGGGTGATCCGCGGCCAGGTCACCTTGCTCGATCGCAAGAAGATCGGTCTCAACACGCAGATATTCGCCGAGGTCAAACTCAACGCCCACGGCCGTTCCAACTTCACTGAGTTCACCGACGCGATTCGCGGCTTTCCGCAAGTGCTGGAATGTTATGTGCTGATGGGGGCGGTGGATTTTCTGTTGCGAATTGTCACTTCGGACATTGAAGCGTATGAGCGGTTTTTCTTCGAGAAGCTGTCGATGGTGCCGGGGATTCAGGAGGTCAATTCGATTGTGGCGCTATCCGAGATCAAGTCCACGACCAGCCTGCCAGTATTGCGCTGACCTTGTGGGAACGGGGTTGCTCGCGAAAGCAGCGTGTCAGTCACCGAATGTGTTTCTGATCCACTGCTTTCGCGAGCCAGCCCGCTCTTATCAAACAAAAAATAACTCATTGTTTTTGCTCTTAAAATTTAAGCCGCTTTAACCAGCTGCAATCCAAGTTTGCGTGCCTTGCGTTCCAAGGCGCGCATCTGCCGATCACGGCTTCTTTCT